>NZ_CP025120.1:1658131-1989757 GCF_002838765.1 Kangiella profundi | reverse complement strand
TACCATTATTGAGTTAAATCATGCGGATATGCCATTCCTGGTTGACTCAATTCGCATGGAGCTTAATCGTCATGGAATTGATGTGCATTTACACATCCATGTTCCCATACAGGTTGCTCGTGATAAAAATGGCAAGGTTAAATCTGTCAATTTATGTGTCGATGATGAGTGCGAAAAGAACAAGAACATTGAAACGCCAATGTATATTGAAATTGACAAGCAGCTCGACGAAGACACCATTAAGCAGATAGAAGCTGATTTGTTGCGTATTTTAGGCGACGTTAGAGCAACAGTACGTGACTGGCATCCGATGCGCGATAAGCTTGCCAGTATCATTAATGAGCTTGAATCGACTCCACCGCCTTTGCGTAAAGATAGAATAGAAGAGGCACTTGATTTCCTTCGCTGGGTAAAAGCTAATCACTTCGTATTCATGGGCTCCCTCACTTATGATTTGAAAAAATCAAAAGATGATTTGTTATTAAAACCGGTTAAAGGCAGTGGACTTGGTACTTTAGCGGAACCTGCCAAACAAAAAGCCTACAGTTTATCGGAGTCACCAAAAGGTGCTCAGAAGCTGGCACTATCTAATGAACATATATTAGTCCTTACTAAAACCAGCACGGTCTCTTCAGTACACCGTCCGAGCCATATTGATTACATCGGTGTTAAGCGCTTTAACAAAGACGGAGAAGTTATTGGCGAATATCGCTTCTTCGGCCTCTTTACTTCTGCAGCCTATAACATGGATCCGCAGTTTATTCCTGTGCTGCGTAAGAAGATTCATAACGTTCTAGCTGAGTCAGGGCTTAAGCAGGGCGGTCATGACTATAAAGCTTTGAAGAATATTCTGGAAACTTACCCAAGAGATGAGCTATTCCAGATCCCTACTTTGAAGTTGTTGAATGTTGCGATGGGTATCCTGCACATTCAGGAGCGCCGCCAGGTTAGAGCCTTTGTACGTCGCGATCCATTTGGCCGTTATTTCTCGGTGCTTTGCTTTGTTCCTAGAGACACCTACAACACCAAGGTTCGTTTGCGTATGACAGAGATTCTGTCAGAAACTTTTGGTAGTAAGGGTGAAATTGAATTTAATACTCACTTCTCAGAATCAAATCTAGTGCGCACTCATTTCCGTGTGCCTGTAGAAAATGCTGAAGCGATTGACTACGACCTAACAAAGCTGCAGGCAGATTTACAGGAAGCAGCCTTAAGTTGGGAAGATGTTCTAGTTGATACAATTGCGCATCTTTATGAACCAGCTGAGGCGACCAAGTTACAGAAAAAATATGCTAATGCCTTCTCACCTGGTTATCAGAATCAGCAGAGTGTGTTGTCAGCCATCGCGGATATTAAGCATATTGAGCGTCTAAGCGAAGAGCGCCCATTTGATATGCTGCTTTACAAAAAGCAGATTGAGGGTGGTCTATTACGCTTTAAATTATTTAATCGTGAGCAACCTATACCACTTTCAGAGGTCTTGCCTCTGCTAGAAAATATGGGGCTGACCGTAATTGATGAAACACCTTATAAAATATCGTCCGAAGCGCTTGGAACCATGTGGATTATGGATTTCAGTGTGCGTTATGACAATGATATTGATGTTGACTCAGTGCGTGATAAGTTCCAGGAAGCATTCGCCAAGGCCTGGACAAATCAGGCGGAAAAAGATGGCTTCAATCGTTTAATCATTGCAACTGGCCTGGATTGGCGTCAGGTTGCCATGCTTCGTGCGTATGCCAAGTATATGTGGCAGATTGGCTTCACCTTCAGCCAGACCTATATCGAACAGACATTGTCTCAATATTCTGAGATTGCTCATGGCCTGGTTGAATTATTCGAACACCGATTTAACCCTCAGCAAGAGTTTAATGAGCGCAAGTACAATGCTCTAAAACGTGATCTAAAGAAGAAATTCGAGCAGGTCAGTAATCTTGATCAGGACAAAATCGTCAATAAATATTTGCAAGTCATTGACGCAACATTGCGCACCAATTTTTATCAGAAAGCCGAAGATGGCAAAGATAAGAGCTATATTTCCTTCAAGTTAAAGCCATCTATGATTACCGGTATTCCAAAACCGGTTCCAATGTTTGAGATATTTGTTTATTCACCACGTGTTGAGGGTGTTCACTTGCGTGGTGGTAAAGTAGCTCGTGGTGGTTTGCGCTGGTCAGATCGACGTGAAGACTTCCGTACTGAGGTCTTGGGTCTGGTTAAAGCTCAGCAGGTGAAAAACTCTGTAATTGTCCCGGTAGGTGCTAAAGGTGGTTTTGTCTGTAAGCAATTGCCAACTACGGGTGGTCGTGATGCATTCTTTGCCGAAGGCGTAGAGTGTTATAAAACCTTTATTCGTGCATTGTTGGATATTACTGATAATTACGTGGCTGATAAGCTGGTTCATCCTAACGATGTTGTGATTCACGATGAGCCTGATCCGTATTTGGTTGTTGCAGCAGATAAAGGTACTGCAACTTTCTCGGATATCGCCAACGGCATTTCGCTAGAGTATGGTCATTGGTTAGGTGATGCCTTTGCTTCTGGTGGTAGCAATGGCTACGACCATAAAGCGATGGGTATTACTGCGAAAGGTGCCTGGGAGTCGGTCAAACGTCACTTCCGCGAAATGGGTATTAATTGCCAGAGCGAAGACTTTACGGTTGTGGGCTGTGGTGACATGTCCGGTGACGTATTTGGTAACGGTATGTTGCTGTCAAAGCACATCCGCCTGCAAGTTGCCTTCAACCATATGCATATATTCGTCGATCCAAATCCGGATTCGGCTGCTTCCTATAAAGAACGTGAGCGTTTGTTTAACTTGCCGCGTTCTGGCTGGAATGATTACAACGCATCATTAATTTCTAAAGGCGGTGGCGTATTTGAACGTAGTGCCAAGTCCATTACTTTAACGCCTGAAATTCAGGAAATGTTGGGCGTTAAGGCAAAATCGCTATCACCGAATGAATTTATCAATGCAGCCTTGAAAATGAAGGTTGATCTATTCTGGAATGGCGGTATTGGTACTTACGTTAAATCCTCTAAAGAAACTCACGCTGACGTGGGTGACCGCGCAAATGATAGTGTTCGTGTTAATGGTAATGAGGTAAAAGCTCGCGTCATAGGTGAGGGCGGTAACTTGGGCTGTACCCAGCTGGGTCGAATTGAGTATATGCTCAATGGCGGCCGTGCCAACACAGATTTTATTGATAATGCTGGTGGCGTGAACTGTTCAGACAATGAGGTCAACATTAAGATCTTGCTGAATGGCATCATGGCTGAGCACAATATGACCGAAAAGCAGCGTAATACGCTGTTGGCTAAAATGACTGATGAAGTTTCGCAAATTGTTATCGAAGATAACTATCGCCAAATCCAGTCTATCAGTATTACCGAGTCGCGTGCGCCGAGTATGGTTAAGGAGCATATGCGCTTTATCCATGGTCTGGAAAAAGATGTTCAGCTTGATCGTGAGCTTGAATATCTGCCAACCGATGAAGAAATGCTCGAGCGTGAATCCAAAGGGCAGGGTTTAACCCGCGCCGAGCTATCAGTGCTATTAGCTTATGGCAAAATGCAGCTTAAGGATTCATTACGAATTCCTGAAGTCACAGAAGAAAAATATTTTGAGCGCTATCTGGTCGAATATTTCCCGAAACCATTACGTGCCAAATACTCTGAAGTGATGGCCAAGCACCCACTACGCGATGAAATTATAGCGATGAGTGTGGCTAATGAAATGGTCAACCTGATGGGAACTAACTTTGCATTCCGAGTGATTGATGAGGTTGGTGCTAATATTGGCGAAGTGGCGCAATGTTATGCCATGGCCAAAGAAACTTTTGGTATGCAAGGACTCTGGGATAGTATCGAAGAGCTGGATAATAAAGTCCCGGCTAATGTACAGATTCAGATGATGTTCCAGGCGCGTCGTATTGTACGCCGTGCTACTCGCTGGTTCGTGCGTAATCGTCGCAAGGATCAGTCCATTGCTGAAGTCGTCAGTTATTTCCGTGATGGCGTGGTTGAATTGCAACGCAATGTTCATAAAACATTGGAAGCAAAAGAAGCTCAGGGCATTGAGAAAGATGCACAGCAATTGATTGCGCAGGGTGTACCAGAGAAGCTAGCTCGCCAGGTTTCATTGCTGAGCACTATGTTCTCAGCAATGGATATCATTGAGCTGGCCAAACAGTATGATCTGCCAATTCTGTTGGTAGCAGAGGTTTACTACAAACTGGGTGCGGAAATTAACCTCCATTGGTTCCTGACTCAAATCATCGCACAACCTGTTCTCAATCATTGGCAGGCATTTGCTCGTGCCGCATTCCGCGAAGAGCTGGATTACCAGCAACGAAACTTGATTGAAGCGGTATTGCCTTTGACCAATAAGTACAAGTCAGCAGATACACGGATCAAGCACTTCCTGGCCGATCATGATGATTTGCTATCACGTTGGCGTGAAATGGTTACTGACTTCAGACAAACCAGTACCCATGAGTTCTCCAAGTTCTCAGTGGCGCTACGAGAGTTGCAGATTCTGGTGCAACGCAGTCATCGTCTGATAAAGTGATAATTATAATATAAACCTTAAAATACCCAGCTCGGCTGGGTATTTTTTTACTCTGATTAGGAGTAATATCGTATTTCAATAAGTTAAGAGAGTCATTGCCATAATTCGCCATAATTGGATCATATGGCTTTCAGAATTGGGTGCTGTAATGGAATCGTCAAATAAACAAAGAGGAAAAAGCCATGTGTACATTAGTATTATCAGAAGAGCTTAAAGAACCAGCCCGTTTTGCCAAGGAATTTGAGGCCTTTTGGAATTATCAGTCAAAAGACAAAGAGACATATATTAAGCAGGAACCTATTGATCAGCAGGAAATCAATGATGTGCTGAAAGAGAAAGCTCAGCTTGACGATAGCTTAGTAATTGCTGAAAGACGTCAGGACAGAAGTTTTCTGGATATGGTGAAGTATCAGCACCAGCCATGATGGTTGCTTTGCTGGTGCTGATTCTAGCATTACTGTAGTCGCGCCGCTGCGTCCAGACGAATAGTTGAGCCGTTAAGGTATTGATTCTCAACAACTTGCTGCACGGTCAAAGCAAACTCTGAAGGCTTGCCAAAGCGAGAAGGGTTAGGGATGCCGGCAGCGATCTGTTCGCAGATTTCTGGAGTGATTTTTTCCATCATAGGAGTTTCAAATACACCAGGTGCGATTGCCATGACACGAACATTGATGCGGGCAAACTCTCGAGCTAATGGTAAAACCATGCCCACGATTGCTGATTTAGTCGCTGAATAAGCTGTTTGACCAATCTGACCTTCATAAGCTGCGATTGAAGCTGTATGAATAATGACACCACGTTCGCCATCTACTGGCTCATTGTTCTGCATATGGCGTGATGCAGCACGGGTCAGAAGGAAAGTACCGACTAGATTGATATTGACGACGTTCTGGAAGTATTCGGCTGGCATTGGCCCTTTTTTACTGTGAATAAGACCTGCGCCTAAAACACCTGCACAACCTACCGCAAGATTGATACCACCCATAAATTCAGCAGCTTTGTCGGCTGCTGACTCAACATCACTTTCATTGCTGATGTCTGTCTTGATGAATAGAGCGTTTTGACCAAGCTCGCTTGCTGCTTTTTGACCTTGTTCTTCATTGATATCTAACAATACGGCTTTGCCACCCTGTTCAATAATATTTTTTGCAGTGGCAAATCCTAAACCAGAAGCTCCGCCACTGATAATGGCTTTCGATTGATTGAGTTGCATAAATGTTATCTCATGACCAAAAGAAGGCATTGTAGCAACAGTCGACCGGAGTGCCAATGATGGCACTGAGCCGGTCAGTTAATTAGAGGAGAATGGAGTAACTGTTATGAATACAGTTTAGGTAATCCCTGTTCATCCTTATCCGAGGAGGGTTTTGGCAAATGTTGAAGTGCATTGGCCAGCTCTTGGCCTTGCCATGGGCGCTCACGACCTGGTGAATAAAGCGATGCCTGCAAGTGCTCCAGTTGATTTGCCAGTTCTGTATTCTTAGCCATTTGTTTAAGTTGGCCAAGGTTCTGAATATGGTTTAAATGTGGTTGACTGCGACACCACTGAAGCAGGAGTTGATGTGCGGTTTTGGCATCATTATTTTTACAGGCACGTTCAATGTCGCTTAGGCTGGCTTTGAAGTTCTGGTCAAGTTGGTTCGAAGAGGATGTCATGACATTGTTATCAGAGCCATATTGTTTGGGTTTAGTAAACCGCCAGAGTATAAGTGTGAGCAACCAAAGTGCGGCCAGAATGATGCTGATAATTTGCCAGATATTTAAAGTTTCCTCAGTGGTTTTCACATTGTCTGCCTGAGCAGCTCCAGTTTCGTTGATTTTCTGTTCATTGTTAGTTTTATTGGATATTACCGGTTGAGTAGATGCCTCTTGACTGGTTTGAGCTTGAGGTTTTACCTCGATTGTCATAGGTGGGAGTACCGCATAGTCCTGTTTGTCTGTCACTGTGTTCCACCAGGGTATACGAACTTCAGGTATGCTTACTTCGCCAGACTGACTGGGCACTATTGCTAATTTTTCTATATGATGACTGGTAACGCCAAGACGGTTAATCAGCTGTTGGAATTCGGGAGTATCCCGATAGATTTTGACGCCATCAACCTCAGGAAAAGTAATGTTAGGTAGTTGAGTTTGCAGCAGGCCTGTGCCTTTAATTTTGAACTCTAAGGTGGCAGGGGTGCCAACTTCAAAAGTTTGATTGGCTGGAAGCCAGTTAGCTTCCAGCTTCAAGTTGGTCGCTGGTAGCCATGGCTCTTCGGCTGAGACAGGCTTGGGTTTTACAGTAACCTTGTATTGTGGCGTGCTTAGCGAAATAGGCTTGGTGCGGCTAAGTCCCCATGGGTTCGACGACTGATTTTCATCCAGAATGGTTGCCGTGTATGTCATTGGTTCAATCAGTAGCTCGCCACTTTGCTGAGGGAATATGGCAAATTGACGTTCAACTACTCGATAACTGGTATTGCCCTGAACCATTTCAAAGGTTCTATCATCACCCAGTTGCTCAAGCACTGCTCCGGTTGCTTTTGGGAGCGTCAAACTTTCGTGGCGGGTAACCACCGAGCGATAAATTCGTACGGTCAGGATAAGTTGTTGCTGGACATAAACTTCTTCAAGATTAAGAGCCGCGCGAAGTTTAACTTTAGCTGGGCTGTTGTCCTCCTTGAGCTCATCTATTGCGGGTAAAATTCGAATGGTAAAAGAATCAGCAGTTTCACTGCCAAACTTTGTAGCAGGTACAGTATAGGTTCCAGCCTGTCTTGCCAGAAGTTTAACTTCCCAGCCCATTTCACTATGAAACTTACCATCAATCATGGTGCTATTGTTAAACTGTTGCAGGCTCAGTCGCTCCAGTTCTTCTGGTAAAAAATCAAGCGTCAGAGCATTGGCCAGGGTTGATGGACTTTGTACAACTATCTTGAGTCGAAAAGTTTCATTCTCGCGAATCTCTCCACGGTCCAGAAAATACTGAACCTTGGCTTCCAGGACTTGAGTGAAAAACAGCCCAATGATTAACAAGCCGTACATGGATATTTGTCTAAGTATTTGCATCGTACATAAACCCGTTCAGATTGTGATTACCATGTCTCATCAACATGTTGTTTATGACCACGTTCGCGATATTCCTGATACATTTTTCGACGTAGTAAACCGCCTGGATCATCTGGTAAGCGTTTCAACCACTGATCCAGTTCCTGATCCTTTTCCTCTTCTTTAAATTGTTGCTGCAACTCTTCTTCAGTCAACTCAGGCTTTTGTTGTTGTTGATCACTAGGCTGTTGCTGCTGCTCGCTGGATTCATCACTTTGAGAGTTCTGATCCTGTTGTTGCTCCTGCTGCTGATCATTTTGTTCTCGTTCGGATTGGGACTCATCCTGTTGTTGGCTTTGTTGATTTTCTTGCTGTTGTTGCTTTAACAGGTCTTCAACTATTTTCTTATTGTACAGGGCATCCTGGTGATCCGGATTGAGTTGTAACGCTTCTTTATAGCTCGATACCGCTGCCTCAAGTTCACCGGCCAGAGCCTGTGCATTGGCTTTATTATATAACTTGTCAGCAGGGGAGAGTTGCTGACCATTCTCAAAATTATTTTCTGCTATTTGATAGTCGCCATTGCGATAAGCAGCTACAGCCTTCCACTCAGGATCTTCGAATGTCTTATAAGCCTCTTGATACTGCTCCTCATTCAGAAGCTTTTTAGCCTGCTGATCCTTATTGAGGAAAAGACTTTCTAGCGGGTTGGCTTGAGCCTGAGGGCTCGCAAAACTGCCAACGCTAATTACAAGCACTATCGCGAACATTGAGCGGTGTTTGAAACCTAGTAATAAAATTGGCAGTACTAAAAATAATAACCAGAAGCCTGCATCTTCCCAGCGGTCTGCCATAATGTCCTGTTTTTCCAACCTTTCATCCACCGTTAACTGCGGGCGTTGCAGTAAAAGTTCTATGTCCTCATTACCGGCTGTCATAGGAGTGAGAGTTGCTCCGATATCATCTGCAAAATTTGCCAATTCATTGTAATTCAATTTAGGAATGACAATGTTGCCTTTGTTGTCTTTGACGAAGCCAGATCCATTCGACATCGGAATGGGTGCTCCTTCCGCGGTACCGATAGCAAGAATATTGAGGTCGTAGGAGGTTTTGCTAATTAGTTCTTTTATTCTTGACAACTCTTCCTCATCTCCGCCATCTGTAATCCAGATGATATCACCTTCACCAGCGGCACCATTGTCTAGCAGCTCTATCGCTTTTTCGATGCCTTTGTCAGGCTTACTGCCAACTAATGGCATAAGGTTGGTAGAGAGAACCTCAACCATGTTATCAATTGTATCGGTGTCGCTGGTTAAAGGGCTGAGTATGAATCCGTCACCAGCATAAACGACAAAGCCTGTTAGGCCGTCTTTAATAGCTTTTAAAATGTCGGTTAATTTGAACTTGGCTCGAGCCAGGCGACTGGGTTTGACATCTTGTGCATCCATTGAAGAAGACAAATCCAGGACTATCACTCGTGATGCCAAATTAGAAAAAACAGGTTGTGGCAGCTTCTTCCAGCTGGGCCCCGATAGGGCAATGACCAAAAGAATCCACATTGTGAGCAATAAGTTTTTTTGCCACTTAATACTTTTACCTAATTGCGAGTTTGGCATCATCCAGCCTAGCAGGTGCTGATCAATTAGTTTGGCCCAGCCGCTGGCTTGCTGACCTTTGGTTCTGTATAGCCACCACAATAGGATGACTGGAATCAGCAACAACCACGCCCAGGGGCGGATAAAATGGAGTTGCGTAATTTCAGGAAGAAAATCAAACATGAGTTTCCTCCGGTTTTGCTGGTGCTTGGCGAACTACAGCTGTTCTATTGACGCGCCAACTCACCATGGTACGGATGATTATGGATAACAATGAAACCAATAATGCTAGCGCCAGTGGAATATAAAATAGTGCCTTAATCGGGCGATAGCTTTGATAGTCATCTTCCACAGGCTCAAGCTCATCAATAATTTTATAAATCTGTTCCATCTCTTGAGTGTCACGCGCTCGGAAATAACGGCCACCGGTTTTCTCCGCTACGGCTATTAAGGTTTCTTCATCAAGTTCCAGTGATGGGTTGATGCGTCTATTACCGAAGAATCGATTTTTAACGATCATTTCGTCAGCACCGACACCAATGGTATAGATAGTAATTCCGGCGTGTTCAGCAAGCTCTGCTGCCTGGAGAGGGTTCAATACGCCCGTGTTGTTTTGCCCATCGGTTAATAAGATAAGAACACGATTATTAGCATCACGTTCACGAAGCCGCTTTACTGCAAGGCCTATCCCATCGCCTATTGCGGTTCGAGAAGAACCGGCAAGACCGATGGTGGTTTCATCCAGCATGATCTGTACTGTTTCCAGATCAAATGTCAGTGGTGTTTGCAGATAGGCCTGCTCACCGAAAAGGATCAGGCCAATTCGGTCACCTTTGCGACGAGCAATAAAGTCCGTCAATAATGCTTTAACGGCAACCAGCCGATCAACTTCTTTATTGTCTATCACCATATCTGGCATTTCCATTGAGCCAGAGATGTCAATGCTGAGCATCAAGTCGCGTCCTGTCGCTGGTAATTCCATAGCTTCGCCAACCCACTGGGGACGTGACAGCGCTCCGATTATTAAGGTCCAGAGCAGAAAGGTAAGCCAAGGGAATCGCTTACTTGATTTTCCTTCCTGTTCTTGAATACTGCGCCAATACAAAAAGAGTGGTGCTCTTAATGCTTGCTGTTTACGCTTGCGTTCACTCAGCCACCAGACAATTAAAGGTAAGGGTAGTAGCAGCCAGACCCAGGGCCAGACAAATTCAAACATCTTCTGGACCTCCTTGAGCTGGATTTGTTGCAGAAGGTTCAAGTGCTGGTAGCTGTTTAATGTCCGGCAGTTGTGCTAGCCATAAACTGGCTTCGTGTAGAAATTGATGCTGGTGAGACGAGTCAATGGTATCAGGGTTACGGTAGATTCCTTCTTCGAGTAACTTCAAACTCTGTTGGCTCCAGATGTCACTACCGGTCTGGTATAGCAAAGTAACCCAGTGCCGGTTATCCATAACCGCGACCTGCGATTTGGGGAAATAACATAGACTGGCGCGACGCATAATGTGATGCGTTTGCATCAGCCAGTCGTTATCGGTATTGCGCTTTACTTGATCGAGCTCTATTAAGGCATAGCGCGCAAAGCGTTGACGTCTTTTGCTGACAATTGCTTTTGCGATTAGCAGCACAATAACAGTAAGGATAATTGCAATGACGATCCACCAGCCAATTGCCAGTGGCCACCAGCTAACACCTTCTGGAAGATGAATATCCCGTAACTGTTCGAGTAATTGAGCTTGTTGTGGATTCGCCATAACTATCTCGACAGTGTTTTCTTCACTGAGGTTGAACGGTTGCGATAAGGATTGATAGCAAAATCGCTCAGTTCCTGTGCGGTGCTGTATTCAACAAAACTACACTGTGCCTCCTGGAATAACTGCTGGGTTTTAACCAGCTTTTCATGGAACATCTCCTGATACCGATTTTTAAAACCGGGCCTTGCTGAATTCAAAGCAATTGTTTTATCACCATCTGTAATCATAAACTCGCCAGCTACTGGAATCGACTGTTCAAGTGGATCTGTCATCATGACCGCATGAATATCGTTATGTTGAGCGAGGTGTATCAAGTCCTGCTTACAGGCATCAGATAAATTGCTGAAGTCACTGAATATATAGATCAAGCTTCCGCCTTTTACTAAATGACGTAAACGGGATAAAGCATCACGGAGTGAATTACTATTGATGGTAAAAGCTTCCTGCTCTCTGTAGACAGAGTTTAATCGATTGTTATGCAGTTCCAGCATGTGCTGTAAAAGACGTAAGCCATTTTGCCGACGATTTGATGGTTTTAACTCTACGTGTTCGGTTGCAGTGCTCAACAGAGCGCCAACTCGGTTACCCGAGTTATGAGCCGTCCAGAAAACTCTGGCAGCTTGCAAACAGGCGAGAGTGGATTTAAATCGCTTGGTTGAACCAAAAAACATGGAGTCCTGCAAATCCAGCAATAAGAAGACAGGTCTTTCTCTTTCTTCCTGAAAAATTTTGGTATGAACTTCACCAGTACGAGCTGTCACTTTCCAGTCAATTGTTCGAATATCATCACCGGGCTGATATTGCCTTACCTCTGAAAACTCCATGCCACGTCCTTTGTAGGGCGACAGATGTCCGCCAACCAGATGTGCTTTTGATTTTTTGTTGGGCAATGGAATGCTGTCACGCGCCCAATATTGACAGGCAATTAGCTGCTCTAGACTTAACTCGATAGAGTTTGAGCCTGCGTGCTGTGAGGTAATGGTTTTTTGTGTCATTAATGATTCAGCAATTATGGTGTTGGAACTTGCTTGATTAACTCATCAATAATGGCATCCGCAGTAACGCCTTCAGCTTCCGCCTGGTAGCTTAGGATGATGCGGTGACGCAAGATGTCAAATAATACCGTTTGCACATCCCCAGGCGTAACGTAATCACGATTGTTCAGCCACGCGTTCGCGCGAGCACAACGATCCAAAGCTATGGTGGCACGAGGGCTTGCGCCATACTCTATATAACTGGATATCGAACCACCAAGTTTTTCTGGCTGACGGGTACTGATTATCAACTGTACAAGATATTGCTCAATTTCAGGTGCCATATAAGTTGAGAGCACTTCTTTGCGAGCATCGAACAAATCCTGCTGGCTTAATGGATTTGCTGGAGTTGACTCACCAGTTAATGCTTCCTGACGATTCAGTGCCAGAATCTCTGCTTCTGCTTCAGCTTCAGGGTAGTCAACGATGACCTGCATCAGGAAACGATCCAGCTGTGCTTCTGGAAGAGGATAGGTTCCTTCCTGTTCAATCGGGTTTTGAGTCGCCATTACCAGGAATAGCTGAGGCAATGGAAAACTATGACTGCCCACGGTAATTTGTCGCTCTGCCATGGCTTCTAATAAAGCTGACTGGACCTTTGCAGGAGCACGGTTAATCTCATCCGCCAGAATCATATTATGGAATAGTGGGCCTTTCTGAAAGTGGAAGCTGCCATCTTGCGGTCGATAGATTTCAGTTCCCGTTAGATCCGCCGGTAGTAAGTCCGGGGTAAACTGGATACGGTGAAAATTACCTTCAACGGCAGTAGACAGTTCTTTGATGGCGCGAGTTTTTGCAAGACCTGGCGCTCCTTCGACTAGCAAATGACCATCTGCCAGCAGGGCAATTAGCATTTTGTGTACTAAATCATGCTGACCAATTATTCGTGACTTAAGGAATTGTTCTAATTCAATAAATTGTTGTTTGATACTCATATAATGGGGTATCCAATTGTGGTAATGCTTTGTAAGCCGAACTGATGAATAGTTCAATGTATTAAAAAAGCTCCCTGAGTTGTATCAAAAATCACTTTAAAAATGCAACTAATTGTTTCTTAGGGACAAACTCCTGCTATGAAAAGTACGAGTAACCCAAGCCATTCAAACGTTTGTTTGAAAACTTGAGTCGTTCAGGTACAATCGAAGGAATAATCATATAAAAGACTCTTGATCAGGAGACCGGCATGAGTGAAACAGCAGCAGGAAAACGGGCGCGGGCAAAGCAGGACCGCGTAGCTATTATTTCTGGCTTGAGAACCCCGTTTGCTAAACAGGCGACCCATTTCCGAGGCATCAATGCTATTGAACTGGGTAAAATGGTGGTTAATGAGCTGATGGTTCGCAGCGAGCTTGACCCTAAATTGATAGAACGCGTTATTTTTGGACAGGTAGTCATTCTGCCCGAGGCGCCCAATATTGCGCGTGAGATCGTACTGGGGACACCTATGAATGTGCACACTGATGCCTATTCAGTTTCGCGAGCCTGTGCTACCAGTTTTCAGACCGTTGCCAGCCTTGCCGACTCAATCAGCTTAGGCGATGTTTCGATCGGTATCGCCGGTGGCGCCGACTCATCATCAGTTGTTCCAATTGGCGTAAGCCGCAAATTACAGCTGGCGTTGGTCGATTTGCAAAAAGCCAAAACCGTGGGGCAAAAACTGTCCATCATCAAAAGCTTACGATTTAAAGACTTACTGCCAGTTCCGCCGGCCATTAAAGAATACTCTACCGGTATGACGATGGGCGAGAATGCAGAGCAAATGGCACGGGACCGAGGCATTACCCGCGAAGAACAGGATGCATTGGCGCATCGTTCGCATACCCTTGCCGCACTGGCCTGGGAAGAGGGCAAACTGGATGATGAAGTGATGACTGCTTACGCTGAGCCTTACACAAAAGAGCCGCTGCATCGCGATAACATTGTACGGTTTGATTCTAGCCTTGAGGGCTATGCCAAGTTACGCCCTGCCTTTGATCGAAAATATGGCACATTAACTGCAGCGAATTCCACGCCATTGAGTGATGGTGCTTCAGCAGTATTAATGATGAGAGAATCGCAAGCCAAAGCACTAGGCTATGAGCCGCTGGGCTATATCAAAAGTTATGCATTCGCAGCGATTGAGGCGACCCATGACATGCTGATGGGGCCCTCCTATGCAACTCCAATGGCACTGAAAAAAGCCAAAATGCAACTTAAGGATTTAGACTTAATTGACATGCATGAAGCCTTTGCCGCGCAGACTATTTCAAACATTCAGGCTTTTGGCTCCACTGAATTCGCAAAAGAAAAGCTCGGTCAGCGCACCAAGATTGGTGATATTGATATGGATAAGTTCAATGTGCTGGGCGGCTCGCTGGCTTATGGCCATCCGTTTGCCGCAACAGGTACACGTATGATTACGCAAACATTGAGAGAACTGAAACGCCGTGGCGGAGGGGTTGGTTTGACGACTGCTTGTGCCGCTGGTGGTCTTGGTGCAGCAATGATCCTGGAGGTTGAATAATGTCTGAGTCAATTTTTGAACTGAACATGCAAGATGATGGCATTGCCGTCATTACAATCGATCTGCCAGGCGAAGCTCAGAATGTTTTGAAACCTGAGTTCGGCGAGCAGGTTGGAGAGATTCTTGAGAAGCTATCTGATGATATCAGTGTTAAAGGTGTCATCATTCGCAGCGGAAAAGCGGGTAGTTTTATTGCCGGAGCTGATATCACAGTACTCAATAGTGTTAATACAGCTGAAGAGGCTGAAGAGATCGCTAAAACAGGCCAGAGACTATTTACCCAACTGGAAAAGTTCAAGGTGCCGATTGTTGCAGCGATTGATGGTGCCTGTCTGGGCGGTGGTCTTGAGCTTGCTCTTGCTTGTCACGGCCGTGTGGCAAGTGACAGTCCCAAAACGAAACTGGGGCTGCCGGAAGTTCAGTTAGGCTTACTGCCAGGAAGCGGCGGCACTCAGCGTTTACCAAGACTTGTGGGTATTCCATCAGCTTTGGACATGATGCTAACAGGTAAGCAGCTTTTCCCTAAACAGGCTAAGAAGTTAGGTCTGGTTGATGAGATTGTGCCCGCTGCAAATTTAATGAAGGCAGCCACCAAGCGACTTCATGATTTACGCAAAGACCGCTCCAAGAAAAAACCATGGACTTATTATCTTTCTTTGGCCGGTATTAAAGAGTTATTACTGGAAGCTAATCCTCTAGGTCGAAACCTGGTGTTCAATCAGGCACGTAAAACCGTGGATAGTAAAACTAAAGGTAATTATCCAGCCCCTCATAAAATTATAGAGTGCGTTGAAAAGGGTTATAGCCAAGGCTTTGATGCAGGGCTTGCTATTGAAGCCAAGAACTTTGGCCAGCTGGTGGTGACACCTGAAGCCAAAGCGCTAATCAGCATTTTCTTTGCAACCACTGAGCTCAAGAAAGACAAGGGCGTTGACGCTGATGTTGAGGCAGTACAGGTTGATAAAGTTGGTGTCTTAGGCGGTGGCTTAATGGGTTCAGGGATCGCCTATGTTTCCGTAGACAAAGCAGGCAAGCAAGTACGCGTTAAGGATGTTAGTTCAAAAGGCATTAATGGTGCCCTCAACTACAGCTGGAAAATCATCAGCAAGAAAATGAAGCGTCGTATTATTTCACCCAGCGATGCACGAAATACTATGTCGTACCTGACCGGTTCAACGGATTACAAAGGATTTAAAGATTGCGACATGGTGATCGAGGCGGTATTTGAAGATTTAGAACTGAAACATCAGATGGTAAAAGATGTTGAGGAGAACTGCTCTGAGAAAACGATCTTTGCCACCAATACTTCTTCAATTCCAATCAGTAAAATCGCTGAGGGTGCCAAGCGTCCTGAGCAGGTAGTGGGATTACATTATTTTTCACCTGTAGAAAAAATGCCGTTGCTTGAAATCATTAAGACAGAAAAGACCGCGGACTGGGTGATAGCAACCTGTGTTGCCTTAGGTAAAGAACAGGGCAAGACGCCAATAGTGGTTAATGATGGTGCTGGTTTTTATGTTAATCGTATTTTGGCGCCTTATGTTAATGAAGCAGGTATTCTTCTGAGTGAAGGCGTAGCTATTGAAACGCTTGATAAAGCGATGGTTAAAGCTGGCTTCCCAGTTGGCCCAATAACCTTGCTGGATGAAGTTGGAATTGATGTGGCGACTAAAGTAGCTCCGATTCTGCAGGATGCATTTGGTGACCGCATGGAGCCTCCAAAAGCCTTCAGCAAATTGCTTGATGATGATCGAAAAGGCCGTAAGAACAATCGTGGCTTTTATCAATATCCAGCCAAAGGCAAAAAGAAACAGGTCGACGAATCCGTTTATCATGTACTTGGTGTGGAGCCAGGTAAAGAAGTTAGTTCAGCTGAAATAGCCGAACGAGGAATCTTGCTAATGGCCAATGAGGCTGCCCGCTGTCTGAATGAGGGTATCATTCGCAGTGCAAGAGATGGCGATGTTGGAGCTATTTTTGGTATTGGTTTCCCTCCCTTCCATGGTGGACCATTCCGTTACATGGATAAGCGTGGCGTAGCAACCATCGTTGACCGTTTGAAGCATTATCAGAACTTATATGGTGAGCGCTTCAAGCCGGCAGACGTACTGGTCAAGATGAAGGAAAATCAGGAATCTTTTTATTAAGGAATACTGTATGAAAAAGCCGGGCAACCAAGCTCGGTTTTTTTATGCCTGTTTTTTATTCATGAAGAGATGTAAAGAATATACGGGAAAAATAAAAGGCGACCGAGGCCGCCTTGAAAAACTACAGGGAGGAGTTACTCAAAGATTTTCTTTAACAAGGGTTTAGAAGCTATAGTCAGGGCCAATGCAACAAACAGTTCTTTGTTTTCAGCAAATAGCTGAGCAAAGTACGGAGTGTCTGCCAAAAACTTGATACCTGCTAAAGCAGCTACAATAACAAGTATATATTTCATCTTAATTTCCTACACATATGGTTTGTTTACATCGTATGGTGTGTATTTTAGGGAGTTTTCAAAAATGATCTGTGTGCTGATTCTCACTGAGTCGTGAGCTAGTGTGAAACAGTTTGCAAAAAATGTCAGAAATCTTTACAGGCTTATAATTATTAGGAATATCAAGGGCTAGAAAAGAGCCAAAGGCCCAGTGGACCAATGGCTCTAGTCAAAGTTTGGTGCTTAAGGCGTAAACCTTAAGTTTAGTCCAGATGTAAGGCCTGTTGCCTCTTCAGAAACTGCAATACCTACGGACCACAACTTAGAGAAGTAATAGCGAGTTTCTAAACCATAGACTGAATCGTTATCATCTTCATGGTTAACTTCGTCAACATAAGGAGAAAAATCAATATCACGATATCCGGCAAAAACTGTATACTCCCAATTGGCAGCAAATCTACTACGAATACCAATGTTGGCTAAGTAGCCATCTTCATCATTACCGTAGGTATCGCCTGGTATTATTCCTTCAGCGTCTTGCTTGAGATAGCCAACTTCAGCAAAGAAGTCTGTACTTCTCCCCATTGGTGTATGCCAACCTAAAGCAACGGAATATTCTTTGGCTGTGACTTCTCCTGCGACATTGTCTGTCCAGATATCAGCCGTTTGTTCTTGGGCTATATATCGCAGGTATGTAGACTCATTGAAACTACCAACCAGATCAATCTTAAACCCGGTTTTATCGCTAGTAAGTTCACCTTCACTGTGAATATAGCCAAACTGCCAGTAATCATAGCTAAGTTTGTCGTTGGCTTGCGCAGATAAGCCAATAGTGCTCATAAGTGCTAAGAATAATGCTTTTTTCATCGTTATCATTCCATATTCAAAAAATTCACCGGCCATCATACTATAACCAATTCCGGATGAGGAAATAAAAAGCCACTTAAAAGTAAGTGGCTTTTTAGGTCTATCTGATGGGGTTAGAAGCTGTAACGGAAGTTTACGCCGATATGTTCGTCAAGCTCATCATCGTTACCAAACTCTAGCGCAACCGACATGTTGCGATCAAAGTGATAACGACCTTCTACAGTAATGTCCGTTGAGTCAAGAACGTCTGAGTGGGTAGCATAGGCGCCTACTTCCAGATCGTTAGTAAACATGCTTCTGAAGCCGGCCATGACGTTATAACCGTTATCATCAAAACCAAAGTCAGCATCAAAATCTTCGTATCCCAACTCGGCGACGAAGTCAGTATTGTTTGTGATTTCCATATTGAAACCTGCGTTTATACGAAGGATGCTAATATCGAAACCACCATTTTCTAAGTCACTGTAGTCCACTTTACCGTAGAAGTTATCGGTAAAGCTTTTTGAGAATTTAAAGTTAACACCGTCAACTTCATCATAATCAATAAGACCACCTTGAACATAGTCATAACTGACGTTGTTCGCCATGGCTAGACCTGATGTAAGAGCGATCGTAGTTGCAACGAACAATTTCTTTAATGACATTATTATCTCCTCATGTATTCTTGTTAAATAATGCGAGGTCAATTATCCTCGTCAGTATCTGAACGATAACTGAACCCTGATTAATGAAACATTAATAGGTTCACAGAACTTATATCCGGTATATTTATGCATAAAAAGTTGAATCCTGTCCTTGACCAGCTTAACAAAGTCGTTTTAGGCAAGCCTCATCAAGTCAAACTGGCCGTTGCCTGCTTATTAGCCAAGGGGCACCTGCTGATTGAAGATTTGCCCGGCATGGGTAAGACAACACTGGGGCAGGCGATAGCTAGAGTTTTTGGTCTGGAGTTTCAACGGGTTCAGTTCACCAGTGATATT
Source organism: Kangiella profundi (assembly GCF_002838765.1). NCBI lineage: Bacteria > Pseudomonadati > Pseudomonadota > Gammaproteobacteria > Kangiellales > Kangiellaceae > Kangiella > Kangiella profundi. The sequence goes on along the minus strand of NZ_CP025120.1, from coordinate 1,971,011 downwards.
TTGCCCGGAGATATCGTAGGTGCCAATATTTATGATCGTGAGAAAGGTAGCTTTGAGTTTCATCCTGGACCAGTTTTCTCGCAGCTGGTTCTGGCAGATGAAATTAACCGGGCAACTCCTAAAGCTCAGAGTGCTTTACTGGAGGCCATGGAAGAACAGCAGGTTACGATTGAAGGAAAAACTTACCCATTACCACAGCCTTTCTTTGTGATTGCTACTCAGAATCCTTCCTATCAGATTGGCACTTACTCTTTACCTGAGTCGCAGCTGGATCGTTTCCTGTTTCGTATTCAACTGGGTTATCCAGAAGCGGGCTTTGAAAAAGTCTTGCTTCGTGGAGAATCAGGGCGAGTACAAATGAATAAGATTGAGACTCTGCTTGAACTTAATGAGCTGATGGAGATTCAGAAATCTGTTCAAACCATAACAATCAGTGATCACTTATTAAGTTATGTGATGGAGCTGATAAATGCTACTCGGCAAAGTCCTGACTTTGCGCACGGTCTTTCGCCTCGTGGAGGGCTTGCGCTGATTGGAGCTGCAAAGGCCTGGGCTTTTCTTGATGAAAGGGATTATGTTCTACCTGAAGATATACAGAAAGTTTTTGTGCCTACCGTTGCTCATCGCCTGCAGTCAGTGAAAACTTCCAGCGAGAAAATTGAAGTACTGGTTGAGCAAATAATTCAAGATACACCAGTACCAGCATAATCGAAACTTGATGAAAATTGTCAGTGCCATAGAACAGAAATTCTTTAGCTGGGTGGATAAGAGAAGCCCTGAGCAGCAGGAAGTTCATCTTCGCCAAAGAAACATCTATATTTTACCTACCCGTTACGGTTGGCTGATGTTGATGATTCTGATTCTGATATTGGTCGCCTCAACAAATTATCAGAACAACATGGGGTTTATGGCAGGCTTTATTCTGTTGGCGATCGGTATGCTGTCGGTTTTCTATACCTATAGGAATGTACGAGGCCTCAAGATTAGAGCCTTAAAACCGCAGTCGGTATATGTTGGACAGGAGTGCTCATTTCCTTTTGAGTTTAATAATCCATCTGAGAGTTACCGCTCTTCAATAGGTATTGGCCTAAGCAAGAAACAGGTTGAGTACTTTGACGTTGAGTCTCGTGCCAAGGCTGTCTTTCACATCAAAATCAAGGCCAATAAACGTGGGCTGTTAAAACCACAGCGATTCGTCTGTACCAGTATTTTTCCATTTGGAATCTTTCAGGTCTGGTCCTGGTTTAAACCGAATCATGTTGCATTAATTTATCCTAAACCCATCGAATGTCCGCAGATCCTGGCACCACAGTCACATGGACAGGAAGAGGGTGCCTTTGCCCAAAAAGGATCAGAGGACTTTCATAGTCTACGGGATTATCAATCAGGCGATCCAATCAAGCAGGTAATGTGGAAGGCGTTCGCCCGTGAGCGTGGTTTATTAACGAAGGAATTCGAAGAGCTTGTCGGTGAGCAGCACCTTCTGACCTGGGAAAGTGTCAGTCAATACGATAAAGAGTTAGCAATATCATATTTGACCGATGCGGTTATTAAAGCCGAGCAGGCAGGGAATTTGTATGGCCTGGAATTACCCAAAGTTAGAATTGAAAAAGGACAAGGTGCTGAACATTTGCATCAATGTCTAAGTGCTCTGGCTTTGATGGAGTAGGGGCAAAAATTAATGAACACTCAATCGCTACCATTAACCCGTCCGGGCATTATTCCTATTTTAATTATCGTGCAGGCGATTGTTCTTTCCCCCTTATGGTTTCATCTCCCTGCATGGATCTCAGCGTCGACAATTGCACTACTATTAACCCGTTTTGTAGTTTATAGAAAGGCCTTTAAAATTCCTTCCTGGATGATTTTGATTCTGGCCATTTGCGCACTCGTCGGTGTATTTCTTTACTTCAGAACTATAAGTGGTCGCGAAGCGGGCGTAGGACTTATTAGTTTGATGTATACCTTCAAACTACTTGAAGCCAAAAATTATCGCGATGGCGCGTTAATTTTATTTATTTCTTTTTTCATCCTGGTAACCGCATTTTTATACGACGAATCGATTTTAATGGGCGTATATTTGCTGATTGCAATGATGTCAATATTGATGGGGCTAATCGCACTGAACAGTACACAGGGCGTTGCTGGAATTAAAAATCTCGGCAAAATTTCTGGAGTGACTTTACTGCAGGCGCTTCCTATCATGCTTATCCTTTTTTTCCTGTTTCCAAGATTATCAGGACCATTATGGGCCATGCCCTCTAATAGTGAGGCAGGTATGGGGATTGACGATGAAATGAGCCCCGGGGTTATAAGTTCATTATATGGTTTTGATGAAATTGCATTTCGAGTAGATTTTGAAGGAGAAGCTCCCCCTATCAACCAAATGTATTGGCGCGGTCTCGCGCTATCCGAGTTTGATGGGATAGCTTGGAAGATAGGCGTTGAGTCTCCACTTCGTAGAGATAGTTATCCAAAGGGCTCACCAACTTATCAATATAGAGTTCAGCTTGAACCGCATAATCGTCGCTGGATCTTTGGTCTGGAAGATCTGATTGATCCACCTAAAGAAAAAGTCTATCTATTTAACAATTATACTTGGCGACAGTCTCAGCGAGTTACTCAAAGATTACTTTATTCTGCCCAGGCTTATCAGATTGATTACTCAGATATTGAGCTGTCGCAATGGCAAAGACAGCTAAATACTCAGTTGCCTGACGATGGTAATGAGCAAACAAGAGAGTGGGCAATTGAGGAGTTTCAGAAAGTCAATGACCCTGAAGAATTTGTCAGGTATGTATTAAGTTATATTCGCCAGCAAAATTATCATTACACACTAATACCCGAGGTCATCGAGCAGAATGTCATTGATGGATTCTGGCTTGGTAGCCGCGAGGGTTATTGTGAACATTACTCCAGTGCTTTTGTGTTTATTATGCGTGCTGCTGGAATCCCTGCAAGAGTGGTTACAGGCTATCAGGGGGGCGAGTATAACCCCTACGGTGATTACTATATCATTCGCCAAAAAGATGCTCATGCCTGGACAGAAGTCTGGTTGGAAGGTGAGGGCTGGCGTCGAGTCGATCCCACTGCAGCGATCCATCCGTCACGAGTTGATGATTCATTGTTAAATCAAACAAGCTCAAGAGATGACTGGTTTACTGACTTTGACAGTTTAACAACCACTGATAGTGAATTGGCCAGAAGCCTCTGGCAGCAGATTAGCCTGCGCTGGGATGCGATGCAAAGCTTCTGGAATGAGAGCCTGATGGGTTATGACAAGGATATGCAGTTCAACTGGTTGTCAAAAGTGGGTATTAACAATAACCAATGGCGCTATCTCGGTTACGCTTTGCTGGCTACCATATTGCTGGCTGGCGCAGGCTTTGGTCTGTGGATTTTAAGTCAGGCTAAAAGTAAGGATAAGATTGAACGTGCTTTCAGGCGGTTCCAGCGAGTATTAGAAAAGCAGGGAGTGGATATCAGGCTTAATGAAGGTCCTAAAGATTTACTACACAGGATTAAGCAACAACATCCCGAGCTTTACCCAAAAGCAGAGCGAGTTATTAAGCGATATATCTCTATTCGATATCAGAAGAGTAGAATTTCCGAAGCCAATCAGCAAAGTTTTATTAAAACAGCCAGAAGCTACCATTAGTATAGTTTGCTTTCTTACAACATTAAGCACATGGCGGTAACACTGACAATGTGAGGGCAAGCGGGTATAATGCGCTCACATTTGGCTACCAACAATGATCCCATGGCTGACATCACGCCAATCCATAATTTCTTACATTGCAAAACCCCTGTTGCCTGGCTTGAGAGAGCCACTCAGGAAATCGAAATCTTGCTGATTGATCATGCACACTGTGAAAAAAAAGCTGCTGCAACTGCGGTTAAGCTAATGTTTCGCTATCCTGATCGCATTGACCTCTTGAAGAAGCTTTCGCAACTGACTCGTGAAGAAGTGTTGCACTTCGAGCAGGTACTGGAGTTTATGGAGCAACGCGATATTCGTTATCGAGCCATCAAACCATCACGGTATGCTGCTGGTTTGCATAAGTATGCTAGCAAGGATGAGCCACAGCGCTTGATCGATGGATTGATCATTGGAGCCATTATTGAAGCTCGCTCCTGTGAGCGCTTTCATGCTTTGGCACCTTATTTCAAGGATAGTGAGCCAGATCTGTCAAAGTATTACCGCTTCTTATTAAAATCAGAATCACGTCACTTTGCGGATTACCTGGAGCTGGCTGAGAGTTACGCCAAAGAGGCCATTGATGAGCGCGTGCAGTTTTTTCTTAAGAAAGAAAAAGAGCTGATAGAAAGCCCCGATAAGCAGTTCCGTTTTCACTCTGGGGTGCCCGTATAATCTAATTCCAAATTGATGGAGAGACCTAAATGTCACAGACATCACAACAGAAACTATTACTATTGAGTGCTTCTCGAGAAGGGCAGACAGACTATCTTGAGCATGTACTGCCAATGATGGATGTTTTTTTACCATCAGAAGTTAAAGAAATTTTATTTATTCCGTACGCAGGATTTGCCATGGGTTATGATGCCTATGAAGCAAAAGTCAGTCAGGCCTTGCAGCCGATTAAGCGAAAAGTGGTATCGATTCATCAGTTCGACGATCCGGTAAAAGCAGTAGAGAATGCGCAGGCAATCGCTATCGGTGGTGGCAACACCTTTTATCTTTTGAAACAGCTCTATGACAATGAGCTAATCGATGCGATTCGTAAGAAAGTGAATGCAGGAACACCTTACATGGGCTGGAGCGCTGGTTCCAATATGGCAGGCTTAACCATTTGTACGACGAATGACATGCCAATTGTTCAGCCAAGAAGCTTCAATGCTCTGGCTTTAGTGCCATTTCAAATTAACCCGCATTACACCGATTATCAGCCGCCGAATCACAATGGTGAGACGCGTGCTGAGCGCATTTATGAATACACTCGCGCAAACCCTCATCGCTACGTGGTTGGCATTCCAGAAGGAACGGCACTCGAACGACAAGGCAATCAGTTATTCCTGCGTGGAGCAAAAGACGGTTTGATTTTCCGTGATGGTGAAGGCATTAAATCCATCAAAGCTGATAGCAACATTAGCTGGTTGTTATAAGTAAGCAATCCACAATGCACTTTTAATGCACTTTTAATGCAAGATTGACCAGAAATGATGGTCTGGTAAGACCAAATAATCTTTTCATATCAATTGGTTATTGAATGCTATAGGATTGAAGTTAGCCAAGGAAGGGTAACTTTTTAGATAATCATAAATTAAAGAATCCTCCTTGGTGTTAACCATATAGCATTAAGGAGATCTAACTATGAACAACTGTTTAAAGTTGTGTTCCTGGTTAGGAGGAGTTGTTCTGGCCAGTTCCATGGCCGTGCAAGCTTCCCCTGCCACGCAAGCTTCAAAGAAGCAGTCCCACGCTGATGAGTTACAGGGCAAAGTTCCCTTTTTAACCTCCACGGCACAAAATCTCGATTTGGCTGACTCACCCATTCACCCCTTTATCAATTCAGCACTACCCAATCCTCCAGAAGAAGTTTATTCAGGACCATTATTCCAATTGCGTCATGACTACCCCGGTCAAGTTCCTTCCGGACAAACTTATCCGTGGAAGCAGGTGACCAATAATGGTCTGATAACGCCGCAGAATTCCATGGCTTATGTTGAAGCATTGAAAGCCTATGTTTCGGATGACATGCGTAAACTGCTTTACAGTTATGACCAATGGGATCCGCAAAGCGAACCTTGGTGGCAGTCAATCTGGTTGGGCACTGAGCGAGAGCCCATTCATGGCTTTTATGTCGGCTCGGGCTTTCCCGCAGGTACTATGCCTGAGCAAACGCTTGACTTAACGACATACGTTTTGACCCTTTATGATGAAACCGCTGCGGTAACCCTGGGCAATATCTGGGGAACAACCGAAGAGCAGGCTTATAAACCGAACCTGACCAACCCGGGGGCACAATATGCTGAAGGCAGCGTTATCGTCAAGTTTGCATTTGTCACACCCTGTGGCGCAGACTGGGCACCAATGGAGGGAACGGTAGCTTGGCCGATTTACTCGACCTTAAACGAAAGTAATGGCTCAGGTAATAATCCCAGTATTTCAAAATGTCCTAACAATGGCTCCAATGGCACAACTGCGGATCCTACCTTAACCAATGTCTATCTGATGCAGTTCGACATTATTGTTAAGGATAGTCAGGCAGCACCGCAAACTGGCTGGGTATTCTCAACACTGATCTATGATAAAAATGCACCGGGTAATGACGCCTGGGATAAGATGATTCCATTGGGTGCTACATGGGGTGGTGATCCAGATATCATTAACACCGCAAGTACCGCTTTAACGCCACCGGTAACGGTCAATACCAACCTGAAACAGAACTGGATTAATCCTCAAGCACCTGCTTATGCAACGGCTACGCTGGGCTGGGATGGTCGCTTATCAGGACCAAACGATGGTGCGGTAGTTACTCCTGCTTGGGCTGGTAGTCATTACTATCCGAAAGGTCTGGCTTCAGCGGGTTGTCTGGGTTGTCACAGTAATGCCCAGTACCCACAAAAGTCATTCCTATTGCCAAGCACTACCTATCCTCCGCAAGTTACTAATGCCCCAGGCTCAAGTACTAAACAGGCTCTTGTCCTACATGAACCGGGTTCAACAGGTTGGATGAAGTGGTTCCAAAGCCGCTCTGGCACTGAACCGATGGATCCGGGCGATGGTCGCGTAGGTTTAGATTATGATATGGTCACAGCATTTAAAGCCATTCCGATGTGGCAAGCAGCCCTTGAGGCAATTCAAAAAGAGAATGCTGCTAAACCGTCATTAAAACGAAAGTAGTAAAGGATGTAATGTTACTATGAACTTAGATGATTTAACACGCGACGTGTTGGACTTCTGGTTCGGCGCGCCTGACTCAGCTGAGTTGGGCGCTGACCGCGCCATCTGGTTTCAATCTGATTCAGAATTTGACCAGGAAGTTCGCGATCGCTTTGGTGAAGCCCATCAGCTTGCTGCCGAAGGTCAATTGGATGATTTAATGCAGAGTCAAAAAGGTGCTTTGGCCTTAATCATTATCCTCGATCAGTTTTCTCGTAATATCTATCGAAATCAGGGACAAGCTTTTGCCACAGATAAGCAAGCTCAACAGTATGCTTTAACTGCGCTAAATAATGGATTTAATCAAGGCTTGTTGACGGTCGAGAGAAAGTTCTTCTATATGCCCTTCATGCATGCAGAAGATTTGGAACTTCAAGAAAAAAGTATCGAACTGTTTATTAATCTCGGCGATCCCAACACGCTAAAATTTGCATTGTGTCATCGCGACCAGGTTGTGCGCTTTGGCAGATTTCCCGGTCGCAATGAAGCCTTGGGTAGGAAAAGCACGCCAGCAGAAGAAGCTTTTTTAAAGAATCCTTTCTGTTAATTGGCGGGAAAGCGTGAAACTAAGTCACTAGCATCTACTTTAACTCTTATAACGTGATGCTGTGGATGGTGCTTGCGCCATTCCCACGTCTCATCTAAAAGCACAATATTTTTAAGTCCAAACTTTTGCATGTCATCGATGGAGTAGTCGTACCCTATTGTGCCTTTGAAGTAATGGTACAAAAAATTCCAGAAGGTGAATTCTTTATGGCCGTACTCAGCTAACATCGGGTCAGTTGTAATTTTTTTATAGAATGCATTTTCTGCATGTCTGTACTTTAGTGCGGACTCATCGCCATCCTGAACCATTTGGTCAATATCTTCCTGGTGAGAATTTCCATGCCATATGAGTGCAGAGTGCTTATTAAGATATTTTATCTTCCCAGCGGGAAATACATAGTTAGCACAGGATGAGGCGCACACTTTATCAACTATGACGTCTAACTTGTTATCGAAAACCCAGTTGCCTAGTCGAAGCCCCTCCATGACATTTCCACCTGGACTCGAAATTTTGAGCTTAGTGGGTTTTACTTTTGATTGATTGTAAAAATTGAATAAGTGTAAATTTGCATCCTCATTGATGCTGCCAACATAATTTAAAGTATTGTCTTGATCGATAAAGACCTTGGTATTTGGTTTTGCATCTGCCGAGTCTGTGTCTAGGGTTGCACAGCCCGAAATTAATAGTGCAATGAGTAGTATTAGGCTCAATAGCTTTTTCATTGTATATCCCTATAAAAATAGTTAATTACTCGAAATAATGACTATCGATCTCATAACCATTGATAGTCAGGTAATGGCCTTTGTCGCCCCAGTCACTTAATACGATGCGCTGACAGTGTTTGCCATCAACTTCAATGTCATGAAAGTCGGGTCGATGAGTGTGGCCATGAATCAGGATATCGGCCTGATGTTTTTGCAGAACTTCTTTGACGGCATCAGGGTGTACGTCGGTAATGGCGCTGGCTTTGTTAGCCTGAGCTTCGCGGCTTTTTTGACGAAGGTCGGCTGCAATTCCTCGGCGCACGGCTAAGGGTTGAGATAGCAGCTGTTGTTGCCACTCATCGGAGCGGACCATCTGACGGAACTGCATATATTCCTTATCGTCCCAGCACAGACTATCACCGTGCATCAGGATGGCTTCTTTATCATCAATGGTGATGGGATGAACTTCGCCAACAATGACACCGCCCGTTGCCTTGGCAAATTCTTCACCTAATAAAAAGTCGCGATTGCCATGCTGAAAATACAGTGGCTTGCCTGAATCAGAATAGGTTTTGAACTTGGCTATTATACTTTTAACAAATTCCGAGTCATCATCGTCACCAATCCAACTTTCAAATAAATCCCCCAGCACATACAGAGCATCTGATTCTGGAGCAATCTCTTCCATGTACTGATTGAAAAGGGCGGTCAGATCAGGGCGTTCTTCGCAAAGGTGTAAATCGGAAATGATATGAATCATAGAATTATCTTTTGTTGGATGATGAGTGTAATTGAATTCAATAGCTGTATCAGCGTGATGCCAATACAGCTAATTGGTTGGTTATAGATATTAGTCCTGATGAACTACTGCTTTTTCAATAATCACAGGTTCAACTGGAACATCTTGGTGAACACTGTAGCTGCCAGTTTCCACTTCTTTAATGGCGTCAACCACGTCCATACCTTCAAACACTTTACCAAATACACAGTAGCCCCAGCCTTGCATGGATTCCTGAGAGAAGTTCAAAAAGTCATTGTCTTTAACATTGATGAAGAACTGGCAGGTCGCCGAATGAGGGTCCATGGTACGAGCCATGGCAATGGTTCCGCGTGCGTTTGCCAGGCCATTATTAGCTTCGTTCTCGATTGGACTATCGGTTGGAAGCTGTTCCATGTCAGCGGTAAAACCACCGCCCTGAATCATGAAATTCGAAATTACGCGATGGAAAATAGTGCCGTCATATTGGCCTTTTTCTGCATAATTAATGAAATTTTGAACAGTATTCGGTGCTTTTCTCGCGTTAAGTTCAATTACGATATCACCGTGATTAGTGGTTAAAGTGACTTTTGGATGTGCGTTGCTCATGATTTATTTCCTGATTTTTGCTTATCGCTGATCAAATCCCGTACTGTGATAGTTCAAGACCCTAGCCTGTAGGCCTGATGATGGTTACAATATCGGGCTTCTAAGTTTGCGCATATGATAATGTTTTTTATTGCTAAAAGCTAAATCCAAAACCGAGAAAAGATACCTATGTTACAGATCTACAACAATTTGACCCGTCAAAAAGAACCTTTTAAGCCCATGGTAGAAGGCAAGGTTTCCATGTATGTGTGTGGTGTGACGACTTATGATCTGTGCCATATTGGCCATGCTCGAACCTATGCTGCTTTTGATGTGATTAATCGTTATTTGAAGTTTCGTGGCTATGACGTGACTTATGTACGCAATATTACGGATATTGATGACAAGATCATTAATCGTGCTAATGAAAACGGCGAAGAATTCAGTGAGTTGACTGAGCGTTTCATTCAGGAAATGTATCATGACTTTGATGCTATCGGTTTGCAACGTCCCGATATCGAGCCACGCGCTACGCGAACCATGGATGAGATTATTGAAATGACTCATACCCTGATTGAGAAGGGCGCAGCCTATGCAGCCGATAATGGTGACGTTTATTTTCACGTACCGGCCTTCAAGGACTACGGCAAACTCAGCAAGCAGGATTTAACTCAGCTTAATGCCGGTGAGCGAGTCGATGTTAACGATATCAAAAAAGACCCGATGGATTTTGCCTTGTGGAAATCGTCAAAGCCGGGCGAGCCTGCCTGGGACTCACCGTGGGGCAAAGGACGTCCTGGTTGGCATATTGAATGTTCGGCCATGAGTAAAAAGTGTCTGGGTGATACTTTCGATATTCATGGTGGTGGTTCAGATTTGCAGTTCCCTCATCATGAAAATGAAATCGCACAATCAGAGTGCGCTAATGGCTGCACTTTTGCCAATACCTGGATTCATACCGGAATGGTGCAGGTGGATAAAGAAAAAATGTCTAAATCCCTGGGCAACTTCTTTACCATTCGCGACGTGCTAAAGCAGTACCGTCCTGAATCAGTGCGTTACTTCCTGATGAGTGGTCATTACCGCAGTCAGCTCAGTTACTCTCAGGCTAACCTTGAATCCGCTGATGCCAGTCTTGAGCGCTTATATAATGCGCTCAGATGGGTAGACTTAAATCAGGCAACTGAAGAAAGAATGGATATTCTGGAGAAGGCCCAATCACGCTTTACGGAAGCCATGGATGATGACTTCAATGTGCCAGAAGCCATGCCAGTGTTGTTTGATCTGGCAAAAGAAGTAAATCGTTTGAAAGCTACTGACATGGCGGCTGCAGCCACCATTGCTGTAAAGCTAAAAGAACTAGCAGGCGTTTTAAGCTTGTTGCAACAGGATCCTGAGGCTTTCTTGAAATCAGGAGCTGCCGACAGCGATGTTTCAGATGAAGAAATCGACTCTTTGATTCAGCAACGTCTGCAAGCGCGTGCCGATAAAAACTGGGCACTAGCCGATGAGATCCGCGATAAGCTTCATGCCATGAATATTGAGCTGGAAGATGCAGCGGGTGGTACCAGCTGGCGTAGGAAGTAGTAAAGAAGTCGTATCAACATGGAAATGTTTTACCGTAAAACATCATTAATTATTACTACCGTTGTAATGGTACTTGTAATGTTATTGATGATTAACGGATTTGAGTTTGGCGAAAGACAGTATTTTAAAGCTAAAGTAGAAAGAAGTGACATTGTTGGGATGAGTTATAAGCGTAGCAATTTATACCTGCGTATTATAAACACTAAGGGTAAAGCTTTTTATACCAATGTGACCGGACCAGTTTTAAGAAAAGGGGAAGAAGTTATAGTTTCTTGTACAAAAAGGATAATTTCGGGTGGTTTAATATGTAGGCTTGAAATCTTTGAGCCCAAGCAATAGATTACTACTTGCTACCGACCGCTTAAAGCGGCTTTCTTCTTAATTCATTAAACACCGAAAGTTCCCAATTCCTTAAACCGACCACCAGGCTGGTGCCTTTTTTCTCCGCCAGCTCAAGATTCTTGTCTTCCCGCAATTGCTGACGATAGGCTATGCCCAGCTCATCAATCAGTTCCTGAATCTTCTGATTGGATTTATCGCTTAACATGCCGGAAATAAACAACACCTTTTCATTCTTTTCGGTAAAGCTGGAGCGGAAAAATTCGCTTTGAATATGTTCTGCAAAAAAGCTTTGTACAGGGCCTTTGGGATGCCATTTGAAGTGCGGACTGACGCGTTTGCGAATTCGATTACCGGGCAGTAACTCAATAAAATCTATTCGGTCCAGCTGCACCAGATATTTGATCAGCTGTGGTTCGGTAAAACTATAGCGCTCCAGCATTTCATCAAACTTCCAATCTGATAAACATAATTGAGCGACAAGTAACAGCCGCTGATCGCTAATCAGTTGATTTTCCTGCTCAAGAGTGAGTTGGGAAATTTGCTTACGTTGCTGATGAGCTGATTGAGCTAGCTGCAAAATATCCAGATGCAGTAAATCACAGATCTTTTCCAGCCGGTCAAGGCTGATTTTATTTTGGGAAAACATGCGCTTGATATTCGCTTCACTCATGTCGAGAGCCTTGCTGAGCGCCTTATAGGTGATTCCCTGTTTTCTAAGCTCCTGCTTCAGAGCCTCAAGAATTTCCAGTGTCTGATTGCTCATAGTCTATTATTTATATACCAAAAAGCCATGCATGCACGACTTTAGCATTAAAAGTAGATTAAAGGTAGCGCCTATGACAACTTAGCACCATCAAAACAACGATTCACAAGGAAACATCATGATTTCGGTCTATCAACTTAAACCAAAGTTTCAACAGCTGCTCAGACCCTTGGTTAACGGTCTTGCAAAAAAAGGTATTACTGCTAACGAAATAACGGTACTAGCTATGCTTCTAAGTGTTATCACGGGTACTGCGGTTGTTATCAGTAACAGTTTGATTGCGCTACTGGCCTTACCGATTGTTTTATTCATCCGAATGGCTCTTAACGCCATTGACGGAATGTTAGCCAGAGAGCACAAGCAGCAGTCCAAGCTGGGTGCCTTTCTCAACGAAATCGGTGATGTGATTTCCGACCTTTTCCTAATCATCCCTTTAATCATTATTCCTGACATCAGTCAGTGGCTCTTGGCTGCATTTGCTTTTACAGCTCTGCTAACCGAGTTCGCGGGCATTCTAGGCGTCATGGCGGGGGCTGAACGTCAGTATCAGGGGCCGATGGGAAAAAGTGATCGGGCCTTAGTTTTGGGACTGATTGGTCTATTGGTGCCGTTGTTTGCTGTGTCGTCGACTTATTTAAACGCTGCACTGAGTGTGTTTATTGCTCTGTCAGTATGGACTGTGATTAACCGAATTCGCGCCGCGCTGTAAGCGGCCTAATAACAAGAGGATATGGATATGTTTTTCGATTTAAGTAGTTTACAACCGGTTACGCAAGTGTTTGGTAGTTTGTTTGTGCTGCTATTAGTGGCGACTTTAGTGTCATTTATGCTCAGTCGCTCAAAGCCACAAACGGATTACAGTGAACTAACCCAGCGCATCAATTCCTGGTGGATCATGATGGGTGTGTTTGCACTATCACTCTACATGGGGCCTATGGTGACTATTCTGATGTTCGCCATGTTGAGTTTTATCGCGCTCAAAGAATACTTCTCTATGACGCCAACTCGACTGGTTGATCGTAGGGTATTGTTCTGGGCTTATCTCACCATTCCGTTGCAGTATTACTTTATCTCCATTGGTTGGTACGGCATGTTCATTATTTTTATCCCGGTCTATGCCTTCCTGTTTATCCCTTTTCGCATGGTACTGGCCGGTGAAACAAAAAATTATCTGCGCGCGGTGGGGAACATTCATTGGGGCTTGATGCTGACGGTCTTTACCTTGAGTCATCTTGCTTATCTGGTGGTGTTGCCGAACGAAGCCGAAGTGAAAAACCTGATGGTATCAGGCTCGGGCGCAGCACTCCTGTTATATCTGGTCTTACTGACCCAGTTGAATGACGTCAGTCAATACGTCTGGGGTAAACTGTTTGGCAAAAATAAAATTGCCCCAGCGATTAGCCCGAACAAGACACGCGAAGGATTGATCGGTGGTGTGTTAACAACCGGCTTATTGGCAATGGCACTGGCTGAAACCCTGACACCAATGCTGTGGTGGCATGGTCTGTTGGTTGGACTTGGTATTGGTATGGCAGGCTTTATTGGTGATGTCTCACTATCAGCAATCAAGCGTGATATCGGTATTAAAGATTGTGGTCAGCTGATCCCCGGACATGGCGGCATTCTCGATCGCCTCGATAGCCTGACCTTTACCGCACCACTATTTTTCCACGTCATCCGTTACTGCTATTACTAAGCCGAACGGGAGCCAAACCATGAACATGATTAATAGAGCGTTACGCTGGTTTTTTTTCGCCATCATCATCAAACCAATAGTGAAGTTGGTCATAGGTCTTCGCTATCAGAATAAGCCCATTCTTCCTGAGGATGGGCCAGCTCTGATCATCGCAAACCATAACAGCCATCTGGATACCATGGTGCTGATATCGCTGTTGCCTCTGAAGGTATTACATAAAGTACAACCGGTCGCAGCTGCAGACTACTTCCTGAAGAATAAATTCATCGCCTGGTTTGCACTAAATATCATCGGTATTTTACCGATTGAGCGTCAGTCTGAGCGACAAACTCGCAGCCCGGTTGAGCAGTGTGCCGAAGCTTTGAAAAAGGGAAAAATCTTAATCTTTTTCCCCGAAGGATCACGTGGCCATCCTGAAACCATGTCTGAGTTGAAATATGGTGTAGTAAAGCTGGCTGAACAATGCCCCCAGGTACCCATTTATCCGATCTATATGCATGGTCTCGGAAAAAGCCTACCCAAAGGCGATGCGCTATTGGTGCCTTTCTTCTGTGACGTTGTTTTCTCAGAGCCTATGCACTTCCAACCGAACTTATTTGAGCAGGTAAAAGCACGATTCGAGCAGATGCAGTCATCGGTCAAGCTGCCTAAGTGGGATTAGGTTAGCTGTAATAGTCATTCATTGGGGTAGAAAACTATGAGACGTTCAATATTGGCAGGAGCTTGGGGTTTTGCTGAAGCGACATTGTTTTTTATTCTGCCCGATGTGTTATTGAGTTACTACGCGCTCGACAAGAAGGGGCAGTTGATTCGGCTTTGTAGCATTACTCTGATTGGCGCTTTTTGGGTGGAACGCTGATGTATTACTGGGGACAGTATAATTATGCAGTGGCCTATGAGTGGGTGGAATCAGTCCCAGCGATAAATGACGAGCTGATGGCAAAGGTGAAAGATAAGATGCAGTCGTCTGGTATATGGTCAATTATGACTGGCCCACTACAAGGCTTACCCTATAAAACCTTTGCTACCCAGGCTTATGCTGCCGGTATATCCATAGAAGCCTTCTTGTTAATAAGTATTCCTGCGCGATTGTTACGGTTTCTGGTGATTGCCTATATGGCGCGTTGGATTGTTAGAGGTTTATTGAACAATCTACAGAGGAAGTCATTAATTGCGGTGTGGTGTGGGGTTTGGATTCTGGTCTATGGGTTGTATTTCTATCACTTCCCTTCATAGATATCTTCGGTGCCAGTAAACAAAAGCCATGCGTTATGGCATGGCTTTTAAAGTAGGACACTACTATTAAGATCTAGTCGTGCAGATGCTCGCAGGCAAATAAGGTGTTGCTCATCAGCATGGCAACGGTCATAGGGCCAACGCCACCTGGAACTGGAGTAATCCATGAGGCCTTTTCTTTTGCCACGTCAAATTCTACGTCACCGACCAGCTTGCCGCTTTCTAAACGGTTAATACCTACATCGATGACTATGGCTCCTGGCTTAATCCAGTCACCTTTGACCATTTCGGGGATACCAACGCCGGCAACGACAATATCAGCCTCTGAGACTTTTTTCGGTAAGTCTTTGGTTTTGCTGTGGCAAAAGGTCACGGTGCAGCGTTCCATCAATAGCTCTAACCCCATTGGACGACCGACGATATTCGAAACACCGATGACTACCGCATCTTTGCCGATCAGGTCGATACCGGTTTCCTTTAGCATAACCATAACCCCATAAGGTGTACATGGGCGCATAGTGGGCATTTTCTGTGCTAGACGGCCCATATTATAGGGATGGAAGCCATCCACATCTTTATCGGCCTTAATTCGCTCGAGGATGACGTTTGAGTCCAAATGCTCCGGTAAAGGAAGTTGTACCAGAATACCATCAATTTCAGGGTCAGCATTTAATAGGTCGATATGCTTTAATAGCTCTTCTTGAGTGGTGGTTGCATCAAGTACTATTTTTCTGGAAATAAAGCCAACCTTTTCACAGGCTTCTACCTTTTTGTTAACGTAGATCTGTGATGCTGGATCAACACCAACCAATATAACCGCTAGACCAGGCGCACGTAGGCCTTTATCGAGGCGTGCTTTGACTTTTTCGGCCAGTTGTAACTTAACTTTTTCGGAAATGGCTTTGCCATCAAGAATTTGAGCAGACATAAGATTCAATAAATTCAAATGAGCGTTTGAAAGGCGCTATTGTCGCAATATTTGGCTATTGGCTCAATGGTTTTATCAGAAGCAACTTTTTGTAAAAAAACAAAAGAAAAAGTGTTGACGGTAATGGGGGAAATCAGTAATATGCGCGTCTCGCAGGGGCAAGCCCTTGTGAAGTTCGGAGATTAGCGCAGTCTGGTAGCGCGCCTGCTTTGGGTGCAGGATGTCGGGGGTTCAAATCCCTCATCTCCGACCAATTTTTTCTCGCCTCGTACGTCTGGATTCACATGCGTCCGTAGCTCAGCTGGATAGAGCAACGGCCTTCTAAGCCGTGGGTCGCAGGTTCGAATCCTGCCGGACGCGCCATTTTAACGAATGGGCGACATGAGGAGAGAGTAGCGGTTGATGGTGGGCGTAGCTCAGTTGGTAGAGCCCCGGATTGTGATTCCGGTTGTCGTGGGTTCAAGTCCCATCGTCCACCCCAGATTCTAACTGCATAAGTATTATGATTCTAAGAATCAAGCAGTTAGAAGAAACAATATGGTACGATGAGGGCTCAGGGCCCGCATTCAAAAATGCGAAAGTGGTGGAATTGGTAGACACGCTGGATTTAGGTTCCAGTGCCGCGAGGCGTGAGAGTTCGAGTCTCTCCTTTCGCACCATTTTAATCTCGGTGCTTAGTAAAACGTTACATAGTAAGCATATATCGATATAGAGATTAAATGGTATTCCCTTCAAGTCTTCATCCAAAAGCCTTATCATATTCATTTTATGTAAAGAATAGCTATTGCTAACGATAGCCTATTGGAGATCAGCGAATGCAAGTTTCAGTTGAAACCACCAACGGTTTAGAAAGAAAGCTAATTATTGATGTTCCTGCTGAGAACATTGATGGCGCGGTAGAAAAGCGCCTACAAGACTTGGCACGTAACGTTAAAATGAACGGCTTTCGTCCAGGTAAAGTTCCATTCAGCGTAGTCAAGAAACGCTATGGCGCTTCGGTACGTCAAGAAGTACTTGGTGACGTTATGCAACGTCACTACTTTGAGGCAGTACAACAAGAGAAGTTGATGCCTGCTGGTTATCCTCAATTAGAGCTTATCGAAAATAACGATGGGGCAAACCTTAAGTTCTCTGCAACTTTTGAAGTTTATCCTGAAGTTAAATTAGCTGATCTAGATTCGATTGAAATCGAAAAAGCCACTTCTGAAGTATCTGATGAAGATTTGACCAAAATGATGGACACCCTGCGCGGTCAGCGTGCTAGCTGGGTTGAAGTTAAGCGTAAATCTAAAGATGGCGACCAGGTAGTTATTGATTTTAAAGGTTTCATCGATGGTGAAGCATTTAAAGGCGGCGAAGCGAAAGAATTCCCATTGGAGCTTGGCGCTGGCAACATGATTCCAGGCTTTGAAGAGCAACTAGTTGGTGTTTCTGCTGGTGATGATGTTGAAGTCAAAGTTACTTTCCCAGAAGACTATCATGTTGATGACTTGAAAGGTAAAGAAGCAACTTTCGAGACACATGTTCATGTAGTGAATAAGAAAGAACTTCCAACAGTAACCGAATTAGCTGAACAGTTAGGTGCTGATGACATCAACAGCTTGAAAGCTGATGTTAAGAAGAATATGGAACGTGAACTACGTAATGCCATTAAGTCTCGTGTTAAAGGCCAGGTGATGAATCAGTTGGTTGAGAAACATGAGGTTGAAGTTCCTAAAGCAATGCTGGATCAAGAAATCGAGCGTATGCGTCAGGAAATGGCACAGCAGATGCGTGCTCCAAAAGATCAAACTCCAGATCTTCCTGCTTCGTTGTTTGAAGAACAGGCCACTCGTCGTGTTAAGCTTGGTTTGGTAGTTTCAGAAATTATCAAAGCTGAAGGCCTAAAAGCTGACGAAGAGAAGGTTCGTGCACAGGTTGAAGATTTAGCTGGTGTTTATGAAGAACCACAAGAAGTTATTGATTGGTACTATGGTGACCCAAATCGCTTACGCGAAGTTGAGTCATTGGTATTGGAAGATACAGTAGTTGACTTGGTGCTGGAAAAAGCTAAAGTAACTGAGAAATCAGTAAGCTTCGATGAGCTTTTAAATCCTAACAAGAATCAGGATTAAAAGTAGCACGATAAACTATCGTTTATTCTAGAAAAGAAGCGGACTTGTTCCGCTTCTTTTATTTTCAGGCAAGGAAAATACAACATGAGTAAAATTATAGAAACTCAGGCATCTGGCCTTATCCCAATGGTAGTTGAGCAGACCTCACGCGGTGAGCGCTCATATGACATATATTCCAGACTATTAAAAGAACGCGTTATTTTCTGTGTCGGTCAGGTAGAAGATTACATGGCCAATTCAATTGTCGCTCAAATGTTATTCCTGGAGTCTGATAATCCAGACAAAGATATTCATTTATATATCAATTCGCCAGGTGGTGTCGTAACTGCTGGTTTGGCTATCTATGACACTATGCAGTTTATACGTCCTGATGTTTCAACGGTTTGTGTAGGGCAAGCGGCAAGTATGGGTGCTTTATTGTTGGCTGGTGGTGCAAAGGGTAAGCGTCATACCTTGCCAAATTCACGTATGATGATTCATCAACCATTAGGCGGCTTCCAAGGCCAGGCCTCAGATATTGCAATTCATGCCCAGGAAATTACTGAGTTGAAACATAGACTTAACTCCATCATGGCAGATCACTGCGGTAAAACAGTTGAAGAGGTTGAGAAGGATACTGATCGTGATAATTTCCTGACCGCTGATGAAGCCGTGAAATACGGTCTGGTAGACTCCATTATCAGTTCAAGAAAACAAAGTTAATGTTTCTAAGTTCGCTTATGCAAAAAAGCTCTTTCCTTTGGTAAGAGCTTTTTTATATCTTTTAATACTCCGCATAATAATCCAAATTTCATTTAATTCATTGCAGCTTTTAGTCGTTTTTATTGTCTAACCCTGATAGGTTGGGAAAAGTAGGTTGTCAGTCTGGCGTCAAGCTTGACTCAGTCATTAGGGAATCCCATAAACTGGGGCTTTTATGGATAACAAACAACAGGAATTCAGCTGGTTAGAGTCTCAACTCTCTAAAATTGTCACAATCCGTGCAGGAGAAGGCAAAAGCACAGCACTGCATTTTCTGACTCTTTTCATACTCATGTTTTCCTATTATCTGCTTAAAGTCATAAGGGATCCGCTGATCCTTTCCGAAAGTACTGCGGAAGTAAAAAGCTATTCAACTTCAATACAAGCTGGACTTTTGCTTTTACTGGCGCCTCTCTTCAGTAAATTTTATTTTGCCTATTCGAGAAATAATGACCATTCACGATTTATTAAAGCCGTGATGCTTTTTTTTAGTATGAACATCATTATCTTCGCTTCATTGAGTTATATAGGAGCTGCGATAGGCGTTATTTTTTATATCTGGTTAGGTGTATTCAGCGTGGTTGTGATCGCTCTTTATTGGGCATTTTGCGCTGATTGCTACAGCACTGAAGCGGGTAGTCGTTTATTTATTTTGATTGCAGTCGGTGGGGCTATCGGAGCATGGGTAGGATCCCGGTGTGCAGGTTGGAGCTATCAATTGATTGGGGTCACTGGTTTGATGGTGCTTTCAGCATTATTGTTGGTTATTGCAGCTCTTCTAACCACTTATTGTTTTAAAGCAGTACCTTCAGATTCCAGGTCTATGTCATCGGCAGAGCCGATACAGTCCCAGAAGTGGTATCTTGCAATTGTAAAACTTTTAAAAAAACCATACCTGGCTCTTATCGCAGCCTTTATTGTGCTGATTAATTTTATAAACTCTATGGGGGAATACATTTTAGCCAAGTTTGTTGTCGAATTTGCCTCAGGCCTTGAGCTGGTAGGTGATGACAGGCAGTTATATATGACAGAATTTTATGCTGGATATATTGCATGGATTACACTTTTTGGACTTCTGCTGCAGATTTTTCTCGTTGCGAAGATTTTCAAGTGGATTGGCGTAGGCGCATCTATATTAATCTTACCCACCTTGATGATGTTTAATTACACTTTGGTGTTATACCTACCGATATTTGCTTTGATTAAATGGACTCTAATCGTAGAAAACAGCGCCAATTATTCAATCCAGAATACCACCCGTCATGCCCTTTTTCTGCCCATATCGAGAGAAGATAAATATATTGGAAAGAACGTCATTGAAGGATTCTTCTATCGTTTTGGTGACTTATTGTATGGTGCAGTGGTTGCCATCGGCGTCACATTTTATGATGTAAATAAAATTGGTTTTATTATGCTTAATGCTTTACTAGCATTTTGCTGTTTCCTCATCGCTTTCAGGATTCGTAACCGTTATAGAGACATGGAAGACGAGATCGCATGGTCGGCAAAAAAACAGTAACAGCTAGTGATCGTACTTTTGCATAACTATTAATAATTATGGCCATAAAGCTGCAATATTTTATCTCTTCTTTTGAGCAGTGCCACTATCTGTTTATCATTCAACAGGATTCCTAATTCAGCTTTGAGCTTATCCTTAGATAGGGACTTTAACTGTTGCTCTAACTGAACAGATAGTTTTCTTACCGGAGGGAGATCGTATTCTGGTAATGTGTATAGATTACGGAAGCTTCTGGTATGGTCGATGAGCCATAAATAACCGGTATCTATGCTATAAAGTTTATTACCTGTATTTCTGTCGTCATTATGAATTAGCAAATCGAATATTTGCATTAACTCTTCTTCATCATCAGCAGAGCAGTAACCCTCAAGCTTTTGCTTACTTTGTATAAGTTCAGTTTTACTGATGGAGACTTCAATCCAATATTGAATGATGCCATCTTGATCTTTGTAGGAATAGGCTGCTGTATACGGAACCATGTATAAATTTAAGAGCCTATCCAGTTTGTAGGCTACTAAATCATATAAAAAACGATCGGCAAAATTATCCTGACGAGCATGCCTTTTTTTGCTTTCTAGTTTTGGATCACTATCCATATATTTGAATATTGCATTATGCTGTTGCCCCTGATGCTCAAAAGTTAGCTTTAAGGGTTTACTGTAAAAGTCTGACAACGGTTTTTCAGAGATTACTTCTGCCTTTGCGAAAAATTGTGATAAGTACTCATCACTCAATTGATTTGGGTACAAAGGCTTTCTCACTGGATCAGGTTGTGGCTCAGTGTTGCTTGGATCCTTCAGGTTGATTAAACGGAGTTGGTTATTTTCTATTACTGCAGCAGTGGGCTGGCCTTTATAATATGCCTGCAGCATGCCTGTATCTAGAAGAACCAGTTTTCCATCAAAACGAGATCGTGCAACCCGGCTATCATCCGGGGTATGGCCAACAAGAATTTGCTTAACTCCAAAGTGTTTTAATGCTTTTTCTATGGTGTGGCTTTCCATATATTCATGACAATAAATATTACCGCGATACCAAACTGGTCCCTGTGTGGTAATTAACAGGGACTGGGAGAGTTCTATAAACTCTTCAGCTTTCTTGAGTACGCTCCGCTTTGTAAATCTATCCTGTTTAATCTGACCAGCTAATAGTGCCTCCAGAACTTCGATTCTTTCACGTTTATTGAAATAATGTTTAAACAATCCCAGCTCTATAAATTCGTGATAGAGCTCAGCATAGGACTTAACAGTCTGGCGAATTTGACTATTCATCTGCTGCTCAGTTAAACCAAGGTCGAGCAGCTCTTCAGAGATACCAGCGTGTAGATAAAGTCGATCCCGATAAACTTTGACCGTATCCTTCTCAAGTAACCATTTGCCATATTTGCCTGAAGGGGAATAGGCCTTGACCAGACCAAAATAACCGGGTGGATATAGCTGATTAAAGCTTTTCAGACTTTCATCAGAATGTTCAAGCTTAGAATAATTGAGATAGTCCTCGTAGACTGATTCTCTGTAGCTGGCCGATTCTTCTGGTTTGAAAGCAAGAAACTCCTGATCAGAGACATAACGAAGATCAGCAATGATGTTCATAATTTCATGATTGCCAAGAAGAACTATGACATTGCCACCACTATTAGCGGCCTTATCTTCAAGTCTCATAAACAAGTCGATGACTTTGCGTGATTCTGCTCCTCGGTCCAGATTATCCCCCAGGCTTATCAAGGTAGCCGTACCACCACTCCATTCCAGTTCGTCGTTTACTATATCTGTAGTCTTAAGCAGACTGACCAACGAGGTATAGTCGCCATGCACATCTGTTAATACTACGGTTTTATTTTGAACCGGGTTTGCATTGAG
This sequence comes from Kangiella profundi, assembly GCF_002838765.1. Taxonomy (NCBI): domain Bacteria; kingdom Pseudomonadati; phylum Pseudomonadota; class Gammaproteobacteria; order Kangiellales; family Kangiellaceae; genus Kangiella; species Kangiella profundi. The sequence goes on along the minus strand of NZ_CP025120.1, from coordinate 1,948,726 downwards.
CAATCCACTGGTTATCAAAGTGAATATCAGGAATACCTTAAATAGTGATGATTTGATACGGTCCATAAGTCTGTCTCTATGAAGTTCCTTGGTTCTGGTACTGAGCTCTATAATGTTAAGCATATTAACATAAGTAAATGTTGGTACTAACCTGGCTACAGCTGTTCTGGTTACTGTAGATTAGACAGTAAGTGAAGGGATTTGTGCTTTTGTTAGAGTAATTATTTTGATACTGTAATTAGTAGCGACAAATAAAATGAGTGCCAGACCTTGAGTTTCGGAGGTTTAGCCTCAATAAAGCGTGATAGAAACGCCTTTTGGCGGTGGAAATGTCTAACGGACTGTAATGACAGTCTTATGAGGTAACGATGAGTAGCGATAACTCAGACAACAAAACGTTATATTGCTCTTTCTGCGGCAAAAGCCAGCATGAAGTAAAGAAGCTCATTGCCGGTCCAAGAGTTTTTATATGCAATGAATGCGTAGATTTATGTAACGATATAATTATTGAAGAGATTCAGGAGGTTGCCGCAAAAGAATCGCGTAGCCACCTGCCTAAGCCAAAAGAAATAGCCGATTTTTTAGAGCAGTATGTTATTGGCCAGGAACGTGCCAAAAAGGTATTGTCTGTAGCTGTTTACAATCACTACAAACGATTAGAGAGTGAGCCTGCTTCCAGCGAACATAAAGATGTTGAACTGGGTAAAAGTAACATCCTTTTAATTGGTCCAACCGGTAGTGGTAAAACCCTGCTTGCTGAGACTTTGGCTCGCATGCTCGATGTGCCTTTTACTATGGCAGATGCGACAACCTTGACCGAAGCCGGTTATGTGGGTGAAGACGTCGAGAATATCATTCAGAAGTTGTTGCAGAAGTGTGATTATGATGTTGAGAAAGCTCAGCGCGGAATCGTTTACATTGACGAGATTGATAAGATTTCTCGTAAGTCCGATAACCCATCTATTACACGTGACGTTTCAGGTGAAGGTGTTCAGCAGGCTTTGCTTAAATTGATTGAAGGTACTGTTGCATCCGTACCACCGCAAGGCGGTCGCAAGCACCCGCAGCAGGAGTTCCTGCAGGTTGATACTGGAAATATCCTATTTGTTTGTGGTGGTGCTTTTGCCGGTCTTGAGAAGATCATTCAGGAACGCACCGAAAAAGGCGGTATTGGTTTCGGCGCTGACGTTAAGCAGGTCAAAGAAGGCAAGGCTATTGGCGAAATGCTCAAAGCTGTCGAGCCTGATGACTTAGTGAAGTTTGGACTAATCCCTGAGTTTATTGGCCGTTTACCAATTGTTACAACTTTGCAGGAGCTTGATGAAGATGCCTTAATCAGAATCCTGACAGAGCCCAAGAACGCACTAACTAAGCAGTATAGTAAATTGTTTTCATTGGAAAATGTGGATCTTGAGTTCCGCAAAGATGCGTTGTCTGCAATTGCTCATAAAGCTATGCAGCGTCGTACGGGGGCTCGTGGTTTACGCTCTATCCTTGAAGAAATTTTATTAGACACCATGTATAACTTACCTTCCCTCGAAGGCGTCAGCAAAGTATGCATTGATGCGGCTGTGGTAAAGGGTGAGGCTGAGCCTCTACTGATTTATGACAACCAACAACAAGCTGCTGCTGAGTAGCCTTCGTTATCAAGCTTAATAATGAGCTTGATGGTGAACATAGACTTAAGTAAAGGGGAGGAGGTTAACTTCGCCCCTTTTTTATTACTTATTCAGGATTAATGATTCATGCAAACAGAAACTACTACCAAACAACTTCCTCTGCTACCACTGCGAGATGTCGTAGTGTTCCCACATATGGTGATTCCACTGTTTGTTGGTCGCGAGAAGTCAATCCTGGCGCTTGAAGAGGCTACCAATGGCGACAAACAGGTCATGTTGGTTGCGCAACGTGAAGCCACTGAAGATATGCCAGATATAGAGCAGATCTATGATTATGGCTGTGTTGCAACTATTCTGCAGATGCTTAAATTGCCCGATGGTAATGTGAAAGTGTTAGTGGAAGGTGTACAACGAGCTAAAGTTAAAAAGTATGTCGATACCGATCCTATGTTTGTTGCTGAAGTTGAGCTTATTCCATCAGAAAGTGAGCACAACGATGAGGCTGACTCATTAGCTCGTGCGGCTTTAAGCAGCTTTGACAAATATGTGAAATTAAACAAGAAAGTTCCGGGTGAGATTCTGACAACCTTATCTGGTATTGAGAACCCAAGCCGTCTGGCTGATAGCATTGCTGCTCACATGTCTTTAAAAATTGAAGACAAACAGCAAATTCTGGAAATGGAAAGTGTTGCTGAGCGTCTTGAGCAGCTGATGGCAAAGATGGAAAGCGAGATGGATTTGCTTGAAGTCGAGAAGCGTATTCGTGGTCGTGTCAAAAACCAGATGGAAAAGAACCAGCGCGAATACTACCTGAATGAGCAGATTAAGGCGATTCAAAAAGAGCTTGGTGAAGGTGAAGAGACTGTATCCGAGCACGAAGAGCTGGCTCGCAAAATTGAAGAGTCAGGCATGACTAAAGAAGCTAAGGAGAAAGCTGAAGCTGAATTGAAAAAGCTTAAGATGATGTCTCCAATGTCTGCAGAAGCTACGGTTGTGCGAGGCTATATCGATTGGCTGTTGGGCATGCCCTGGAGCAAGCGAAGCCGCGTCAAGCATAATCTGAAGAACGCTGAAGAGACTTTGGATGCTGACCATTACGGACTAGAAAAAATTAAAGATCGTATTCTTGAATATCTGGCAGTACAACAGCGAGTGAAGAAACTCAAAGGGCCTGTATTATGTTTGGTAGGCCCTCCTGGTGTTGGTAAAACCTCTCTGGGACAATCTATCGCTAAGGCAACCGGTCGTAAGTATGTCCGTATGGCTTTGGGTGGGGTACGTGATGAGGCTGAAATTAGAGGCCATCGTCGGACTTATATTGGTGCAATGCCCGGTAAGCTAATGCAGAAGATGAGTAAGGTTGGTGTTAAAAATCCGCTATTCCTGCTTGATGAGATCGATAAAATGTCGATGGACATGCGCGGTGATCCGTCTTCAGCCTTATTAGAAGTCCTTGATCCTGAACAGAATCATACCTTCAATGATCACTATCTTGAAGTCGATTATGATTTGTCAGAGGTTATGTTTGTGGCAACCTCAAACTCTATGAATATTCCAGCTCCACTGTTAGACCGGATGGAAGTAATTAGAATTCCTGGCTACACCGAAGCTGAAAAACTAGAGATTGCAAAGCGCTACCTGGTGCCTAAACAGATGAAAAATGCTGGCCTGAAAAAAGGTGAGTTAGCACTTGAGGACTCCGCTATATTAGGAATTATTCGCTACTATACTCGTGAAGCTGGAGTGCGGAATCTAGAGAGGGAAATCTCGAAGATTTGTCGTAAAACAGTTAAGCAACAGCTGTTAGCTGATAAACCAGAAAAAACGGTAAAAGTTGATGATCAAAACTTGGATAATTATCTAGGAGTCAAGGTTTTCGATTATGGACGCGCTGGTGAGTCTAACAAAGTTGGCCAGGTCACAGGCCTTGCCTGGACATCAGTTGGTGGTGAATTGCTTACGATCGAGTCAGTAGTTGTAGATGGTAAAGGGAAAACTACCTATACCGGCCAGCTGGGCGATGTGATGAAAGAGTCCATTCAAGCAGCAATGACAGTGGTTAGAAGCCGTAGTCTTGCCCTTGGGATTGAAGCAGACTTCTACGAGAAGAAGGATATTCATATTCATGTCCCTGAAGGAGCAACTCCAAAAGATGGTCCAAGTGCGGGTATTGGTATGTGTACCGCACTCATTTCCAGTTTGACCGATATACCTGTCAGAAAGGATGTTGCCATGACCGGTGAAATTACACTTAGAGGTGAAGTATTACCCATCGGAGGCTTAAAAGAGAAGCTTCTGGCGGCACACCGTGGCGGCATTAAAACAGTCATTATTCCGAAGGAAAACGAAAGGAATTTAGCTGATATACCGGATAACATTAAAAAGGATTTAAAGATAGTTTGCGTAAAATGGATTGATGAAGTGATTGATATCGCACTGGAGAGACCTCCTGAGCCAATCACTAAACCAGTCGCTGAAGCGCCCGAGAGTGAAACAGGAAAAGTGGACGAGCAAGATAAGATACATGCTCATTAATGCACAAAAAGCCTGCAATTAGCAGGCTTTTTGTCTGTTTATCGGAAATTTTCTTGACACATAAAAGGCTCAGTTGATATAACAGCAGACCTTGAGTTGTGCAGTAGAACGCTAATAATTACTGCTTATTTTTTGTACTTCAGATTACTCTAAATAAAAGGGGAAAGTGAGTGAATAAATCAGAACTAATCGACGCTATCGCAGCTGGCGCGGATATCTCTAAAGCAGCTGCAGGTCGTGCACTAGACTCTATGTTAGGCGCAATTACAGATTCATTACAAAAAGGCGAACAAGTATCTCTAGTTGGTTTCGGTACTTTCGCAGTTAAAGAGCGTGCTGCTCGTACAGGTCGTAACCCAAAAACTGGTGAAACTATTCAGATCAAGGCTGCAAAAGTTCCTGGTTTTAAAGCTGGTAAAGCTCTTAAAGACGCGGTAAACTAGCCGCCGTTTTTACGGGTGGTTAGCTCAGTTGGGAGAGCATCGCCCTTACAAGGCGAGGGTCACTGGTTCGAGCCCAGTACCACCCACCATGCTTCTTAATTGCATGGCGTCCGTAAAACGACAATTTAGGAGCGGTAGTTCAGCTGGTTAGAATACCGGCCTGTCACGCCGGGGGTCGCGGGTTCGAGTCCCGTCCGCTCCGCCAGAAACTAAACGCGCCTACCAAGGCGCGTTTTTTTTATCCAGTAACCAAGTCTGCGTCCTGAGCTTTCAGGTTATCCTTTATATCGACTAAGTGATTAATAGTGAATTAATGCTGAGTAACTGGGTAGATTGAATTATAATTTAAAGTTTAATGTTCGGACTGAATAATTAACAAATAGGTAGTTTCAGCCATGATGTTGGAAAGAATACAGCAAAGCATGCAAGGACCAATAATGAAGGTGATTTTGTTTGTCATCATTATCTTCTTTATCTTTGCAGGCTATTTCACGGGTACCCTGTTTAGTGGTAACCCAGATAAAGTTGCAGAGGTTGAAGGCGCAGAGATTACAAATGCGCAGATTCAACAGAGGCTTGACCGTGTACGTCAACAGATGGGTCAACAGTTTGACCAGCAGTATGCAACTGAAGCCAGTCAAAAGTTGTTGCGTGAACAAATTAAGCAACAACTTATCAATGAGCAGGTAATTAAGGCTAACCTTAACAAAGCGGGCCTAACTGCTTCTGAAGAGCAAATCAAAACCTGGATCAGAGAATTTCCCCAATTCCAGATTGGCGGTGTCTATTCACCAGAACAGGCCAAGATGATTCTAGCTCAGATGGGTTGGTCAGAAGAGCAGCTTCGTCAGTACGCTCGCCAACAAATTGCCGAAGAGCAACTTAATCAAGGCATTGGCGCAACAAATTTTGCGTTAGGTTACGAAGTTGAGTCTTATTATCGTTTACAGGAGCAATCCCGTGATGTTCGATATGTTCGCATTACACAGGAGGACTTCGCTGACTCGATTGATGTGACTGAAGCCGAAATTGAAGATTATTATCAGCAGAACCAAGCTCAATTCGAGCAACCTGAAAAAGTGAATTTGCGTTATGTTCGCTTATCAACTGAGCAATTGGCAGAGAAGTTCAAAGATCAAATTGACGCTGCTCAAATCCAAGAGCTCTATGAAGCGAATAAAGCAAACTACCAGGACCCTGCAGAAATATTAGTAGCACATATCTTAATTGATAATTCCATTGAGGATGCTGAGTCAAAGGCTAGTGACCTATTAAATCAGCTTAAAGACGGTGCTGATTTTGCTGAATTAGCAAAGGAGCACTCAAGCGACACTTTTAGTGGTGAAAATGGTGGGCAGCTTGACTGGGTAGATGCAATTCCGGCGTCTGATGAGAACCCTTCAGGTACCGGCTGGGTGCCTGAGTTTGAAGCTGCAGCATTGGCTTTGAATAATGTGGGTGATATGACTGATGTTGTCGAAACTCAATATGGTTATCACATAATCAAACTGGTTGATAAAAAAGAAAGCCAAACGACACCTTTGGCTGAGGTTGAGAGTGATATTCGAGATACTCTTGCTAACGAAAAAGCCCAGGAAGAATTTTTCGCCAAACAATCAAAGTTGAATGAAAACTTATTTGAGTTTGGTGATGACCTTGATAAATTTGCTGAAGAGGTAGACCTCGAAGTTCAGGAAACCGGTTTGTTTAGCAAAAATTCTGCTACCGGCCTTACAGCAAATCCTGTATTCCTTGAGAAAGCTTTCTCAGCATCCGTTCTTGAGTCTACAGAAGTTAGTGACATGATCGAGCTGACCAACAATGACATCGTTTATGTAACGGTTAAAGAGTATCTGCCTGCTCAAGTACAGCCTCTGGATGAAGTTAAAGAAACAGTTGTTGCAACTTTGAAAGAAGAGAAAGTTCGCACAGCTGCTAAAGACTTTGCTGAACAGGTATTGGCCCGTCTTGGAGAAGGCGAAGATGCTGAATCTTTATTGAGTTTAGAAGGTTTAAGCTGGAGCGAAACCACAGACCTGAAGCGACGTGATACAGCTATTGGTTTTGATCTGACTAATGCAATATTTAAAGTTAAGGCTCCGGCTGAAGGTCAGGCAAGTCGTTCAGTAGAACAGCTGTTCAATGGTGACTATGTTGTAGTTGAAGTTAATGCTGTCAACTACCCTGATCCTGACACTATGGATGATGCGACGCGTCAGCAAATTGAGCAGAGGTTAGCTAATGCTAATGCTCAGGCAGAAATGCAAAGTCTGATGCAGAACTTTAGGGAGAAGTCAGAGGTTGCGCAATAATCTCTGATTAGAACCTGAATCGCATCAGGTGATTGAAGTTATTTAAAAAGCCACTCATTCATTGGGTGGCTTTTTTATTTCTCGATTGCTTTACGGTAGCTTGCTGAAGCGTTTAACAGTTCCAGAGTATATCTTGACTGGGGTTGGCTAAAGACCTCGCCAACACGGCCATATTCTTTCTGTTCGCCGTTATGCATGACTAGTACCTTGTCACTGAAGTGCTGTACTAATCCCAGATCATGTGAAATGAAGACATAGGCTAAGTCTAGCCTGTCCTGTAAATCGAGTAATAGATTAATAATTTGTGCCTGAACTGAAACATCCAGTGCGGAAACTGGCTCATCTGCGACAATGACCTTGGGATTAAGCATAAGTGCTCTTGCAATCGCAATACGCTGACGCTGGCCTCCAGAGAATGTATGTGGATAGCGATCAGCATATTCCGGCCTTAATCCTACTAGATCAAGCACCTCAGCGATTCTATCTTTGCGACTTTGACTATTGCCTGCTTTGGCATTGATCAGGGGTTCTTCCAGGCTCTGTCTAATGGTTGCTCTAGGGTTTAGTGAGGCCGAGGGATTCTGAAATATCATGCGGATATTACGATACCAGCTAAATGAGCTGCTTTTGATAATATTGCTGCCTTCAAATAAAAGCTCTCCACTGTCAGGCTGTTCTGCACCAACCAGAATTCTGGCAAGTGTAGACTTACCTGAGCCAGACTCACCAACAACCGCCAAGGTTTGTCCTGCATTTAAGCTAAAGCTTATGCCTTTAACCACTTCAAGATAGCGTTGCTTGAAAGGGTTGTTGGAAACCTTGTATGACTTACGGATCAGCTTGGCTGATAAGAGACTTGGCATCAGGAATCCTCCTCTTCAATCAGAGGGAAGTGGCAGCGAACTCTACGGCCTTTAATATTGAAAAGTTCCGGTGACTGAACACACTTTTTGGCTGCATAGGGACAACGAGGTCCAAGATAACAGCCGACAGGTAAGTGACTGATCGGTGGTGTTGTGCCGGGCAGATTAAATAAGCGGCGCCCCTTTTTATAGCGCATACCAAAGTGCGGAACGCTATCCAGCAAAGCTTTTGTATAGGGATGATATGGCTGGCTTAATAAATTATAGGTTCTGCCTGATTCAACAATTTGTCCGCAATACATGACATGTACTTTGGAAGTTGTTTCGGCCAGAATCGAAAAGTCATGAGTGATAAGCATCAGAGCCATGTCATGCTCTTCTTTCACTTTTAAGAGCAGATCAAGAATTTGGGACTGGACTGTAACATCAAGTGCTGTTGTAGGTTCGTCTGCAATCAACAGCTTGGGTTGGCAAGCCAGTGCTATAGCAATCATAACCCTTTGATTCAGCCCACCAGAAAGTTGGTGTGGATATTCTTTATAGCGTCTTTTGGCGTCCATGATGCCTACCTGTGACAAAAGCTCCAGTGCACGCTCTTTGCGCTGTTTTGGGGTACCACCCTCATGAAATCTTATGGTTTCATCCAGCTGATAGCCTATGGTTAGAGCTGGATTTAAGCTCGATGTTGGCTCTTGAAATATGATTGAGATATTGCTGGTGATGTGATTCTGTCTTTCTGCAGGACTCATTCGAGTGAGGTCATGACCATCCAGATTAAACAGATCCGCCTGCATTCTTGCCGCAGGAGAGAGTAGTCCTGCAATTGCCAGCGCCATTACGCTCTTACCTGACCCGGATTCGCCAATGACTCCAATCACCTGGCCGCTTTCTATGTTGAGTTTAACCTTGTCGACAGCTCTAACCAGACCATCGTCTGTCATAAAGTCCACATTCAGGTTTTCAATTTGCAGCAAACTCATACCATTACCTGTTCAAGCGCGGGTCAAAGGCATCTCGCAGCCCATCACCGACCAGATTAATAGACAGCACAGTTAAGAATATAGCCAATCCCGGCAAAGTCATAGTCCATGGCGCAAATTGGATAAAAGCGCGCGCTTCAGAAAGCATGGTTCCCCATTCTGCCATTGGCGGCTGAGCACCAAGCCCCAGGAACCCTAGCGCTGCGATATCCAATAGTGCGGTAGAAAAACTGAAGGTCAGCTGGACAATCAGTGCTGGAATGATGTTGGGCCAGACATGATGCAGCAGTAATCTTATATGGCCAGCTCCATCAAGCCTTGCAGCCATGACATAATCTTTGCCTAATTCTTCAGAAATGGCGCTTTGCGTCACTTTGACGAATTGAGGGATAAGGACAATCACCACCGCATAGACCGCATTCGGCAGTCCCGGCCCAATAATGGCAACGATCGCTATGGCTAGTAATAATGATGGCAGAGAGAGCAATAAGTCCATGAATCGCATGAGCAATGAGCGAAGGCCTGCATTCAGAAAAGCGGCTGCTGCACCAAGAAGAATGCCAATAAATGCCGCTGCAAAAACAACCATCAAAGTTAATTTCAATGATAATCGTGCGCCATGCAGAAGACGGGACAACATATCCCTTCCCAAGTCATCGGTTCCAAAGGGTGTCACAAAGTCACCGTTGTCGTACCAGAGTGGGGGGGTCAATATTTTATCGCTGAATTGTTGCGCCGGGTCATGAGGTGCAAACCATGGACCAACCAGACTCATTAGCAAAATTACTAACAGAATCAGACTGCCCGTCATGGCACTTTTATTATGGCTGAACACCTGCCAAGCTAACTTGGTGTTAGACAGTGTCATGACGGCCTCCTAAGTCGAGGGTTCATGTAACTTGCCAGTAAATCCAGCGCCAAGTTGAATGCTATCACCAGCAACGAAAGGGCAAGAATACCAGCTTGGATACTGGCAAAATCACGTCTAGAAACCGCCTCTAGCAGCCATTTACCCACTCCGGGCCACGCGAAAATGTATTCTGTGATAATCACCCCTGACATGATAATGCTGACCTGAACGCCACTGATAGTCAAAATAGGAATCAAAGCATTACGAAGCGCGTGAACCCAGATGATCCTCTGCTGACTAAGACCTTTAGAGCGAGCTGTTCTAATATATTCGGCCTTGAGAACGCCCAATAACGACGAGCGAGTCATCCTGGCTATGATAGCCATCGGAATGGTGCTAAGAGTTATTGCTGGCAGTATTAAATGGAGCAAGGCATTAAAAAATGCATCAAAGCCATACTGGTCCTGACTCAGTAAAGAGTCAATCAGCATAAATCGAGTGACTGGCGGGACGTCATATATGTAGTCAATCCTCCCGGCAACTGGCGTCCAGCCAAGCGTCAGAGAGAAGAGAAGGACTAACAACATTCCCCACCAATAGATTGGCATGGAGTAACCCGCAAGGGTAACTCCCATCAGGGTATTGTCGAGCCATTTACCCCGACGGTTGGCAGCCATAATGCCTAGCGTGAGGCCAAAAATAATGGCGAACAACAGGGCCAGCATCACCAGTTCAATGGTGGCCGGGAAGTGCTGTAGAAAGTCATAGAGTACAGGCCGATTATGAATGCTGGAATAACCCCAGTCACCCGCTAACAGATACTCCAGGTACTCGAGGTATTGCCCCATAAAGTGCTGGCTCTGATAAATATGAAGTGCACTGTCGCCTCGTTGACTAAGCACAAAGGTCAGTAAGGTCAAACCAAACAGGCTGATCAGCAAAGTGGTGCCATGTCTGATAAGTAACTTTAACATCAGTTTGTGTCCTCATCAGGGGTTGCTTTTCCTTTGTCGAACGAGACCTTATCAAATTCCACATTACCAACCGGAGAAATGACAAGGCCAGTCACATCTGGTTGCGTTAACAGGCTTTTGTTAGCGTGCGCAATTGTGAGCCATGGAGCCTGATCTTTAAAGAGAGCCTGAGCTTGAAGATAATACTCTTTTCGCTTCTCAATATCGGAAGATTGGCTAGCATTTAGAATTAGCTGGTCAAACGTTGGGTGACACCATTTTGCATAATTATTTCCGCTTCGTGCTGAAGCGCAACTGAGCAAAGGATTCAGGAAGTTGCTAGGGTCCCCGTTATCGGCATTCCACCCAAGAAGTACGCTATGGTGCAACCCCTGTGCAACGCGCGATAGAAACGTTCCCCATTCATAGCTGATGATTCTGGCTTTGACCCCAATTTTTTCCAAATCCTGCTGCATCATTTCAGCCATCTTGCGCGCGTTTGGATTATAGGTTCTCTGGATTGGCATGGCCCAGATATCAATGGTAAAGCCATTTTCATAGCCTGCTTCCGTTAATAACTGTTTTGCCTGCTGAGTATTATACCGAACACGAGAAACTTGCTTGTTATAGGCCCAGGAGGAAGGTGGAATGGGGCTGGTTGCTATCTGTGCCTGCCTGTCATAAACCGCTTTTAAAATAGCTTCCCGGTTAATCGCCATGGATAGTGCCTGTCGCACTTTGACATCGTGAAATGGTGGCTTTTCAACATTGAATGCCCAGTAAGCAACGTTAAAACCGGGTACTTCCAGTATGTTCAATTTGTTCTGGCGGGCAATCCGAAGATGGACTGGTAGAGGGTTACTCATGATGTCGCATTCACCAGCACTAAAACGTGCAAAGCGCATAGCTGCGTCTGGTGTAATAGAGTAAACCAGATCCTTTATCTTGGGGGCACCACCGAAGTAATTGGCAAATGCCTCGTAGCGTATATAAGAATCCGGCTCGTAGCGCTTGAACCGAAATGGGCCTGTACCAATGGGCTTGCTGTCTAACCACTCTAATTTATTGAGCGCCTGTAACACTTCTGCATACTCGGCGGAGAGTATTGAAGCGAATGGGGTCGCAAGAATGGCCAGAAAAGGACTCTCAGGTCGTGATAGGACAAATTCTACTTCTTTATCACTGATTTTGTTGATATCAAGAATAAGCTGATCGAGACCCTGGGAATAAAAATAAGGATACCGGCCGCCTGAAACTTCATGAAATGGGTGTGAGCTGAGCCTTTGGCGATTAAAGCTAAAGATAACATCATCAGCATTTAATGTACGAGTTGGGGTAAAGTCCTGATTGCCATGAAAATTGACGCCTTCTTTTAGCTTGAAGCGATAACGTGTGCCATCGTCGCTAATTTGCCAGGATTCGGCCAAAGCTGGGGCAATGTCTGTGGTTCCTGGATTATAGGTGACCAGCTGATTATAAATAGTATGGGCCGTTGCGTCGTAGGATGTGCCTGAACTGACTAATTGAGGGTTGAATGCATCTGGACTTCCTTCAGAACAGTAAACCAGCAGACTATCTCTCTGGTTTGATTCCATATCACCTTGGGGCTGACAAGACCAGCAAGCAAGGCCGCTCAGAAGTGCCGTAAGCAAGGTTCTAGTCAAAGGTTGTGAGCTCATTCAGCAAAATTGTTTTTATAAGAAGTCATCATCATACCAATGTTAATTTGGCATGAATAGCCGAGTCTGGGGATAAAGCCACAAAATACAGGCAGTTAGCATGGAAACTTGTGAGTTTTACCTAATTTTACAACTCTTATCATTGAAAGAAATCAGGCGTTTACCTATACTGAATGAATGCTAAAAGGGTTTGGTTCAGGAACTGTATTGGTTTCTAACTTCTTGAAAATCTGGGAAAAATCAACCCTTTTAAAAAATTACAAAGTGAATGTTCATTTATTAAGAGTCGTGCAGTGATGATAAAACCAATCTCAAAGCCATTCCGTGTGCCTGCAATCAGGGCGCTACTATTGGCATCGATGAGCTCAATAGCGCTTAGCAGCTATGCTGAGAGCATGGAGCAGGGTGGTTCATTCATGAATGATGAGTTGTTTATAATGGAGAGTCTTCCCGGAACACAGTTCTCGGGCTTTAATCCATTTGTAATCGATGATTCGAGTGTGCGAGTCACTGCCAATGATATAAGTGTAAGCTTATTGGCTAATAATCAGCTAAAAGACTTCGGCAGAGAACGTCTGAAAAGTGACCCCCTGTCTTTTAACATCAAAGATGAAGATCAGGGTGAGTGGTTGGTTTCGTTGGATTTGTCCGACTCTGGCAGCAAGAGACCAAATGCTAATTTATTCGCCGGCTACCAGATGCCTAATCAAAGTTCCCAGTTTTTCATAAACTATGGTAAACAGAGCCTACCTGTTTCGGTCAGCTTTGATGATTCAGTAAATAACCTACTTGAAGAGAAACACCTGAGGCAAAATGCTATGGCTTTAGGGTTTAATCAGGAAATAAGTGAAGGGTGGGATGTGACGATTAGTTATATGAAGTCTGATCTAGACCTTGTCACCACTGAGTCAACGCTAGCTGAAATGGGCAAGCAGGAAGCCGGGTATCGCTTTTATTATGATTTTGATATGGACGGTTCCCCTGAGGCCATTAACCTTAAATCAAATCTGGCTGGTATTGAGGGATTTCAGCAAAATCTAGAAGGTATTGAAATAAAGATTAGCCGGCAAGTCAGTGATGATCTAACGATAGGGGCTTCGGTTGAAACAGCCAAAGGTTTATATCACGAACAGTTTTTAGGTATTAGAGAGCAAGAAACACCCTTTGAGGCAAACGCTATTTCTCTGTATGGCGGAATGCGTTTTGCTGAAGACTGGACTTTTGCTGCTAATGTTAATAAGCAGGATAGTAAGCTAGCCCTTGATAGGGGGGAAGCGAGACTGCTTGAGTTTGAAGACACAACCCTAGATATTGGTCTTCAGTATCAGACCAAATGGAACAAAACCGGATTAGTTATACGAATTGATTTGATGAATCTGCTGGGTGCTGCGCACTTGAATGATTCGATGTCACAGTCAATGGATTTAGATGCCAGAGGCTTGGTTCCTTATACATTCCAAAGCCCAAAGTATATAAAGTTAAGCGGTAGCATCAACTTCTGATAACACACAGTTTTATAAGCAATTCGGACGCTTTACTGAGTTATAAGATAAAGTTATGTATTGCATAAAGAATTGTTAATTCCCCCGATACATTTGTTGACCCATACCGCCTTTCTCTTTATAGTTGGCCTCTTTGTCCACAAGTTTAGGCCGTAAGGCTGGCGTTAATGCTTTTAAAATTAAGGCTTTTTGCTGGACGATAAATCACTTGATTTTTTTGTCTGAAAGCTCTAGTTTTCAAAAGCATTGGCAATCAAAAGCAAAGATTTCTGAACAGAAATTTGGGTAAGTTTATGAAAAAACAACTATTTTTGAAAAAAACAGCTGCTGCCGTTCTGGCAACTGCTGTCATGGGCAGTTCATTTGCAGCTGGCCAATTTGAATCATCAATGAATATCGAGAAGCGGATTGACCGTGCTGCTGCCAGCACGCAAACCACGGTAAATAAGTTAGCTGAAGAAGCAACTGATTTATCTCTTGAATATCGAAATACTCTACAAAGAGTAGACAGCCTTCGTATCTATAATGCTCAACTTGAAAAGCAGATTGCTAGTCAGGAAAAGCAGATTGTTGATAGTGTCCAGGAAATGGAGAGTATCGATGAAACTGAGAAGGGTGTTTTACCTTTAATGGACGAAATGATCACAACTCTTGATGAGTTCGTTGAGTTGGATATCCCTTTCAACTTGGACGCACGTCAAACTCGTGTTCAAAATCTTTATGCTTTAATGGATGATGCGAACGTTTCAGTTTCAGAAAAGTATCGTAAAATTCTAGAAGCTTACCAAATTGAAATGCAATACGGTAACGCGGTATCTGTGGATACTGGTAGCATTGATGCTAACGGTGAGCCGCTTGAAGTTGAATTCTTACGTGTCGGCCGTTTGACTTACGTTTATTTGACGCTGGACGGTAAGCGTGGTGCCTACTGGAACAAGTTAGAGCGTAAGTGGGAAACACTACCTGAAGAGTATCTAGACTCTGTTAATAACGCGATTAAATTCTCTCGTGGTATTTCATCACCAGTTCTATTCAAAGTCCCAGTTCCTGTAGCGGAGGCAGCACAATGAGAAATATCCTAGCTATTACATTAGCTGGCGTCTTCGCGCTGGCATCTGTTGCTACTAATGCGGCAGAGAGTTTGTCACATGCAGATCTTTTGAAAAAAGTTCGTGACAAAGAACGCATTCAAGAACAGGTTAACGAGCAGCGTGTTCAACAGTTCAGATCACAGCGTAATCGTCAACAACAACTTTTAGCTGACGCAAAAGCACGTTTGGCTGCAGAAGAAGCTAAGAGTGAGCGATTAAAAGCACAGTTTGATGAAAACGAAAAACAGTTAACTCAGATTGCTGAAGACCTTCGAATCAAGCAAGGTAACTTGGGTGAGTTATTCGGTGTAGTTCGTCAGGCAGCAAATAGCATGACAGGCGATATCGGTACATCATTAGTAAGTGCTCAGTATCCAGGTCGTCAAGGCTTGTTGAATACTCTTACTGAAGCTGATGCTTTACCTAAGATGGAACAATTGCGTGCATTCTGGGTATTAATGCTTCAAGAGATGTCAGAGCAAGGCGAAACAACAACATTTACTGCAGATGTAGTGAATGAAGGTGGCCGTTCAGAACAGCAAACAGTTACACGTGTTGGTACATTCAATCTTATTTCTGGTGGCGAGTATTTGTTCTTTGATAAAGGTGTTATCAAAACATTGCAAGTACAACCTGACTCTCGTGTACTTAATCAAGTGGAAGAGTTCCAGTCTACTAACTCAGGTTACGCAGGCTTATTCCTGGATCCAAGTAAAGGCGCAATTCTTCAGCTAGAAAAGCAGAAAATGAGCCTTGTTGACCGTTTGTGGGAGTTTAGTGGCTTTGCTGGTAAAACAGTAATGGTACTTCTTGTAATTGGTCTATTGATCGCACTTGAAAGAATCTTCACTCTATACTTCGTTACTGGACCAAAAGTTCAATCTCAAAAGAAGTCTTCTACACCAGGAAACAACCCTCTTGGGCGTATCATGAAGGTTTACCAAGCGAATCGTAATGAGGACGTAGAGAACTTGGAACTTAAGTTGGACGAAGCTGTTCTTAAAGAAACGCCTAAAATTGAGCGTGGTATTAACTTAATTAAAGTTATTGCAGCACTTGGTCCTCTTCTAGGTCTATTGGGTACAGTTGTAGGTATGATTGAAGTGTTCCAGTCAATCACCCTATACGGTACAGGTGACCCGAAAACTATGGCTGACGGTATTTCTCAGGCGTTGGTAACAACAGTTTGGGGTCTATTAGCTGCGATTCCTTTGACTTTCTTACACGCTGTAGTTGCTGGCAAGAGCAAAAGTATTATTCATGTTCTTGAAGAGCAAAGCACTGGCTTAATGGCTCAGCACGAAGAAAGTAACGGATAGGTAATTCTTATGGAATTAATCTATACGATATTAGATTTTATTGATAAAGGTGGATGGGTCCTATGGTGGATAGGACTCGTTCTCTTCTTGATGTGGACATTTATTATCGAAAGGTATTGGTACATTTACAGCCAGTTCCCTAAAGAAGCCAGAATGATGGTTGCTCAATGGAACGCTCGTGAAGATACCAAGTCATGGCATGCACACAGAATTAGAGAAGCATGGGTATCCATTGCCCGAGAAGCACTCAACCAGAGAATGCTTCTAATAAAGACTCTAATTGCAATTTGTCCATTACTTGGCCTGTTAGGTACCGTGACCGGTATGATTGATGTGTTTGAGAGTATGTCTGGGCAAGGTTCCGGTAGTGCTCGTCAAATGGCTGGTGGTATTTTTAAAGCTACAATCCCAACAATGGCTGGTATGGTTTCAGCTCTGTCTGGTATTTTCTTTAGCAGCCGCCTTGAGCAAACAGCTTATATTAAGTCGCATCAGTTAGCTGATAATCTTCCACATCACTAGAATTTGGTGAACCTTAATGGCTATTGAGACTCAAAGAAAACAGGAAGATGTAGAAATTGATATGACACCGATGCTAGACATCGTGTTTATCATGCTTATCTTCTTTATCGTTACGACTGTATTTGTGAAACAGGCTGGCGTTGATGTAAGTAAACCTACTGCTGATTCAGCAGAAGAAAGAAAGAATGCTTATATTTTCGTAGCAATTGACGATAAGAATCAGATTTTTATCGACAAAGATATGCTGCAGCCTGCTGAAATCAAAGCTAAGATTCAGTCGCTAAGAACCGAGAACCTTGAAGGTGAAGTAGTGATCCAGGCCGATAAAAAGGCTCGAGCTGGGTTGGTGCTTGAGGTTTTAGATATTGCAAAGAGTTCCGGGGCTACTGTATCTGTTGCAACGGAAAAGGTTGAATAACATGGCAAGAGTATTACTAAGCGCATTACTGGCTATAGGTATCGTACTTGGCATTTTCTTATTGATGAATGCATTGATTGACACTGCAGGTAATCAAGAAAAAGAACGAGAAAATGTGAATGTGGATATTGGCTTTATTGAAGAGGAAAAGGATGTACAACGTAAAGAGCGTACACCTCCTAAAAAGCCGCCACCACCAAAAGAGCCACCTCCACCTCAGCAACAAGATGTTCCTGAGCAAAAGCAGGTTGTAACAGCATTAGTTGATATCAAAATTGATAATATTGACGCTACTATGGATGGCGGTGGAATATTTATCGGTGGATTGGGTACAACTGATTTCTCAGGTATGGGTGATGGTGAAGCTATTCCTTTGGTAACTGTTCCGCCAGAATACCCGCAGAAGGCTGCTCTTGAAGGAATTGAAGGGTATGTAATGTTTCAATTCGACATTGCTCCAGATGGTTCACCGTCAAACATTCGGGTAATTGACGAAAACCCTAGAGGTATGTTCCGAAGAGAGGCTCTAAGAGCAATTCGCAAATGGAAGTTTAAACCGCGTATTGTTAACGGCCAGCCAATCCATCAGCGTGATATGAAGTATAAATTAGACTTCCAGCTGGATAACTAACTCTGAGTAAAGTAAGAATTATGACTAAAATTTCATACATTGTTGGAGTCATTTCTTTGGCGTTTGGTTCTGTGGCAAATGCATTGCCAGAGACCAAATACACAAGTAGCTGTAGATTGCTTGCGCCAAAAGAAGGTGAGTATGACGAGGAAAAGGTTCCAACTATAACTTCTGAGTCTGCATACAAGAAAATTACTGCTGCTAACGAAGCTTATGCTGATGCGAAATACGCTGAGTCGATCGCGATTTTACAAGAATTGATTGCAAACTCTGGCGATAAAGCTGCAGTTGGCCGAGCAATATACTTACTCGGTTTAAACTATCGTGAGCAATCTCAATATGCAGCCGCAAAAAGAGAATTTATCCGAGCAATGGAAACAGGCGTTCTGGGTAAGCAAAACGAAGTCAATTTAAGGTTGGGGCTCGCTCAGATTGATGCATCACAAGACAATTATGATGCTGCATTGCGCTGGATGAAAGAGTATTTTGAAGAGGTTATAAACCCGCCTGCTACTTCTTATGCAACTTATGCGAGTTTGTTTTACCAAAACCAAGACTTTAGATCTGCTATATGTCCAGCCTACCTAGCAATTAAAGAGGGCAGTAAGTCTACAAAGCCTCTTTACAGCATGCTATTCGCTGCGCACATCGAATTGAAAGATTTGGCAGGAGCTGAGGTGATTGGTCGCGAAATGGTTGAATTGTTCCCTGCTGAAAAATCTATGTACAACAACCTTTTTGCTGTTTTAAGTCAGCGAGGCAAGTCAGCTGATATGCTTGCATTAGCTGAGCTTGCATATATGAACGGCATGTGGGATTCAGAGACAAATTACAAGCAACTCTCTGCACTGTACTCAAATAATCAAGTACCTTTGTTAGCTGCTGACCGACTTGAAGAAGGCGTTAATAAAGGTATTGTTGAAGCAGACGAAGATATTTGGCGTAATATTGCTAATAGCTACAAATATGCTAAGGCAAGTGCAAAAGCAATCAATGCATATAAGAAAGCTTCAAGCTTCACCAGTAGTGGTAAATACGACTATGAGATCGCTACCATTTACTTCGATGACGAAGAATATGCAAAGGCAATTGAATCTTTCAGGACTGCCATTAGAAAAGGTAACCTAAGAGATGGTGATGCAGGATACGCTTATTTACAAATGGGTG
Organism: Kangiella profundi; assembly: GCF_002838765.1. NCBI lineage: Bacteria > Pseudomonadati > Pseudomonadota > Gammaproteobacteria > Kangiellales > Kangiellaceae > Kangiella > Kangiella profundi. Next base: position 1,929,842 of record NZ_CP025120.1, on the reverse strand, counting down.
TTGCACATCAAAGAATGGGTCAACCGGATCAAGCAATAGCAGCGCTCGAAAGGGCAAAAAACTATAAGAATGTATCTAAGAATGCAAACGCTTACATTTCTTACATACAACAAATTGAAAGTATGAAGAAAGAGTTGGCATTAAACGATTAATGTTTTATAAAGGCCTCTACTGAGGCCTTTTTTCTATGCGTAAATTATTACTAATTACCTTCCTTATTCTATGCTTTCCTTTAAAAGCAGAAGACTTTTATACCTCTATTAAATCAAGTTTATCAGAGGGAATAGCAGATGGTTTTCAGATTCAGTTAATTGATGCAAATATTTCAAGCCACTATATATTATTACAAGCTAGCAGCTCAAATGAGTTAGTAGCGACTTTTTCATCGATAAAAAATGAATTATCTAACAGTGGGCTTAAAGTCAGTTATATCAATAGTAATGTTCATCAAAGCTTGATTGTAAAGCTTCCAAAAGAGCAATTAGACTCACAACTTGAAAATCTGTTGCAAAGGTTGTCATCTACTAAATTATCGTCAGTAGAGTTAATAGTCTTTGGTGGAATCAATCAACAGAGGCTTCTAGGGGTAATTAATCGTCAGTTTAATGCTAGCAACTTTGAGATTAATACTGATAATGCTGAAGTAGTGTTAAAGAATTTAATTGCTTTGCCATTATTTTCAGAAGATCCACTCAAGCCACAACAAAATGATTGGTTAATTGGCCTAACAGCAGGACTTTTTAACTGCTCTTATATAGAAAATGATCGTATTAATTTTTACTATTTCCAACAACAGTTCTGGTGTAAAGATTATTCGCCAAACCACTCTTTAACCGATAAGGAAGTTGCAGATCTTAAAGATAAACTTTATTCAGATATACAGTTAAGTCTAGATACTCCAGAGGGCTTTCTGAATTATATTGGTTCATTCAAATCGGAACGTAGAATAGAATTATCTCAATTATTTTTTAACCGGTTACCTTCTATATCGATTGATAATATTCTTAAATATCATTACAAAAAAATTCTTAATGTTCCGACAGTGTCTGATTCTTCGAGTGCGGGACTTGAACCTGCTTCAGTATATCAATTGCCCGCTAGTTATAAGGTAAAGACACAACTAGCATCCAATAACTCCAAAGTAGTTGAATTCGCTCTTGCAATTGATAATAACTTTACGTGCGTTCAGCTTAACTGTGCAAGTCTTGCTGGCCTTCCTTATATAAAATATTCGGTTTCTGACAATCTCCACTTATTCTCCATGCGATATCCTTCAGCTCACGAAACGACAGTTATTAATGAACTCAATAAAGTTTTGTTTATTCCTTTATCGACATCTAACAGGGTTGCCCAGGAAAACCTTCTAGTTTCATTGCAGGGAGGCTTTCTGTTGGAAGCATATGACGATAGTTTCAAGCTGATGTCTAAGTTACCTTTAGTTAACGTTGCCATGGAATCTCATGCCATTAAAACCTCAGAGAAAACTGCTTTAAGATTTAAGAGCAGTACTGATAATAAAAGTCGTATTTCTGTATATTTGAGTTCAGTACCAGGAGGGCAATACTGGGAAGAGTCAGAGCTAATGTATTTCATTCTTCTTAGTTGGAGCAAGGGAATAGATCATGAGTTTCTTGTGAACAAATCGAATACTCTTGTTAATACAGACCTTTACGATATTGTATATCTTGAGGTCGATAATTCACCGCTATTTATCGAGGTTGATAATAGCGACCCTGAGCAAACTGAACAGATTATACAGGAAGTAATTTATTTTCTCGGTGATTTCCCAAAGAAGCTATCACGTAACGACTTTGTAGAGTTTAAGAAAAGCATTATTACTAATCTTAGTTTGCTAGAAGCGGATAACAAGGCTTTACGGCACATATCTCACTTATTTGACTTGGAAAATCCAAGTGATTTGCTCATTCAGCGGTTAGAAAATCTTAGTTACGAGCAGTTTAAGGCATATCTAGCTCAAAATGCCGTATTCAATAAGATTCTAATTTCTACAACTTTTGAATTGAATGAGTCTTATAAACAGTTTATTGAACAGTTAGCGAACGATTTGTAGCTAAGCTTTTTCAGTGCCAAGCCTGCGCCACTAACTGCTACAGTTTTTGCCTGTTTTCTCCTAAGTAGCCAGAAATATCTGTTTACGATTCGATATAATGCCTAATCGTTTAGTGTTTTATAATGACTAAAAGTTAAATATGGTTAATGTATGAGTGACAAAAGCTCCATTAAAAGGCTGCTTTCTAAAGCTGAGCAACTTGTAGAGCGCGGAGTTGATAAAAGAATCAGGATAGCTGTCACCGGTTTAAGCGGTGCTGGTAAGACTGCATTTATCACTTCCTTCATGAATCAGCTCTTGCATATAGTGGACAATGATCAGCTACCTTTCCTTCGTGCTGCCAAAGAAGGGCGCATATTAGCGACAAAAGTTAGTTCCTATGATGAGCTTCATATCCCTGAGTTTAAATATAAGCAGTCTCTAGACGCTATTTTCGGAGCGCAACCAAAATGGCCGGCCTCAACTACAGGCGTATCACAGGCGCAACTTGATATTCGATACACCATAAAAAATGAATGGTTGCAGAAACTTCAGAAACACAGCCATTTAACAATAGACATTATCGACTATCCCGGTGAATGGCTATTAGACTTACCACTTTTAAGGCTATCTTTTAAAGACTGGTCTATGCAATGTCGTGAGCTACTGGAACAAAGTGGTGATGTCCTTGAAAGCAGTTGGAGAGAGCAATCGGCTCAGATGATTTATCAAAAGCCTCTACCCGATGAGGAGGTGGCCGAAGTATCGTCTGCATATAAATCCTTTATCAAGCAGCATTTTAGCCAGCAACAGACTTATAATTTATTACAACCTGGGCGGTTTATTCTTCCAGGCGAGCTTTCGGGAGCCCCGGTATTAGACTTTTTCCCAGTACTTGATATTGATATCTTAAGTTCTGACTGGAGTTCATTATCAGAAGAGAGTTTGATTCGAACGCTAGAGAAACGATTTAACTATTACAAAAAGCAAATTGTTGAGCCTTTCTTCAAAGAGTATTTTGAAAAAGTTGATCGTCAGATTTTATTGGTTGATTGTCTTGAAGTTCTGAATAACGGTTATCAAAATTACCGTAATATGCAGTTTACATTAAGTGAGCTATTAAAGAGTTTCCACTATGGTCACTCAAACTGGCTTAAAAGAATGTTCAGTCCTTCTATCGACAAACTACTTATTGCAGCAACCAAAGCTGATCATGTACCGCCAGAGCAGCATAGGGATTTGGAATCATTCCTCCAGAAAATGCTGCAAGACTCTCGAAACGATATTCAATACGAAGGTATTGAGCTGGAAACCTTAGCGATTAGTGCAATAAAAGTCACTGAGGCAGTAATGGCTGAACATCAGGGACAAAAACTGATGTGTGTAAAAGGGGTAGAGCTTTCATCAGGCGAAGAAATTATCAATTATCCCGGTAAGCTTTCATCGCAAGCATTATCAAAGGATGCATGGCAGGAGCAACAGTATGACTTTGTTGATTTTGCGATTCCAGGCAATTTAACAAGCAGTATTCTTCCGCATATCCGGATGGATAAAGTCTTGCAGTTTTTGATAGGAGACAAGTTTCGATGAAGGATAAGCCAGTAAAAATTAAAAGCAGGAACGCAGATATATCGGTTGAAAAAGTTAATGAAAAACTATTTGATGAAATTGCTGAGAAATCTTTGACTGATTCAAGTCAGCTTGGTAGACGCTCATTATCGACCACTATTAAACCAAAACTTTTGGATAAAAAATCAAATAAAGGAATTAGAAAACTATTTTGGCCAGCACTATTTACCTTTGTTGCTGGTGCGGCTGTCTATGAATCTTATTTATTTATTCAAAACCTTTTTTCCTTTAACAAAGTTTTGGGTATCGCTGCTACCGTTGTTGCTGGACTTGCAGTTGTTAGTGGGGCAATTGGTCTAGTAAAAGGCTGGTTAAGCAGGAGAAAACTCAGAAATAGAAAAAACAAGCAGGAGGCTTTCTCACAACTAATTTCTGAAAATACCTATGGTGAGAGCCAGAAGTTGATAGATGATGTTAATACCGAAATTGGCCAGCACCTTGATCTATCAGGTCCAATATCAATATATACTGGCCAAAAACAACAGGTTCATAATGACCGGGAACTCATTCAGCTCTACTCGCAAACTGTGCTCGAAGGCTTAGATGAGATTGCACTTGAAACCATTACAAAGCATGCAACTGAGTCGGCGATTATGGTTGCATTAAGCCCATTAGCAGCAGCGGATATGGCATTAGTTGCCTGGCGTAGCAGTAAAATGCTACAGGAGGTATCCCGTATTTATGGCTGCCCGCAAACAACACTGGGACGAATAGGACTTACCAGGCAGGTAATGACTAACATGATGTTGGCTGGTGCAAGTGATATGCTTGCTGATGCTGGAGCAGAGTTGTTAGGTAAAAGTTTAACTGCAACTGTCTCCACAAAAGTGGCGCAGGGTATTGGAGTAGGCCTACTTATAGCTCGCATGGGCATTCAGACCATGAAACTTTGTAGACCAGTAGAGTTTACAGATGACAACAAACCAAAACTTAGCTACATTCGAAAATCTTTGTATAACAAGATTACGACTATCTTAAAGAAAAGCGAACCATCAAAGGACGCTGTTAAAGTAAAAGGGGAGCAAGATGATAGAGATTAAAGATCTCGCAAAAACATTTGCCTACGATAAAAAGGAAGCAAAAAAGAAGAAAGGTAAGACGGTTAGTGACCCTCGAGAGGGTGAGGGTGTTTTCCACGCTGTAAAAAATGTGTCTTTCAGCTGCAACGCAGGAGAGGTTCTTGGTTTGTTAGGGCCTAATGGAGCTGGAAAGACAACAACATTACGTATGCTTTCAACTGCATTGGAGCCAACTGCAGGTCAGATTCTGATTAACGGGCATGATGTGACCAAAGAGCCTCGCTATGCACAAAAGCAAATTGGGTTCCTATCAGGTAAAACTGGACTCTACCACCGTTTGAGTGTTCGTGAAAATGTTGCCTATTTTGGTCGTATGCATGGGCTTTCACGCCAACAAATCGATGAGCGTATTGAGAAGATTTTTACGATGCTGGATATGCATTCATTTGCAGGGAAGCGTGCGGATGACCTTTCAACGGGTATGATGCAAAGAGCATCCATTGCTCGGGCGGTAATTCACGAGCCAAAAGTGTTGGTTTTTGATGAGCCAACCACAGGTCTTGATGTGATTTCAGCCAAGACGGTTCTCGATTTTATCCAAAGTTACAAAGGCAGTGAAATGTCGGTTATCTTTTCAACTCACCATTTGCATGAAGTTGAAAAGCTCTGTGATAGAGTCTGCCTGATTGACTTGGGAGAAACGAAATTCTTTGGGCCTACAGATGAGTTTGCAGCAAGCACTGCATCAGGCTCACTGTATGATGCTTTCCTTGCCAGTGTAAATAATAAGAAAGAGGTAGCTTAACATGTGGTTAGTTTACAAAAAGGAATTACTGGAAATTCTACGCGATAAAAAAACGCTAATATTTTCTATTTTGTTACCAACGCTTATTTTCCCCGTTTTGTTTTTTGCAATTGGTAAGTTTACCGCAAGCAAAACCGAAGAAGCAGAGAATAAAGAAATTAAAGTGGCATTCGTTAACAGCGTGATGCTACCTGGCTTTGAGGATTTGTTTACTCGGGAGAAAGGTTTTATTAACGTCGAACTTGAATCGGATGATTATAAAACTGCAATCATGGATAAAAAGGTCGATTATATTTTCGAAGTTCCCGATGGCGTTAGCTTACCTGCAGAGTCAAGAAAGCAGGAAGTCTTAAAAGTATATTCTAAAGAATCAACCAGACTGGATAATATTTTAGGTAAGCGGGTTGATGATGTGGTGGATGCTTTTAATAATACACAGAGAATGGAGTTGGGCCGCAACTTTAATTTAACCACCGACAACGTTAAAGCCTTTAATAAGCCTATCCTGATTGAAGAAAATAACTTCGCCTCTCAGCGTGAAAAAACGGGTGAGTTTGCAGGTCCATTGCTTGCCTATTTATTGATTGCATTGGCAGTTTCCGGAGCCATGTATCCAGCACTTGAATTAGGCGTCGGTGAAAAAGAACGTGGAACGCTGGAGACATTATTGCTGACACCTATGTCTAAAGGACAAATCGTAATGGCCAAGTTCGGCGTTATCTTTACTGCGAGTTTCTTTACGGTGGTGGTGACGTTGCTCAGTTACCTGTTCTGGGTTTGGATATTTAGCTTCTTTGCCATGGACTCATCAGTAGCTGCTGATCCTGATAGTTTGACAGGAAAGCAGTCCGGGGGAGGTCTGGATTTCCTTTCGAATATCTCGAGTCTTGATCTGTTGTTAGTTGCAGTTTTATTGGTGCCGTTAACCAGCATATTTGCCTCCATCATGCTTAGCGCATCAATTTATGCCAAGAACATGAAAGAGGCTCAGGCCTATATGTCGCCTATCTTTATGATTGGCTTTATGCCAGTAATTGTGGCATTTGTTCCGGGTATGGAGCTCAATGTTAAAACTGCCATGATTCCGGTAACCAATGTTGCACTGGCAATGAAAGACTTGATTAAGGGTACGGTTGATTACGGTTTGATTACCATTCTGTTGATATCAACTGCGGTATTAGCTGGTGGTTTGCTTTACTGGACAACGGTATTCTTCAAGAAGGAAAAGGTTCTATTTAGAAGTTAATAGAAACTGTTTCGGTGGATAATAAAAAAGGGGCTAGTAAGCCCCTTTTTTATATCTACCAGTCAATCTGTAATAACTCTTCTATAAGACTGCTTAACTATTTGCTGTAAATTGTCAGCGTCTGTCCTGGTTTGATTAATGATGCATTTTTTAAGCCATTCCACTTGGTTAAATCACTGACCTTGACGTTGAAGCGTCGAGCAATGGTGTATAACGAATCTCCACTTTTGACCTGGTATGAGCTTTTGTTTGATGCATAGTTGGCATAACCGCGAGGCCATACTTTTAACTTCTGCCCGATACGAATGGTGCTGTTTTGAGCAATACCATTCCAGTTAGCAAGTTGCCGGGTGCTAACGCCAAACTTTTTGGCAATAGTCCACAGACTATCACCGGAGCGGACGTTGTATACCTGGTAGCGACGACGCTGCTGGTTTTTGCTTAATGTTGCAAAGAAGTTTTTCTCATACTCAGTAGCATTGATAATGCCAGGCATTTTTAATTCTTGACCGATTTTAAGAAAATCCGACTTTAGGCCGTTCAGCTGCTTGATGGTTTTAACCGAAGTATTATGCCTCTTGGCAATGACGCTCAAGTTATCACCGGATTTGACCTTGTAGCTGACAGAAGCCATCAACTGTTTGGGATCTATCTCTAAAAGTCCCTGATTGAAATGATCGACCGTCTCAACCGGAACCAGAATAGTTGCCTTTTTATGGTGCTCAGGAACAAATAGACGGTTGTAGGCAGGGTTCAGACGATAAAAAGTATCTTTGTCTATTTGTGCAATTTTTGCCAGCTCCATTAAGTTTGCAGGAGCATCAACTTCTACCTCTACAAAGGCCGGCTGATTATCGATTAAGGGTAAATCTACCTGATATTTAGGTGCATTCAGGAAAATATCCGACAATGCCAACCACTTTGGTATATGGCGCATGGTTTCTTTTGGTAGTTTAAGAGACCAGTAGTCGGTTGGCTTGCCTTGGCGCTTATTGGCACGTATGGCTTTCATCACATTACCCGGGCCTACGTTGTAGGCGGCAACAGTCAGTAACCAGTCGCCATCAAACATTTTGTTTAGGTACTGATAGTAATCTAGTGCGGCATGGGTAGAGGCTACAATGTCACGGCGGCCGTCGTACCATTCATCGATTGTGATACCAAAGCCCTTCGCCGTTTTAGGCATAAACTGCCACATTCCAGCAGCCTGAACGACCGAGTGTGCCAGAGGATCGAAATTGCTTTCTACCATAGGGGTAAAAGCTAGCTCGACCGGCATATTTCGGTTTTCAAGCTCGGTAATGATGTAGTAGAGGTACGGCGCAGCTTTATCTGCGCGCTTCAGCAGCAGATGCGGGCTCTTAAGGTATTGTTCTCTAAAGGCATCAATTCGTGGGTGCTGGACATTGGCAAAACTTTGTTCGCCGGCCAGGTGTTCCCATAAGTTGGGAACAAAAGGTGGAACCTCTGAATCTGACAGTATTAATGGATTGTCGTTATCCAGCTCAGGAGCGGGCAACGGACTTCCATCCTCGGCCGTTTGAGGATTATTAAAACGAGGGTCATTGACTGTATCTTCTTGTTTTACAAGGGTACTACAGGCTGTTAAACCCAAACAACTTATCAATAGCAAGCGCTTCATAGGCATTTATATTTATTAAAAATTATCTTTTAGTTGTCTGATTGTAGCAAAAGTTTCCACAGGATCAGAGAGACTTTTAAGGGTTGCCTTTTCTGCGGCCTGTATCACAGTCGCTTGCGAGCAACGTAAAAAGGGGTTGGTATTCAGTTCACTTTCAATGGTAGACGGCAAGGTTTCCAGATTCTTTTCCCTTAATTGCACGCACTTTTCTTCAAGATTTAACAGCTCAGTGTTGTTTGGCTCCACGGTTTTGGCGAATGCAATATTGGCCAAAGTATATTCATGGGTACAGTAAACCAGAGTATTGGCAGGAAGCTTCGCCAGTTTCTGAAGAGTGTGGTAAAAAATCTCGGGAGTTCCCTCAAACATTCGGCCACAACCTGCTCTAAATAGAGTATCGCCACAAAATATCAGGTTCTGACCATCAAGATTTTGTCCATAGTAGCCGATATGCCCCATGGTATGGCCGGGTAGACGAAGGATGGAAAACTGATACGCATCACCAAACAAGCTGATATGGTCGCCTTCATCAAGCTCCGTATCGGTAAAGCTTAAATTATCATGTGTAGAGGCATATACATGGCAGTGATAGCGGTCTTTAAGTTTTTGAACACCGCCAATATGGTCATTATGATAGTGAGTGATGAGAATACTGTTGAGTTTGAGGTCGTTCTCTTCAAGAAACTCTATAACTGGGTGGCTATCTCCAGGGTCAACGACTGATACCTGTTTACCATCGGGAGAAAATATCACCCAGATATAGTTATCACTGAAGGCTTTCAAAGGAATAATACGCACTGGCTTGCTTGAGTCCATTTGTCGGGTTAGCATGACCTCTAATGTACATAACCGACCAGTGACTGGCAACTTGCCTTGTCCAGTCCTCATTAAAGATGAAATAACTATGACGATAAAACTGTCTGAACTCAGTTGGCCAGAATTACCTGCTGGTAATCGGATTCGTTACATCTGGCAGGAGTGGTTACAAAGTCATCTGGAAGAATATCATGGCGGTTATTTGTTAACCCTTGACAGTCTGACTCAATGCCTAAGTCTTCCTGATAATGTCTTTGAGCAGGAAATTAGACTGGGCAAAAGCCTTGAACATTGTGTCGAGGCTGACCCAGAACAATTGCCGTTTATGACTGACTCCCTGCAAAGTGTGGTTATCAGTCATGCGCTTGAGTACACCGAAAATCCAAGCGTTTTACTTGGGGAGATACATCGCAGCCTGGCTCCCCAAGGGTATTTATATGCTCTAATTTACGCTCCGGATAATCCTTGGTACTGGCAGGGTAGATTGCGACTGGCACATAAGCGACGTAACTTGCCGCTTCATCGATATACACTGAGTCGTTATACGGATTGGTTCAATTTGCTGGGTTTTAAAACAATAGAAGTCGAAACCATTGGCTGCCCATGGTGGAGAGGCTTTAAAAGTTTCCAACGCAAAAGCCAGATGAGTAAGGCCTGGATGTCCGCACCGATAGCTTATATGGTAAAGGTGCAGAAAAAGGTCTCTACAATGACACCTATCAGGCCGCTGGAAGAAAATCTGTCGGTAGCAATGGCTGGCAAATTGGCAAACATATCAACGAAACAACTTGATCAAGTAAACAACTAGAAGAACGAATTTGTGAAAAAAGTAGAAATTTATACAGACGGTGCCTGTAAGGGCAATCCCGGCCCTGGCGGATGGGGCGCCCTGTTGCGCTATGGTAAGCATGAGAAGCATCTGTTTGGTGGTGAGTTAAATACGACCAATAATCGAATGGAGCTGATGGCTGCAATTGAGGCTTTGAAGGCTTTAAAAGGTAAATGTCAGGTTGAACTGACTACCGACTCGGTCTATGTCAAAAATGGTATTAACCAGTGGCTGGAAAACTGGAAAGCCAAAGGTTGGAAGACTGCTAACAAAAAGCCGGTCAAGAATCAGGATTTATGGCAGGAACTGGATCAGCAGGTGGCACGACATCAGGTCAGCTGGCACTGGGTCAAAGGGCACAGTGGTCATGCAGAAAATGAAATTGCCGATGAGCTGGCCAATAAAGGCGTCGAAAAAGTACTGCGAACAGCAGGCGTATAATCGAGAAAATTACCGATATGAGACAGATCGTATTAGATACAGAAACAACGGGTCTTGAACCCTCAGATGGCCATCGAATTATTGAGATTGGTTGTGTCGAACTTGTTAACCGAAAATTTACTGGTAATCACTATCATCAATATCTACAGCCTGATCGAGAGATTGATGAAGGCGCCATTGAGGTTCATGGCATCACTAACGAATTCCTGGCTGATAAACCAAGGTTTGTTGATGTTGTTGATGAGTTTCTCGAGTTTATCGAAGGCGCTGAGCTGGTTATTCACAACGCTCCCTTTGACGTCGGTTTTTTGGATCATGAGCTAAATTTGCTTGATAGCAGCAAAGGGAAACTTTCCGATTATTGTACGGTGCTGGATACGTTGGTTTTAGCTAGACAAATGCATCCGGGCCAGCGAAACAGCCTGGATGCTCTGTGTAAGCGCTATGATATTGATAATAGTCATCGTGAGCTACACGGCGCATTGCTGGATTCTGAAATTCTGGCCGATGTTTATTTGAGAATGACCGGCGGTCAAACTAGCCTAACCTTGGGACGTCAGAGCGCAGCAAATCAACAAGCCACAGAAACAACCATTCGACGTATTTCCAGCAACCGACAGCCACTGAAAGTCATAAAAGCCAGCGAACAAGAAGCTGAGGCGCACTTGAAGAAACTGGAGTCACTTAATAATGCCATCTGGAATCAACAGGAAGGATAGAATGTCAGAATTTGTATCAAGCCATATTGAAAATAAAGTATTGCATATCGAGTTGAGCAGAACCGATAAAAAGAACGCCTTAACGTCAGATATGTATACGGCATTAACTAAAGAGTTTGCTGAAGCAAAGTCCAATTCAGATATCCATGTAGTGCTATTTAAAGGGGCTAAGGATTGTTTCTGTGCTGGTAATGACATTGCGGACTTCCTTGAACAACCGGTCCTCGATAGCGGCAGTCCGGTATTGTCGTTTCTAAAAGAACTTTACAGTTTTAACAAACCTATTGTAGCTGCAGTTTCTGGACCCGCAGTTGGCATTGGCACCACTTTCTTACTGCATTGTGATTTGGTCTATGCCACTGAACAGACGTATTTCAGTTTACCTTTTGTTGACCTAGGTCTGTGTCCTGAAGCTGGTTCCAGTTATTTGTTGCCACGTCAAATTGGTTATGTCAGAGCAGCGGAGTTACTATTACTCGCCGAACCGTTTGATGCTGCAAAAGCAAAAGAATTAGGTGTTATTAACGATATTGTCGAAGCAGAGAACTATTGGCAGTTTGCGCAGGAAAAAGCTGAAAAACTGGCAAGAAAACCAGCACATGCATTACAGGTCAGTCGCCAACTCATTCGTTCAAATGCTAGCATGGTAGGACAGGCCATTGAGCGAGAAGCCAGAAGTTTTTCTGAGTTATTGAAAAGTGACGAGGCCAAGGCTATTTTCAAAAAGTTTTTAGAGAAGTAGTTGCAAGGCGCGCATAAAAAAAACGGACTGCAAGTCCGTTTTTTTTTTGTGAATGACTAATGACCGACCAGGAAATAAACCACAAGGGTAATGATCCCTGCGCCAATCAGATTCAAAATAAAACCATTTCTAACCATCAGTTCGACACTGAGTTTGTTGCTGGAAAATATTACAGCATTGGGGCCTGTGGCAACGGGCAGCATAAAGGCACAACTGGCGCTAATTGCTGCTGGGAACATCAGGATTGCAGGGTCCATATCCGCTGCAACGCCTGCTGCGGCCAGTATCGGCATCAGTAATGCTGCAGTTGCTGTGTTGCTGGTCAGCTCGGTAATAAAGGTAACGATCAGGCAAATTGAGACTATCAATAAAAGAGGCGGTAAATTCGTCAGGAAGCCCATTGAGTTACCTATAATTTCGCTCAGTCCTGATGCAGTAAACGCGGATGCGATGGCAATTCCACCAGCAAATAGTAACAGCACTCCCCACGGAATCCTGTTGGCTGTCTCCCAGTCCAGAAGCTTGCAGCCTTTTCCATTAGGGATCATAAACATGGCTATAACCCCAAGCAGAGCAACTGAGGCATCGTTTGCGTGTTCAAGCCCAAGCAATTCGCTCCAACCACCAAATGGGCCGGTCCGTAAAATCCAAAGTAGGGCGACCACTGTAAACACTGCCATGGTACGCTTTTCTTCGGGACGCCACTTACCTACTGGTGGCAGATCATAGCTCTGATGTGCCTTTAGTTTACGAGTTAGCCATAACCACATAAGAGGCACAAACAAAATTACAATGGGCAGAGCCCACATCATCCAGTCGATAAAGCTGATGACTTCCCCGGTCGCTTGCGCGTAGAAGTTCATAAATAGCAGATTCGGTGGTGTGCCAATCGGAGTTCCAACACCGCCAATATTGGCGGCATAACCAAGACCGAGTAACAGGGCTATGGCAAATTTTCGGGTGTTCTCATTGTCAGGCCCACACTGGATGATGGCCATTGCAACGGGTAGTAGCATTAATGTGGTGGCGGTGTTTGAAATCCACATGCTTAAAGCAGCGCTGGCAACCATAAAGCCAAACACAATCCGTTTTTCCGAATGTGAGCCTACTAATCGGATCATGCCCAGCGCAAGCCTTTTATGAGTTCCGCTCTTTTCCAGAGCCGTTGATAAGATAAAACCACCCATCAATAACAGAATGAGCCAATGTCCATAGGCTTCAGCAACCTGTTTGGCACTGAGGACATCGAATGCGGGAAAGGCAGCGATAGGGATTAAGGACGTTGCCGGAATGGGGATAGGCTCAAAAATCCACCAGATTGCGCAGAGTGAAGCAATTGCTGCAGTAATTGAAGCTGGATGGGTAAAGCCAGAGCTACTCATTAAAAAGTAAACCAGAGCAGCGAGTGCCGGCCCGAAAAATAAAGCAATAGGTCGTAACTGTTGTTGCATTGCTTAACGCCCCCATTAAGTTAAGCGAGTTGACTGAGGTTTATTCTTTGTATTTTGTTTCAGTATTCTGTTCGTTGTTTGATGTTTTGGATTGATCAGTTAACTGAGGTGTTTCTTTTTGGTCGTCATTGCTTGAATCATCCTCATTCTTTTTGTCATCATTTTCCTGGCGGTCATTATCGTATGGCTGTGGTTTAACACCTTTCGGAACCTTCCAGTGACTGGCTGAGCGTTTCAGAGCTATGATGCCAGAAAACAGTATGGCAAAAATGATAAAGGTTACCGCTAATGCTTTTAACATCCTGTACCTCGCTTGGTTAGTTTTTTCTATACCTACTCGGCCTTGCAGATTTTCATAACATATTTACGCACCAGAGCATCAAGCTTGGGCATAATGAACTGTTTTCCACCTATGTCAGATTGTTCTAATGTCTGTCTTAAAAGCTCTAGGGGAAATTCTTCCAGTGCTTTATCAGCAATCGGCTGATAACTGATATGCCAAGGCTCGCAGGCTACACCGCCAATATCCTGTGCGTAAGGTTTGAAAAACTGGTACTCACTTAAATGGTCTTCGAGCCAATCGTTGAGACTCGCGCATGGCCCTTGCTTAGCAAACTCCTGTTCAGTAAGTTCGACGTCATGTCCCATGTCAATGGCACTTGCGTCAAACACATCAAAGTCAGTTCCCCAATGGTGTCGGCTGGCTCCAGGTAATGCTGAATAGTGAAGTATGGCGTTGACTCTTTCCTGCCCATCAAGATCCTGAGAGTTGACAGTGGAACCGTCGCGCAGATTCAGTGTTACTTCCTGATAATATTTTTTATTCCAGATAGTTAGCTGATGTTCGAACGAGCGATAGCTGCTAATGATACGCATAGGAATGCCATCCTGTTCGGAACGTCGAATGAGCTTTGCAATAGGCACTAAGGCTTCGTGATGACATTGAAACTTTTGGCCCAGCAATTCACTGTTGTCAGCGATATGCAGCAGATGATCCTGATTCAGACCGATAATCTGTTCTGCTGTCATCATAGAAGAGTGCATAAAGAACCTTGGTTTTGTTGATTATAAAGTCTTTGGCGTTGCCAATAACTCTACCAGAATTTGATAATAGACTTCAGTGAGTTTATCGAGGTCTTCAATCTTAACGCACTCGTTGATTTGATGAATGGTTTTATTGACCGGACCAATTTCTACAATTTCTGCACCGGTTTTGGCGATAAAGCGGCCATCAGAAGTGCCACCAGTTGTAAGTGGTGCGGTGTTGATTTGGCAAACTGCCCTGATAGCATTACGGGCTGCTGTTAGTAAATGGCCATGGTCAGTCAAAAAAGGTTCGCCATTGAGTTTCCAGGTAAGGTCGTACTCAAGGTTGTATTTATCCAGAAGAGCAGTGACTTTCTGTTGCAATTCTTGGTGAGTGGTTTCTGTAGAATAGCGGAAATTAAATTCGACGTATTTTTCGCCTGGAATCACATTACCAGCAGTACCGGCTTTTATAATGGCAATCTGGAAACTGGTTGCTGGGAAGAATTCGTTACCCTGATCCCACTCGGTATGTGCCAACTCATCCAGTGCCTTAAGCGACTTATGAATAGCATTATCTGCCAGATGGGGATAGGCCACATGACCTTGCGTGCCCTTGATGGTTAAGAATCCAGTTAATGAGCCACGCCGCCCGTTCTTTATGACATCACCAAACTGTTCGCTGCTGGACGGTTCACCCACCACGCAATAATCAAGCGGTTGATTGCGCTTCATCAGTTCTTCAATCACTCGAACCGTGCCATTAATAAAAGGGCCTTCTTCGTCACTGGTAATCAGAAAACCAATCGAACCATTGTGTTCTGGGTAATCCTTAACGAAACGTTTAGTTGCAACCAGCATGGCAGCCAAACTGGATTTCATATCAGAAGCACCACGCCCATACAGATAGCCTTCCTTTTCTGTGGCTTTAAAGGGAGGAGTGTGCCAGTTTTCTAATGGTCCAGCAGGAACTACATCGGTGTGACCAGCGAAAACAAAAACTGGGCCTTCTGTTTTGCCCTGTCGTAATGACCAGAAGTTACTGGTATCTTCAAAGTTCATAATTTCATTATTGAAATCGAGAGCTTCAAGATATTGCATCATCATTTGCTGACAACCAGCATCTTCCGGAGTCACCGAAGGTCGATTGATAAGATCTTTACTGAGTGTCAGCGTTTCGCTCATAAGACAATCTCTTTAGTTGAAAATCGCTTGATATTGTTCGGGTTTAAAACCCAGATGAACATCAAGTTTGTTACCATCTTTTAAGACCAGAACAGGACGCTTGATAAGAGTAACTTTATCCAGCATTAGCTCCAGAGCTGAGTCACGATCGATATTATCTTTCACTGGCTGCTCAAGAGGTTTCCAAGCGGTACTTCTCTTATTCAAAAAAGTCTCCCAACCAATGGCCTTATCCCAGCTCTCAATTTCTTTCCTCGGTAAAGGATTCTTACGATAGTCGATAAACTCATGGTTAATATCGTTAGCTTCAAGCCATTTAACCGCCTTACGCACAGTATCACAATTTGGGATGCCATAGATTTTGATTGTCTGACTCATAAGCTGGCCCCTTAAAATTTATCCATGCGTAAAAGGTCATTGATGCTGGTTTTAGCTCGAGTTTTGGCATCAACTTGCTTCACGATAACCGCGCAATTCAGATTATATTTTCCACAATCTGACGGTAGGCTGCCCGGTACAACAACAGAGCCAGCTGGAACGCGACCGTAAGTTACTTCATCGGTCAGGCGGTTATAGATTTTTGTACTTTGACCCAGGAAAACGCCCATAGAAAGTACAGAGCCTTCTTCAACAATAACGCCTTCGACAACTTCAGAGCGTGCGCCGATAAAGCAGTTATCTTCAATAATGGTAGGCCCAGCTTGCAATGGCTCTAAGACACCACCGATGCCAGCGCCTCCGGAAAGGTGTACGTTTTTACCAATTTGCGCGCAAGAACCTACTGTCGCCCAGGTGTCAATCATGGCGCCTTCATCGATGTAAGCACCAATGTTAGTATAGCTTGGCATCAAGACAACATTTTTAGCAATAAAAGAGCCATGACGTGCAATGGCATGCGGAACAACTCGCGTACCGCCGGCCTTGAATTCTTCTTCAGTCATATTCTGATATTTCATCGGAACCTTGTCATAGAACTGAGCAAGACCAGTATCAATCACTTTATTGTCATTCAAACGAAATGATAGGAGTACAGCTTTTTTTAGCCATTGATGAACAACCCAGTCGCCGTCAATCTTTTCAGCAACTCGAGCTTTACCTGAGTCGAGCAGGTTTAGTGCTTCGCCTACTGCATCTTTAATTTCATGTGGTGCTGAAGCTGGCGATAATTGATCGCGATTTTCAAAAGCTTGTTCAATAGTAGTTTGTAATGACATAGGATTTCTCTTTTACAATCTGAAGGTTTTAATCAATTAGCCGGCAATGGCTTCTAATATTTTTTGCTTAACTTGTTTGAGTTCAGCCTTATCTTTTAGAGGCTGATTATTACGACGACTCAAGGTAAAGGTATCTTCAACTCGTTCACCGAGGGTCACAATCTTGGCCGAGTGGACTTTTAACTCGCAGTCCATAAAGGCCTGCCCCAATTTTGCCAAAAGTGCAGGGCGATCCAAAGCGGTAATTTCCAATGTGGTCAAATTGGATTTTTCGTCATAACTAAAAGCTATACGAGTTTTGACATTGAAATGTTTCAGGCGGCTTGGAACAGCGCGAGTAACGTCGAGTTTACGGTGTTCGAGATCGGACAGACCATCAATTAGATTGTCTCGAATTTCCTGAATACGTCGCTCATAAGAAAGAGGATGACCTTGCTCATCAAGCACAATGAAAGTATCCAGGCATAACCCCTTGGGCGACGTGTATAAGGTTGCAGCTTGAATATTCAGGTGATTCTGACTAAGTAGGGCGGTAATTGCGGCAAACAGGTCTCGTTGATCCTCAATCGCGATAAATACTTCGGTGCCAGCCTGTGAACGGTGATTCTTAATTGCAACGTAAGGAAGTTCAGGTTGCGACATCAACTGTTCGGTTTGCCAGATAATTTGCTCAGGGTGGTAACGCAACAAATATTCATCACCAAGCTCTTCAAGCAACTCTCGAATTGGCTCAATGGAGTCGCCAACCTTACCAAACTGTTCCAGCACCTGCTGGCGAGTATCCTGTACCATTTCGCTTTGGTTGGCGCGAGGTGTGGATTGAGTCAGATACTGCTTGGTGGCTAAAAACAATTCTTTCAGCAATGACTCTTTCCAAGAGTTCCATAGTGTTGGGTTGGTTGCACGAATATCGGAAACCGTTAATACATAAAGCAATTCAAGATGCAGAATGGATGGTATCTGCTTGGCAAAGGTTTCGATAATGTTCGGATCGCTAATATCTTTGCGTTGAGCAACCAGTGACATAATTAGATGGTTTTTGACCAGCCATGACACCAGTTCGCAGATATGAGGCTCAAGGCCGATACTTTGTGTGTATTCGAGCGCATCAATGGCCCCAAGTTCAGAGTGATCGCCACCTCGACCTTTGCCAATATCATGAAAAATGGCGGCCAGATAAAGCGGTGTAGGATCGACCAAGGTTTTCATAATCTTACTGCACAGAGGAAATTCCTGCTGAAACTCTGGCTTGTTGTAGCGAATAATGTGGCGAAGTAGAAATAAAGTGTGCTCATCAACCGTGTAGGCATGAAACAGATCAAACTGCATCTGTCCTTCAATCTTGGCAAAAAGAGGAATCAGGGAGCCAAGAATATTGGTGCGCTTCATTAAAGCAAAACCACGACTGGTTAATTGCTTGGTTGATAAAAACTCTTTGAAGAAGCTGATGTTTATCGGATCGTTACGATATTGCTCATTAACGATTTGCTGACTGGAGCGAATGATCCGCAACGTACGAGCTTCGATTTCATGAATCTCAGGATGCAGTGAAATATGACGGAAAATTTTGATCAGGCAGTGAGGCTTCTTATAAAACAGGTCGGGATCGTTGGCCCCAATGCGACCTTTGTAGATATAAAAATCATCATCAAGATCAATGACTTTCTGACGCTCGTCTGGGCGCAAGTGTTCCTGTTCAAAAACCTGAATGAATAGTTCGTTCAAATTTCGAATCGACATAACAGCGCGATAATAACGCTGCATCATATGCTCAACCGCAAGCTTATGGTCATCATCTTCGTAACCAAGCCACTCTGCGACTTTTTTCTGATGCTCAAATAAAAGCCGATCTTCCCGCTTGTCACACAGTACGTGTAATGCAAATCGAACACGGTTTAAGTACTGCTGGTGATTAATCAGACTTTTATATTCGCGACGAGTGAAAATGCCATGTGCAATCAGGTCATGCAAACTGCTAGTTTTAAAATGTTTGAGCGTAATCCACTGCATCACCTGTAAATCACGCAGTCCACCCGGATTAGATTTGATATTCGGCTCAAGGTTAAAGGAAGTGTCCTTGAACTTAGCATGGCGAGCACGCTGCTCGCTGACCTTGGCTCTGAAAAATTGCTCCGAGGGCCAGAAAGTGTCTGATTTAACGACTCTTAGCAAATCTTTGAACAGATTATTTTCACCGCACAGGAATCGTGATTCAATCAAATTGGTTGCTACTGAGATATCGGTACGTGCAAGCTCTTCGCATTGGCTGACCGTTCTAACACTGTGACCCACTTCCAGGCCAATATCCCATAGAAACGCAAGCCATGACTCCAGTTCCTGAGTGTGTTCAGAATTAGAGTCTTCGCTTAATAGAACCAGGATGTCGAGATCCGAGTAGGGCTGTAATTCTTCTCGACCATAGCCACCTACCGCAACTAAAGCCGAATGGCCATTGACCTGAAACTGTTGCCAACTGGAAATCAGGATGTGATCGAGCAGAGCACTGCGAGCTTTCAAAAGCTGGTTAATACTGGTGCCTTTCTGGAATTGCCTAACCAGCGCATCAAGACCAGCCTGTAAGTAGCCTTTATAGCTTTTAAGGCGTGCTACTGGATCGCTGGCATCGCTTCCTTTAAATAGCTCTGCTGCTTTCGGTAGGTAATTGTATTTATCAGGACTGGCCACGATTTATTTGAAAGGCTCTTCGCTACGGCGAGTTAATACCTCAACTCCGTCAGCAGTAACCAATAAAGTATGTTCCCATTGCGCTGACAATGACTTGTCTTTGGTCATTACTGTCCAGCCATCTTTTTTATGGTGTTTAACGAATCGTTTGCCAGCATTTACCATTGGCTCAATGGTGAAGGTCATGCCTTCTTTTAGCTCAACGCCGGTACCAGGACGGCCGTAATGCGTGACCTGTGGTTCTTCATGGAAGGTAGCGCCAATGCCGTGTCCGCAATATTCTCGCACGATAGAATAGCCTTTTCCTTCGGCATACTTCTGAATCGCTGCACCTATATCGCCCAGTTTTACGCCAGGCTTGACCATGTCAATAGCCAGATAAAGAGCTTCCTGGGTGGTGTCGATTAATTTTTTTGCCTGCGGCGTAGGCTCGCCAACTACGAACATCTTGCTGGTATCGCCGTGGTAGCCATCTTTAATCACGGTCACGTCAATATTGACGATATCGCCATTACGCAGAGGTTTCTTACTCGGAATACCGTGGCAGACCACATCATTAACCGAAGTACAGACTGATTTAGGGAAACCACCATTGCGCACAGGAGCCGTTGGCTGGCCGTTTTCATCTAAAGTAACAGGGTAGGGTGAGCCACCGTAGTATAGGGGCGCAGGGTAACAGCCCTGCACCTTAACGATATGCTCATGACAGATGTCATTGAGTTCTTCGGTAGTCACGCCTTTCTTGACGTGCTCACCGATCATTTCCAGTACTTCCGCTGCCAGACGCCCGGCAACGCGCATTTTTTCAATTTCTTCAGGAGTTTTAATAGTAATCGTCATCTTCTGCCCAAATGATGCTCTCACAAAGCCTTACTATTCAAGGGGTTAGTGAAAGCTGAAACGGTAACTCGTAATTTGCGCTCTATTCTAACGAATTGTAGGAAACAAGGGAAACTGGATAGTAAAAACCGCCAGTTAATATTGGCGGTTTCTGCGGTGTGTCAAGTATAGAGAGGCCGAGACTTATCTTCAGATTCTACAGCTCCAGCAATACATCAAACCCACCGTAGATCATTCTTTTGCCATCAAATGGCATTGGGCTTTTTTCAGGGTCGAGGCGCGGGTCTTTCATTATAGCTTCCCAGCCTTTATCTCGAACTTCTTTCGAAGGCCAGGTAACCCAAGAAAAAATAACTCTTTCATCATCCTTGCATTTGACCGCCATTGGAAACGAAGTGATTTTGCCTTCAGGAACATCATCCGCCCAACACTCAACAATTTTCAACGCGCCATATTCTTTAAAAATGTTACCTGCGTATTCAGCATGCTCCTTGTAGGCCAGTCGATTGGCCTCCGGTACTGCTGCTACAAATCCATCTACGTACATCCTAGTCTCCTTAGAAAATTAAACTTAAGTATATGACAATAAGAACATTTAACCTTTTTTCTTCTTATCTATGGCAAGACCAACAACAAGACCAATTGCAATGCCAATCGGAATGCCAAGTGCAATATTGTCTAAGGCTACACCTAATGCTGCGCCAACACCGACCCCAACAGCCATAAAGGCACCAACGTAAGTTTGCGGTTCTTTCTTTTGATCATTCTGATCTGGTTGTTTGTTATCCATAGTGTTCTCTTATTAAGTTATGTGTTGAGTATTTACAGGTATATCAAATCAGCTTGAAGATGTCACAAATTCCTGTTTGTAGGATGCAAAAATAAGGCTACCGAATACAAGCTCAATTGCGCCGCCAGCAAATGCTCCGAACATAACAGGAGGGTTGAGGTAATACAGTCCGAAAGCTGCAGCAATTAACACGCCACCTAGAAACCAAAAGACTTTCATGCCGTAAAGCGTAGAAAAGGTCAAGTAACGGCCACCAATGACTAACAACATAGCAGGGAAGAACCACTCAACTTTATATAACGATGCCGCAAACGCAATCGGTATCGACAGTAACATCCAGAAAGTACCTTCCATCGCTAATGGTCCCAAGGGATTATTTTTATCGTGTTTGCCAGAAGCACCGAAAAGCTTACAAATCAGGATGGAGAGCGGGAAAATAAACATGCCGCCAATAATCAACGCAGCAATTCCGTATTTAGGTGTGCTATAAACTGTGACCGCTCCAGCTATTAGCCAAATCAAACCAGAAGACACCACACCTGGCGCACCGCCGTAGTATGAACGTCGCATGTTTTGTTGTGCATCAGTAAGCGTCATCATTTTTTTTCCTTCTTAGAGATTATATTGTGGCCTGTTACTTAATTGATGGCTCTTTGAACGATACCATAAATAATAAATACCGATAGCTGTTCCAATAGGGAACGTGATTAGCAGGCTTATTGCAGCTATAAGACTTAAATTGTGTTGGGTTGTTTTTTGTATGAATGAATAAACACCTGCAAAAAAAACGATAAGCGCATGAGAAATTATGGCTGATAGGAGTATAAGCTGGAACGGGCTTAACACCTCTTTTGAGTAAAGTGCAGTGTTTGTTTCAGCAAATCGCTCCATGATATGGGGTAACCCAAAAGTCAGTACGGCAACTGCAATAACCCCATAAAGTAAAAAAAGCCAAGTTAATCTATATTCGTGTTTGTTCATGTGTTGTTCTTTTCATTTATTCATAAGACGGGTTCCATCATGCGACTTTAATTCTAAAGTAATTTTTAGGGGCGTCATGGCTACCCCAGGATTTACTATACTTTTCTATTCTAGTGCATTACTCAGTTTCAGGGCAGTCGCCTAGACGTTTTGACTTCCAATGCATGCTCATTGTCATTTCCTGCCCCATTCCACTTAGTGCCAGTTCCATTTTACCGTTACCTTTGTCGCCATTAACTTCATATTCACCGTCTATAGAAGAAGTCATGCCAGCATCCTCACAGCGCATACCAAATGTGAGTTTGTTGCCACTTAATGCATTTTCAGTCAACTGGCAGCCTTGCATGTCCTTAGTCAGCTCCTCAGGGTCAAAATACCTTTCCTTGATGCATTCTTTTTGAGTGTCAGTGGTTTCCTGACCACTGAATGGGTCAGTTCGAGTCATAGTGGTTTCCCACAATCCTGGTTCTACTTCCAAACCTTTTGCAAGAGCTAGGGCAGGAAGAAGCAAAGAGCCGATTAAAAGTGCCTTGTATTTCATGATATGTATTCCTTTAAGTTAATTGCAGTACCTTACTTTAGTCGATTTGAAAGGCTATGTCAGGAATCAACGTCAAAGTTCAAATAGGTGTATATTAATACAAACCTGTTTGGCGTAACTCATGCATGTTCTCAAAATGCCTCAGACAGGTTTAGTCACCAAGCATGTATTTACGAAAGGCGTTTCAAGCTAATCAAGGCCCATAAGCCCTTCTAATTCTTATGCAAGGCCAATTAAGAAGATAAGCCAAAAGCGACAATATTAATTGCTTCAAACCCTTAAAAATGGTATAAAGCGCGCCGTGGCTGGCAAGTGCGTCTATTTTTGATGGATTTCTAGTCACTAAACTTAAACTACACACGCAAATCGGCACATTTGCCGGGGTGCTCAGCCAGAAATAGCTGGTCTGGGTCGGGAAATGGGATTTGCGGAGGCTTAACCCGAAATTCGGAGAATTTATTATGTCTAAAGTTAGTATGCGTGACATGCTACAGGCGGGCGTGCATTTTGGTCACAAAACCCGTTTCTGGAACCCTCAAATGCGTCCATATATCTTTGGTGCGCGTAACAAGATCCACATCATCAACCTTGAAGAAACAGTACCTATGTTCAACGATGCGTTGAATTACCTGGGTAAAATTGCTTCTAACAAAGGTAAAATTCTGTTTGTTGGCACTAAGCGTGCAGCTAGCGATATCGTAAAAGAAGAAGCGACTCGTTGTGGTCAGTTCTTCGTTGATAAGCGCTGGTTGGGCGGTATGTTGACTAACTACAAAACTATTCGTGGCTCTATTAACCGTTTGAAAGACTTAGAAAAACAGTCTGAAGACGGTACTTTCGAGCGTTTGACTAAGAAAGAAGCTTTGATGCGTCGTCGTGAGATGGAAAAATTAGAAGCTTCAATCGGTGGTATCAAGAACATGGGCGGTTTGCCTGACGTATTGTTCGTGATCGACGCTGACCACGAAAACATTGCTATCGCAGAAGCTAACAAAATGGGTATCCCAGTTGTTTCTGTTGTTGATACCAACTCAAGCCCTAAAGGCGTTGATTACATCATTCCTGGTAACGATGATGCGATTCGTGCCATTCGTCTATACTGCGCAGCGGTTGCTGATGCGGTTCTTGACGGCAAACAAAGCAGCGCGACTACTGCCGATCAAAGCGACGAGTTTGTTGAGGCTGAAGAAGCTTAATCAACGGGCTGACAATGCTTTTCTAAGGGGGCGATGCCCCCTTTTTTGAATTATTTACTGATATTCGTTGCAGGATTTAAGCAACGAAAGATATGCGGAGAGAAATCATGGCTATTACTGCAGCATTAGTTAAAGAATTACGTGAGCGCACTGGCGCTGGCATGATGGAGTGTAAAAAAGCTCTAGTTGAAGCTGACGGCGACATCGAGTTAGCGATTGATAACATGCGTAAATCAGGTCAGGCGAAAGCGGCTAAAAAAGCAGGCCGTATCGCTGCTGAAGGCGTTATCATGGCGAAATCAAACGGCGGTGTTGGTGTGTTGGTTGAAATCAACTCAGAAACTGACTTCGTTGCTCGTGATGAAAACTTCTTGAAGTTTGCTAACGCGGTTACTGATTTAGCACTAGAAAAAGGTATCGGCGATATCGAGACTCTAAACAGCACTGCAATGGAATCAGGCGAAACTGTTGAAGAAGCTCGCGCTAACCTGGTTGCTAAAATTGGTGAAAACATCACTGTTCGTCGTGTAACTAAAGTTGAAGGCGACAACCTGGGTGCTTATATCCACGGTGGTCGTATCGGCGTATTGGTTTCTGTAAACGGTGGTGACGAAGACTTAGCTAAAGACGTGGCTATGCACGTTGCAGCAAGTAACCCTCAGTTCAACAAAGCTGATGACGTTGCTCCAGAAGTTATTGAAAAAGAGAAAGAAATCATCAAAGCTCAACCTGATATGGAAGGCAAACCTGAAGAGATCGTTGAGAAAATGATGGTTGGCCGTATCAAGAAATTCGTTGGTGAAATCACTCTTGAAGGTCAAAACTTCGTTAAAGATCCATCAACAACTGTTGGTGCTTTAGTAAAATCTAAAGGCGCTGAAGTTGTTTCATTCACTCGTTTCGAAGTGGGTGAAGGTATCGAGAAGAAATCAGAAGATTTTGCTTCTGAAGTTGCCGCTCAAATGGGCAAAAAGTAAGCTAGGCTTAGCTTAAGGTAACCATTCTCGATAGACGCGATAGTTAAAGAGGAACCGCGCATGACAAACCCGGCTTACAAACGAATCTTGTTAAAATTAAGTGGTGAAGCACTGATGGGGCAGGAGGCGTTTGGAATCGACCCTTCGATTCTGGAGCGTATGGCAAAAGAAATTAAAGGGTTGAGTGAGCAGGGTATCCAAGTTGGCGTAGTTCTGGGAGGCGGTAATATTTACCGTGGCCAGAAGCTATCCGAAGCTGGCATGAACCGTGTGACAGGTGATCACATGGGCATGCTGGCTACTGTAATGAATTCGCTGGCTCTGCAAGATGCTTTTGAGCGTGTTGGACAGCCAGCGAAAGTTTTATCGGCAATGCCTATCGATGGGGTTTGCCAAGGCTTTTCACGTCGCGGAGCTATCAATGCTCTTGAGAAAGGCCGTGTTGTCATCTTCTGTGCCGGTACAGGCAACCCATTCTTTACTACAGATACAGCTGCCTGTTTGCGCGGTATTGAGATTGATGCTGATTTAATCTTGAAAGCGACCAAGGTTGATGGAGTTTATTCCGCAGACCCAGCTAAAGATAAGAATGCTGTTCGATATGAACAGTTAAGCTATAAAGAAGCTCTTGATAAAGAGCTCGCTGTTATGGATTTAACCGCATTCTGTCTAGCTCGTGACCATAATAAAAATATTCGTGTATTTGATATGACTAAAGCCGGCGCTTTAGAAAAAGCAGTTTTTGGTCATAATGAAGGGACATTGATTCATCCCTGATAGAACCATACGTCCGGAGAACTAACCGGCCGTTGATCCCAGCCCGAATTTGGGCATAATAGCCCTTGCTAATAAGAAACAAGCAAAATAGGAGAATATTCTGTGATTAACGACATTCAAAAAGACGCTGACCAGCGTATGGATAAGACCATTGACTCTTTTAAGAGTGACTTGGCAAAGGTTCGTACCGGTCGTGCCCACCCTAGTTTGCTTGAGCACATTATGGTGCCATATTATGGTGTTGATACACCGATCAATCAGGTCGCCAGCATCAGTGTGCAGGAAGGTCGTACTCTGTTATTGCAAATCTTTGATAAGGGTGCCATTGAAGCTACTGAAAAAGCGATTCTGAAATCAGATTTAGGCTTAACGCCAAGTGTAGCAGGGCAGGTACTTCGCATCACGCTTCCACCACTGACAGAAGAGCGTCGTAAAGAGTTTATTAAAGTGGTTAAAGGCGAAGCTGAAAACGCTAAAGTTGCTGTTCGCAATATTCGTCGTGATGCGAATAACTCATTGAAAGAATTAGAAAAAGAAAAGGAAATCTCTGAGGACGAATTGCGTCGTGCAGAGGACCTTATCCAGAAGTTGACAGACGCCAAGGTAGCGCGTATTGATGATATTTTGGCGGAGAAAGAAAAAGAATTGATGGAGATTTAATTTCCACAATGCTATTTCATGAACGCCGTGGGCTTATGCTTCGCGGCGTTCTTGTATTTAAGTCTTTGAAATTTAGGGTTGAACAGGGTGTCAGATAAGCAAAAAGCTACAACCGATAAGCTTCCCCAGCATATTGCCATTATAATGGATGGTAATGGACGCTGGGCACAGGCACGTGGCAAAAAACGCGTATTTGGCCATAAAGCTGGCATGGAAAGGGCACGCGAAATGGCTGAAGCCTGTGGTGAGTTAGGGGTTAAGTACCTCACGCTATTTGCTTTTAGTAGTGAAAATTGGAACCGCCCACCTGAAGAAGTCAGTTTTCTGATGGATTTATTTGCAACCAGTCTTAAGAACGAATCAAAAAAACTGAATAAAAATAATGTCCAGCTGAAAGTTATTGGCGACAAGGACGGTTTTGATAAAGGGTTGCAGAAAGCGATTGATAAGGCCGAAGCTCTGACTGCTGACAATGACGGGTTGGTTCTTAATATTGCCGCGAACTATGGTGGTCGTTGGGATATATTGCAGGCTGTTCAGAAGCTATTGAACAGCGGTCAAGAGGTCACCGAAGAAAACTTGAGCAAGTTATTGGCGACAGGTGACGCCCCGGAACCTGATTTGCTTATAAGAACCGGTGGTGAAAAGCGAATCAGCAACTTTTTATTATGGCAGGCTGCCTATTCCGAGCTCTACTTCAGTGATGCTCTGTGGCCTGATTTTGATAGTGAACACTTAAAGTTAGCATTAGCTGACTATGCACAAAGACAAAGACGCTTTGGCAAAACCGGTGAACAGGTAACAGGGTAAATTATGTTGAAACAAAGAATTATTACTGCGCTAGTGCTTCTACCATTGGCGATTGCACTGCTTTTCTACCCTGGGCTTAAGGTCTTTTCACTAATCCTCATCCCAATCTTCGGTATCATTGCCTGGGAATGGAGCCGCCTGTTACAAACAAATACTTTTGTTAAGACGCTATTTATAGTGATAGTTCTGGCGGCTCTTGGCGGGATTTATTATTGGTTAACTCAACGTGAGTTTTTTGAATACCCCACAATCCCCAACAACTGGACCGAAGTCCATCCTTTTAAACTGTTAATGGTTTCGATCATGGCCTGGGTCGTAGCGTTTGTGTTAATTCTTCTTTACCCAAAAGCCGGTCGAACGTGGTTGCGCGGACCATGGATACGTGCGCTATTTGGGGTGGTATTTTTAGCGGCAGCCTGGCTGGCTATCGTGCTGATTCGTAGCACCGACATACTGCAAAATCACTTCTATGGTGGTTGGTTACTGCTGTTGATGTTTGTCGTTATCTGGGGCGCTGACGTCGGTGCATATTTCTTCGGCAAAACAATGGGAAGACATAAACTGGCGCCGGTTGTCAGCCCGAATAAAACCTGGGAAGGTGCCATTGGCGGTCTGGTAACCGCAACGGTTCTGTCAACAATTGCTGCCTTCTTTATAGGCTTATCCTTTTCGTTGAGTTGGTTCGTCCTATTGGCAGTTATTTTGGTGGTGGTCTCAGTAATTGGTGATCTGTTTGAAAGCATGCTCAAACGACAGGCAGGTATTAAAGACAGCAGTCAGATCTTACCGGGACACGGCGGCTTACTGGACAGACTCGATAGCACTTTATCGGTAGCACCATTCTTTATTGTTGCGTTACTTATTTTTCAACACGGCTTTAGCCTTAGTTTGTGATTATGACTGTTCAACGTGAATCTATCTGCATACTTGGTGCGACTGGCTCCATTGGAACCAATACGCTCGATGTCATTAGACGCCATCCTGAGCGCTATCGGGTCTTTGCACTGACAGCAAATCAAAACATTGATTTGTTGTTTAAACAGTGTGTTGAGTTTGAGCCTGAGTATGCCGTGCTAACAAGTTCAGAGTATGCAGAGTCACTTCAAGTCAGGCTAGCCGAGCATAATGTTTCTAGCAAAGTTTTGGTCGGCAACGAGCAGCTTGCCTGGGTCGCAGGGCATGACAGCGTAGATACAGTAATGGCGGCAATCGTCGGTGCTGCAGGCCTGTTACCAACTTTGGCAGCGGTTAAAGCTGCTAAGAAAGTTTTATTGGCCAACAAAGAAGCACTGGTTATGTCCGGTGCTATTTTTATGCAGGCAGTAAAAGAGAGTGGGGCGACGTTATTGCCGATAGACAGTGAGCATAATGCGATATTTCAATGTCTACCGGAACATTTTGTTGCACGTGGTATCCAATCCTGCGGTATTCACAACATCGTTTTGACAGGCTCGGGTGGCCCGTTCTTAACGAAACCATTGGCTGAATTCTCTGTAATTAGTCCGGAAGAAGCCTGCGCGCATCCAAACTGG
This sequence comes from Kangiella profundi, assembly GCF_002838765.1. NCBI lineage: Bacteria > Pseudomonadati > Pseudomonadota > Gammaproteobacteria > Kangiellales > Kangiellaceae > Kangiella > Kangiella profundi. Next base: position 1,901,239 of record NZ_CP025120.1, on the reverse strand, counting down.
ACTATGGGACGAAAAATCTCGGTGGATTCAGCCACCATGATGAATAAAGGGTTGGAATTAATAGAAGCCTGCTGGTTATTTGATGTCCAGCCTCAGCAGATAGAAGTGGTATTGCACCCGCAAAGTATTATTCATTCAATGGTTCGTTATCAGGATGGCTCTGTGTTAGCACAGATGGGCAATCCAGATATGCGTACGCCAATCGCCCATGCGCTGGCTTTCCCTGAAAGAATTAGCGCAGGTGTTGAGCCCCTTGATTTCATGCAGATAAGCCAGTTGACCTTTGAACAACCCAGTTATGAACGGTATCCCTGCTTGAAGCTAGCTAAAGAAGCTATGGAGCTTGGTGGCAATACTCCTGCTCGATTAAATGCAGCGAATGAGGTCGCGGTCGCCGCTTTTTTAGATGAAAAAATTAACTTTGACCAGATTGCGGTGGTCATTCAGCAGACATTAACAGAAACAGCGTATGCTGAAGTGATTGATTTAGAGTCAGTGCTGGCAGCAGATAAGCAGGCGAGAGAACGTGCACAGAATATTGCCGATGGGCTGGGTAAAAATTAAGGTGCTCGCATTGATTGGCAAAAGATTGAGAACTTATTACTAATGACGGATTTTTTATACAGTATTTTTGGTTTGTTGATCCTGCTTGGTGTTCTGGTCACTTTTCACGAGTGGGGTCACTATTGGGTTGCGAAAAAGCTTGGCGTAAAAGCGCTAAGGTTCTCAGTAGGATTTGGCAAACCAATTTGGGGGCGTACCAATAAACATGGTACTGAGTTTGTTGTTGCCCCCATTCCTTTAGGCGGTTATGTAAGATTTGTCGATGAGCGTGAAGGCGATGTAGCCGAAGAAGACTTGCCTTACGCATTTAACCGCCAGCCAGTCTGGAAACGAATCTTGATTGTTTTGGCAGGACCAATGGCCAATTTCCTATTAGCTATATTGGTTTATGCCGCTGTGTATATGATGGGCATAGCGGTTGGAAAGCCCTTTGTGACGGACGTTTTACCTAATACGGTTGCTGCTCAGGCAAACTTTCCGGAAAACAGTGAAATTCTCTCGGTTGATGGCGTACCAGTAAAAAGTCTGGAAGATGCGGTTTTTGCTTTTGTAGACCATATTGCTGATGACAAGACCATTGATGTAGAAGTGAAGCCACTCGGACAGGATCCTACAGTAGTTACTTTAGATGTGAGTCAATGGCAGGAACCTGATGAAGGTACAATCTTTGATAGCCTGGGGCTCGATTTTGGTCCCGTAAATGGTCCTCCTAAATTAGGCACAGTTGTGCAAAATTTGCCAGCCGATAAGGGTGGGTTAAAAGCACAGGATCAGATCCTGTCGGTCAATGGCCAAAACATCAGTCTGTGGAGTGAGCTCGTTGAGTTTATTGAGAATAACCCCAATAAAGCGCTGGAACTGGTGGTGTTAAGGAATGGAGTCCAGCAGGAGTTAACCGTTACTCCACAGCCAAATGAGCGAGATCCCAATATTGGGTTTGTAGGAATTAGCCCAGCTTTCCAAGGCTATAACGTTATCAACTATGGCTTTTTTGAGTCTATAGGCAAGGGCACCGAGCAGACCTGGGTGATGATCGAGCGGATAGGTAGTTTTCTCGGCAAGTTGGTGACCGGAAAACTCTCAATCAAAAATCTGGGTGGGCCCGTTGGTATTGCGCAGGGTGCAGGGCAGACTGCACAGGCTGGAATGGTTGCATTCTTGCTTTATCTCGCTATGATAAGCGTCAATTTAGGCTTCGTGAACCTTTTGCCAATCCCAATGTTGGATGGTGGTCATTTAATGTACTATCTCGTCGAACTTGTTCGTGGCAAGCCTGTCTCTGAAAAAATTATGGAACTTGGTATGAGAGTTGGCATCATACTAGTGCTGACAATCATGGCGATTGCGCTATTTTTCGATATAAACCGAATAAACCAATAGAGAACAATCAATGCGTTTGATAACAAAAACAGTTACGGCTTTAGTATTATCTGCACTTTTTTCCAAAGCAGGCGCAATCGAGCCCTTCGTTGTAGAAGACATTCAGGTTGAGGGATTACAAAGGGTAGAGTTAGGCTCATTCTTTACAGAGCTACCTATTCGTGTAGGTGAAACCCTTGATGATGCTCGTGCCCCTGGCATTATTCGAGCTATTCATCAGACCGGCAACTTTGATTTTGTAAAGCTAGAGAAAGAAGGCAATACACTTAAAATCATAGTAGTAGAACGTCCTGTTATCACAGATATTATTCTTAAAGGCAATAAGGTCTTAAAAACCGAGCAGTTGCTTGAGGGAATGGAAGGCGCTGGCATCTCTAAAGGTGAAGTACTCAACAGCTTTGTTCTAGAAAAAATTGAGCAGGAAATTGCTAACCAATATTATTCGAACGGACATTACCATATCAGCGTAGAAAAGAAGCTGGCAGAGTTATCTCGTAATCGTGTTCAACTTCATATCACAATCAAAGAAGGTGGCTCTGCTAAAATTAAAGAGTTCAATATTGTTGGGAATGATATTTTCCCAGATGAAAAGCTGCTATCACAATTTGAGCTAACAACAGGTGGTTTGTTTACTTTTATTACAGACGACAATAAATACAATAGTTTAACTTTGGAAAAGGATCTTGAGACACTAACATCTTATTATAAAGATCGCGGTTATCTAGAGTTCAAAATCACATCTACAGAAATTTCCCTTGCCAATAATGAAGAAGATATTTACATCACAATGGTTGTAGATGAAGGTGAAGTTTATACCGTTTCAGGTATTGATGTGATCGGTGACTTTAACTTTGATGTAGAAACAATCAAAAGCATGATTCCTCTGAGTGAGGGTGATACTTATTCAGCTGCCGCAATGACGTTTGCTGAAGAGCAAATTAAACAGTTTTTGGGGATTTATGGTTATGCCTTTGCGCAGGTCAGAACAATCCCTGAGGTTTCTAAAGACACACCCGAAGCAAAGTTAATTGTACTGGTTGAGCCGGGCGAAAGGCATTATGTTGATCGCATTAATTTTGAAGGTAATACATCAACAGACGAAAACGTCCTGCGCCGTGAAATTCGACTACAGGAAGGTGGCTCTCTTTCTTCAACATTAGTTGAGCGTTCTAAAATCCGTCTACAGAGACTTCCATACATAGAAGAAGTTAAAGTCGATACTGTAAAGAAAGAAGGAACTGCCGATCGTGCGGATGTAATGTTCACCGTGAAAGAACGTAGTGCCGCTCAAATCAGTGGCGGTCTTGGTTATAATGACTTTTATGGTATGTCCATCAACGGCGAGTTATCACACAGTAACTTCATGGGTACTGGTAACTCTGTTGGTTTGGCACTTAATACTAATAAGGCCATTAAAAGTGTTCGCTTAAATTATACTGACAACTACTTTACACAAGACGGCGTGGGTCTTTCTTCTAACATTGTGTATAGTGAAACTGATTACGGGAAATTAAATCTTATTGCGCAAAGCCTTGATACATTGGGTTTTGGCTCTACTGTTTATATCCCAACTGGTGAGTACTCAACTTTTAATATTGGTTTTAACGCTTCCCAAAATCAGCTGACTTCACCAATTACCAATTCTCAACGTGTTATCGATTTCTTTGATTTGCTAGGCTACGATGCAACTGTTGATTCGGAAGTTGAGTTTGATATTTTTTCTGTAAATTTTGGCTATAGTATTAACTCCTTGAATCGTGCCATTTTCCCCTCTAAAGGTACTCGTCACCGTTATGGTTTAGACGTCGGTACAGCCGTAGGTGATTTAGAATTTTACAAAGCCACTTATGATTATGACTATTATTTCCCAATTTCTAATGATGGATGGATTTTCTCTATCCGTGGTGGATTAGCGTTTGGTGATGGTTATGGCGATACAGAAGATTTACCATACTTCCAAAACTTTTATGGAGGTGGTAGTTCTTCACTAAGAGGGTTTGAAACCAATACTATCGGCCCAAGAGATATCCAAAGGGTTAGGACAACTCAAAGTGTTCCAAGCCCAATCCCTGGTGGTGGAAGTACCACGGTTATTTTACCTAGTGAGTACGATAGCTTATATATAGGTAGATACTCCGTAGGCGGTAATGCTCGATTCTTAAATTCATTTGAATTAATATTCCCAACTCCTTTCATTGAGGATACTTCTAATGTTAGAACAAGTTTCTTTGTTGATGTTGGAAACGTATGGGATACCAAATTTGACGCAGAGCGTTTTGAAGGTTTAAATATTGAGCCAAACAGTATTTTGTCCTTTGTGCCAGACTATAGTGATTACAAAGACTATAGGGCTTCATATGGGATTTCATTGCAATGGTATTCAGCTATGGGGCCGTTGCAGTTTAGCTTATCAAGACCACTGAAGAGTGAACCTTATGATGATACGGAAACTTTCACCTTCTCAATTGGTCGAACATTTTAATTAAAAGTTATTGGAGAAATATTTTGAAAAAACTATTAGCTGTATTTTTATTCGTTGTTTTGAGTGTGCCGATGTTGGCAAATGCAGAAACTAAAATTGGTATTATTAACTTTGGCGAAGTTATGGCTAAAGTCCCACAGAAAGATGCAATCAATCAAAAGTTGAAAAAAGAGTTTTCTGGACGTGAGAATGAATTGAAACGTTTGGGTGAAGAAATAGAAACTGCTCGTACTGAATATATAAACAACGTAGCAACTATGTCTGAGTCTCAAGCTACTGAAAAAAAACGTGCGATTCAGCAAAAAATGTCTGATTTCCAGTTAAAAGAAGCTGCTTTTAAGGAAGACGTTGAGAAGCGTAGCCGTGAAGAACAGATTAAATTGGGCAATCAAATCAGAGCTGCTGTTGAGTCTGTCGCTAAAAAAGGTGGTTTTAACATTTTATTAGATCGTCAATCAGCACCATACATTGATAGTTCTGTACCAGAAGTAACCGATCAGGTTCTTGCTGAGTTATCAAAATAAGCCAATAAAGCTTTAAAAATATTGCAACCTGTTGATAAGTGAGTAGTATTATTCTTTATAAAGGTCTATTCAGGTAGTCAAAGGTTTGCAAAAGACACTTCAAGAAATCGCTGAGCACATTGGCGCTGAGCTTAAAGGTGAACCGCAGTTAGCAATAACTGCGGTTTCGCCGTTAAATAAGGCGCAAAAAGGTGAGCTGAGCTTCATCAGCGACAAAAAATATTTAAATCATGTAGAGAGTAGCAATGCTTCGGCACTGATAGTTAATTCTGCTATTGCTGAGCAGTTAAGTGGTAATTTGCTAGTCATGAAAGATCCCTATCTTGGTTATGCAAAAGTCGCCCAGCTCTTTGATACAACCCCTCGTCCCAAGCAGGGGGTATCATCAAGTGCTACCATCGCCGAATCAGCTCAACTGGGTGCTAATGTGACCGTTGATGCTAATGCAGTGATTAAGGATGGAGCTCAGATTGGTGATAATGCCATTATCGGTGCTGGTGTGGTAGTGGGTGAAAAGGTCAAGATTGGAGCCAACACTTTAATCTATCCTAATACGGTTATTTATCATGCGGTTGAGATAGGTAAGGATTGTATTATTCACGCTAATGCAGTTATTGGGTCTGATGGTTTCGGATATGCCAATGACAAAGGCGTGTGGGTAAAGATTCCTCAGGTCGGTAGCGTCATCGTTGGCGACTCAGTCGAAATCGGTGCTCATACAGCCATTGATCGAGGTGCCCTTGAAAACACCATAATCGGAACAGGGGTTAAGCTCGATAACCATATTCATATTGCTCACAATGTTGTCATTGGTGACTACACAGCCATAGCTGGCTGTACTGCAATTGCTGGTAGTACAACTATTGGAAAGCACTGCACAATAGCTGGCAGAGTGAGTATAATTGGTCATCTCGAGATATGTGATAAAGCACATATCACAGCTACAACATTTGTGAATAAATCAATTACGGAGCCTGGAGCCTACTCTTCAGGTACAACATTCCAGTCTAACAAGGAATGGCATAAAAGCGCCGTACGGTTCAGGCAATTGGATGAGATGTGGCGTAAACTAAAACAGCTGGAAAAAGAGTTAGGACAGCTAAAAGACTCAAGAGAAGATAAAGATGAGTGATAATAATTTTACAGAAATGAATTCGATGGATATCTATGAAGTAATGAAGCATTTGCCTCATCGTTATCCTTTTTTGTTGGTTGACCGAGTGGTTGACTACAAAGCAGGGGAGTATTTGAAAGCGATCAAGAACGTTACGGTTAACGAGCCATTCTTTCCTGGACACTTCCCACACCGTCCAGTATTTCCAGGGGTTTTAATGCTTGAGGCAATGGCGCAGGCAAGTGGTATATTGGCATTTAAGACTACCGAAGATTTGCCAACAGATGACTCTTTGTTTTATTTTGTTGGTATTGATGACGCTCGCTTCAAAAAACCTGTTGAGCCAGGCGATCAGTTGGTGATGGAGGTTACTGTCTTGAAGCGCAAGCGCGATATGTGGAAATTCGCTGCAACCGCAACCGTTGACGGTAAAGTAGTGTGTTCCGCTGAACTCATGTGTGCAAAGAAGGATATTGTGTGATCCATCCAACCGCCATTATTGACCCATCAGCAAATATTGCTGAAGACGTAGAAATTGGCCCATACTCAATCATTGGTAAAGAGGTTTCAATTGATTCGGGGACTGTAGTTGGTCCTCATGTTGTTATTGGAAGCTATACCACGATTGGTAAAAATAACCGCTTCTTCCAGTTTTCCTCTATTGGTGAGGAAAATCAGGATAAGAAGTATGCGGGCGAGCCCACTCGAACCATTATTGGTGATGGAAATGTATTCCGTGAGTGCTGTACTGTGCATCGAGGTACAGTACAGGATAATTCTGAAACGCGTATCGGTAATAATGGCTGGTTTATGGCCTATACCCACATAGCACACGATTGTGTGCTGGGTGACAATATCATAATGTCTAATAACGCAACTCTGGCTGGTCATGTTCATGTCGGTGATCATGTGATTCTTTCCGGATTTGCCAAGATTCATCAGTTCTGTAAGATTGGCGCCCATGCCTTTATTGGTATGGACTGTGCAATCAGTAAAGATATCCCACCTTTTGTGCTGGTTGCCGAAAATGCACCCTATGGCCTTAATTCAGAAGGCCTTAAGCGTCGTGGCTTCTCTGCGGATAGTATCAGCGAGCTCAAGCGCGCCTATAGAACCATTTACCGTAAGTCCCTGAAGACCGAAGAAGCAATTGCTGAAATGTCGGAAAGTTCCGATCCGCATGTGCAACAAATGATAGAATTTTTGCAGAATGCGAACCGAGGTATTTTGCGTTAAGTTTTAAAAGCAAAGCTGTCGTAGATATCTGGTCTGCTTAAGTTAAAAATAATAAAGGGGTATAGCGATGCAAACATCGCCTTTTGCTGATAATACCGTAGCAGAATCAGTGACCAAGATTGCCATAATCGCCGGAGAATCATCTGGCGATATATTGGGTGCAGGCTTAATCAAACAGTTAAAAAAACACTTCCCTCATGCCGAGTTTGAAGGCATTGCCGGTGATTTGATGCAGGCCGAAGGCTGCAAATCCCTATATCCCATGGAATCTCTTGCAGTGATGGGGATTGTTCCAATCCTTAAAAGACTTCCAGAATTACTTAAAATGCGTCGTGAATTGGCTAAACGCTGGATAGAGTCTCCACCGGATATGTTTATCGGCATCGATGCGCCCGAGTTTAATATCGGGCTGGAAAAGAAGTTAAAAGCCAATAATATAAAAACCATTCATTATGTCAGCCCGTCGGTCTGGGCCTGGCGTCCTAAACGAATTTTTAAAATTCGAAAAGCTACTGATCTGATGTTATGCCTGTTTCCTTTTGAGCAGGATATTTATCAGCGGCATGCGATTGATAATTTCTGTGTGGGTCATCCATTGGCCGATCAGATCCCAATGGAGATGAATAAGTCAGAAGCCAGACAACGTCTAGGACTATCTTATTCGGCTGACAAGCGTGTTATCTGCATTATGCCGGGAAGTCGTGGCTCAGAAATGAAATTCCTTGGGCAGGACTTTATCGACACAGCTAAGTTGATTCAGGATTATTATCCAGGTACCCAATTTATCGCACCGATGGCTAATCAGGCTCGCCGACAACAATTTGAAGCTTTGTTGCAAGAAACTCGAGATGCGCCTGATATTCAATTATTTGATGGGCAATCGAGAGATTGTATGGCAGCAAGTGACTTGGTTGTAATGGCTTCAGGAACTGCAACGCTTGAAGCTATGCTGATAAAGCGTCCCACTGTAGTGGCATACAAAGTTGGTGGTTTCAGTTATCAGATATTTAAACGTTTACTGATCATTGATACATTCGCCATTCCAAACTTATTGGCTAAAAAACCTTTGATTCCGGAGTTAATACAGGAAGAATGTACTGCGGACAATATTTTTGCAGAAGTTCGGGCGTGGCTTGAAGATGATGGTCAACGCTGGCAGGAAACTAAGGTCGTATTTGAAGAATGGCACACCAAATTGCGTAAAGATGCAGATGTTTACGCTGCTAATTCGATTGCTCAGTGGTGGCTGAATAACGCACGCTAACCCTAATTCATAAATAAAAATTAATCTATGGAACAAACAATTCTAGTTGCAGGTGTTGATGAGGTAGGGCGAGGTCCTTTAGCGGGACCGGTAGTCGCGGCAGCGGTGATCCTTGATCCCGAAAACCCTATTGAAGGACTGGCTGATTCTAAAAAATTAACTGAGAAGCGTCGCGAAGCTCTTGTAGTTGAGATAAAAGAAAAGGCTCTGGCCTGGTCTATAGCTCGTGCGGAAGTTGAAGAAATTGATCGGATTAATATTTTACAGGCCAGCCTGCTGGCGATGAAGAGAGCAGTTGAAACGTTAAGCCATTCGCCTGAGTTGGCTCTGATTGATGGAAATCACTGCCCCGATCTGGACTGTCGAATGGAAGCTATCATTAAGGGTGACAGTAAGGAACCGGCAATCAGTGCCGCATCTATTTTGGCAAAGGTTGCACGAGACACTGAGATGGCTGAAATGGAACAGGTTTATCCGGGTTATGGATTTGCCAAGCATAAAGGCTACCCTACTAAGCAGCATCGTGACGCGATTTTAAAATTAGGTATCACTCCAATTCATCGTCGTTCCTATGCGCCAGTCCAGAAAATGCTCGAATTTTAGAATTCGACACTAACAATTTGAAATTATTAATAAAAATAACAAAGTAATTAAAACACTGGAAACAATTTCACTGGCTTTTATAATAAGTCAGTTCATATCAATAATTAATATCTTATAACGACAAGAGCCAACAGACGGAAGACTATGACGCCACGCTTTATTCACCTCAAAATGCATACCGAGTACTCTATGGTGGATAGTGTGGTGCGGGTTAAGCCACTGATTGCGCACTGCAAGGAACACAATATTCCGGCAATCGCCATGACCGATCAGATGAACATGTGTGGCCTGGTCAAATTCTATTCTCAGTCAGTATCCGCGGGCATAAAGCCGATAGCAGGCGCTGACTTATTAATTCAGAACCCCAATGATGAGGATGACTACTTTCGTGTCACTGCGTTGTGCATGAATAATACCGGTTACCTCAATCTCAAGTATCTTATTTCCCGCGCTTACCTTAAGAATCAGCACCGTGGCCTACCATTAGCCAAAAAAGAGTGGCTGCCAGAGTTTGCCGAAGGATTAATTATTCTGTCGGGTGGACGCCAAGGGGATGTGGGTAAGGCCTTGCTGGCTGGCAATATGGATCATGCGGCATCGAACCTGGGTTTCTGGAATCATCATTTTAAAGATCGCTTCTATCTTGAGCTGCAGCGAACTGGCCGCCCGCAAGAAAACGAATATATCCATCAGGTTATTGGGTTGGCACAGGGTGCCAGCACACCTGTTGTCGCTACTAACGATGTACGTTTCCTGCATAAAGAAGACTTTGATGCACACGAAGCTCGGGTTTGCATTAATCAGGGGCGAGTTCTTGCTGATCCGCGTCGTCCCCGAGATTACAGTGAGCAACAGTATTTGCGCAGCGAAGCCGAAATGGTGGAGCTGTTTCAGGATATCCCTGAAGCACTGGAAAACAGTGTGGAAATTGCTAAGCGCTGTAATCTGGATATGCGTCTTGGCGAGTATTTCTTGCCGGAGTTCCCGATTCCTGAAGGCATGACTATTGAACAGTACTTTGAGAAAGTCTCAAAAGACGGCCTTGAAGAACGACTTGATCAATTGTATGACCGTAATGCTGAGAACTTTGCCGAAATCCGCAAAGAGTATGATGAGCGTTTGCAGATCGAACTAGACGTTATCAACCAGATGGGTTTCCCGGGCTACTTCCTGATCGTTGCCGACTTTATTCAGTGGTCGAAAAACAACGGTGTTCCCGTTGGCCCTGGTCGTGGTTCTGGTGCCGGTTCTTTGGTGGCCTATGCCATGAAAATTACCGATCTGGACCCTCTTGAATATGACCTGCTTTTCGAGCGATTCCTCAATCCTGAGCGTGTTTCGATGCCTGACTTTGACGTCGACTTCTGTATGGAAGGGCGCGACCGCGTGATTGATTATGTTGCCGAACGTTATGGTCGTAACAGTGTGTCGCAGATTATTACCTTCGGTACCATGGCTGCAAAGGCTGTGATACGTGATGTTGGTCGTGTGCTGAGTCATCCCTATGGTTTCGTAGATAAGCTGGCCAAATTGATCCCTTTCGAAGTGGGAATGACGCTGGAAAAGGCGTTTGAGCAGGAGCCAGAATTACCTCGCTTATACGAGGAAGACGAAGATGTCCGTGAGATGTGGGACTTGGCCCGTAAACTGGAAGGTGTCACTCGAAATGCCGGTAAGCACGCCGGTGGTGTGGTAATAGCACCGAATGATCTTGAAGAGTTTGCACCGCTGTATTGTGATGAAACTGGCCACAATATTGTTACTCAATTTGATAAAGATGATGTGGAAAGTGCCGGTCTGGTGAAGTTTGACTTCTTGGGTTTGCGAACACTGACCATTATTGACTGGGCATTGGAAACAGCCAACGCCATTATCGCCAAGAAAGGCGAAGAACCTATTGATATTGCAACTATTGATACCGAAGATCCGCAGGTGTTCGATTTGCTGCAACGCGCTGATACTACTGCTGTATTTCAGCTCGAATCGCGAGGTATGAAGGATCTGATCAAGCGTCTTAAGCCAAACCGTTTTGAAGACATTATCGCACTGGTTGCGCTGTTCCGTCCGGGGCCATTGCAGTCAGGCATGGTTGATAACTTCATCAATCGTAAACACGGACGTGAGAAAGTTTCTTATCCTGATCCTCATTACCAACATGAATCTTTAAAAGAAATTCTTGAGCCAACCTACGGCATCATTCTCTATCAGGAGCAGGTGATGCAGATCGCTCAGGTGCTGGCAGGCTATACGCTTGGCGGCGCGGATATTTTGCGTCGTGCTATGGGTAAGAAGAAACCTGAGGAGATGGAGAAGCAGCGTAGTATCTTTAAAGAAGGCTCAATCAAGAATGGTGTAGATGGCGATCTGGCCATGAAGATTTTCGACTTGGTAGAGAAATTCGCTGGTTATGGTTTCAACAAGTCGCACTCGGCTGCCTATGCTCTGGTTGCCTACCAGACGGCATGGCTGAAAACACATCATCCAGCAGCCTTTATGGCCGCCGTGATGTCTTCCGATATGGATAATACCGACAAGGTTGTTACCTATGTTGAAGATGCGCAGAACAGCGGACTAACCATTACTCCGCCTGATGTGAACAAAGGTCAGTACCGCTTCTCGGTAGATGAAGAAGGTCGTATCGTCTATGGCATTGGTGCCATTAAAGGGGTGGGTGAAGGCGCGATTGAAAGTATCGTTAAAGAGCGAGAAGCCAATGGCCCGTACAAAGATCTATTCGACTTCTGTAGTCGTGTTGATTTAAAGAAAGCCAATCGTCGCACTTTGGAAGCCTTAATACGTGCTGGCGCTATGGACCGTATCGGTCCAAATCGAGCGACTCTCATGGCATCGCTTGATGAAGCCGTCAAGGCTGCTGAACAGTTCAATAAAAGCCAGGCTGCGGGGCAGGACGATTTATTTGGTAGCGTGGTTACAGCCACCGCCACTGAACAGCATCAGTATATTCGAGTGAAACCTTGGACCGATGAGCAGGTGCTTCAGGGCGAAAAAGAAACACTCGGTTTGTATCTGACGGGACATCCAATCGATCGTTATATACCCGAAATTAAGCAGATGAGCATCACTCGACTGCGCGATCTGCAACCGACTGGTCGTGGTAACTCAGCTCGAGTGGTTGGTTTGATTGTCGGCATGCGTGTCATGAACACCAAGCGTGGCGACAAGATGGCTATTTTGACGCTGGATGATAAATCTGGTCGTTGTGATGTTACTGTCTATGCTGAAACCTTTGAAACATACCGTCACCTTCTTAGCCGAGACAACGTGATTGTAGTCGACGGCGAAGCGCGCCATGACGATTATTCTGGCGGTACGAGTATAAGCGCCAACAGTGTGATGTCGTTTGAACAGGCGCGTGAGCAATATTGCAAAAAAATTGTTATCACCATATCGGACTCCATCATTGGGCCGGATACCCTGGTTGAACTAGAAGAGAAGATTAGCCACAACCGCGATGGTGCCTGTCCAGTTGTTATTAACTTCCAATACCAACAGGCTCAGGTAGCAGGTGATTTTGTCATGAGCGAAGACTGGTGTGTACAGCCAGTTGACGCTTTGGTCTTTAGCTTGAAGCATATTCCTGGCTGTGTTGATGCCAGAGTAGAGTACTAGATTTCATCTGCTGGGCTCACCCCAATACACCATAAATCAAAATACTCCCGAGCATTAAACAGCCAATCGCATACAAAGGAAGTAAACGTATCACCCAGGGATTAACCTTGTCTGCAAACTTTTTGTGCCATCGCCAGGGAATACCCAATAATCCTAAACTGGTTATAACGATAAGCCAGCCAAGTACAAGGTGAAAGTTCATTAGCTGCATCTGAGAAGCGTTAAGAACCAAAGAAATGCCAATAACAATGCGGATCAGCTGTTCGATGTAATGAGCTTTTGCGGAAGAGGCAAATTGTCGTAAGAAGTGTTTAGTTGCTTCTGGCTTAATAAAAGACACAAAGCAGAAGCCAATCAGGAAGTGACCGGTCAGAAGAATGATGAAGCTTAAAATCCAATTCATCTAAAGTGACCTTTAAAGTGGAGCAGACCTAGAGTCTGCTCAATTCCATGGCTAATTACAACTTTTTCTTTAAGCGCTTTTCCACCATCTTCTTTTCCCAGTTTATTTTGAAAAGATTGATAATTTCAAAGGCCTGCAATCCATGAATGGTAAGACCCAATGCCCAGGCTCCCCAAGGGATTAACATCTCAGAAATTTTCCCCGTAAAAATAAAAATAACAGTAAAAGTGACGAAGAAAAATAAGTGTCCATAAAAGTCCTTAATCCCTTTAACGTATTCCATGGCTTCTGCCTCTTCATTGCTCACTGTTTCAACAGCTGGTTTCGGTTTTGTAACTTGTTCAGCTTCTTGGGTTGTTTCATTGGAATTGGTGGTGTTCATATCAGGCTCTCCTGTGCTGTCCATAGCTATGGACGGTTCAAATGTTGCTATATCAACCTCAAACACAGCGGCTAATGACTTTTGAGTTTCAAGACTGGGCTTGGTCTGGCCACGTTCAATGCGCTGAATCGTACGAGTGCTAACACCCATCAACTCGGCTAAATGCTCTTGTGACCAACCTCTTTTCAATCTCAATTTTCTAACAATCATAATCAATCCGTTTGTGTGTTTAGTAAAAACGCTGGCTGATTCAGCGGTGAGCCTGAATTATGAAAACTCAATGCAAAGTATAACACGACATCTTCGCGAAGGATGAGCGACATTTAGGTGACATACAGGCGACAGGCCATTAATAATCAGTGGGTTAGGTAACAAATTGTCATTCTGAACAGTGACGACGGTAGAGCTCCCGAGAAATTCAGAATTTGTTCTAAAACATTTCACTAATACCAATGGTGGAAAATTGGTGAATATGCATGCTACCGAGTGGAATCGATACTTGTATAAAGAGAATAATGATAATAGAGTCTTACGAACTAATTCGGGTATTCAACTGCTATATTTTAAATGGAGGCGTTGTGCTTATAGATAAGTTGCAAATTATCCGAAGCCACCCATCGCATCTCGGTGTTGATGGTTGGTACTATAGATTGAAAGAGCTAACAAATTGTCACTAGCAATTTAAGGCTGCTAGTTTGTTTGGACTAACTCTAAGTTATGATGATTCTGATGAATTAGAGTTAATTGAAAGATGTAAAATTGACGTCATCGAATATAATCAAAAGCTTAGCTACCCATCAAAAAAACAATCGAAATTAAAAGCGAACTTGTATTTTTAAATTAGGACTTTTGTATTATGACTGAACTTGATAACAAGGATAATCTGCATGATGAAGCTCTTCGAAAAATTGGTCGGAACGTGGTCAACTTCCAAAAGATAGAAGCTTTATTAAAAGTTCTTGTTTTATACAGTAGTGTCGATTTTCAAACTAGAGATAATGAAGTTACTCATTCGCTTAATGAGAAGTCTATTCGGAATAGGTCGTTAGGTGAAGCTGCTTCTAAGTTTTTAAAAAATCTATTTAAAAATAGAGTTGCTGAAAATGAAGAGCTAGACTGTTCTGAGCTTCACATATCGATTCGATTTTATCTGGATATGGATGCTGAGGATGTGGCTAAAGAAAAAGTAGAGTTAGAAAGATTAGTGAGTGAGCGAAACCAACTAATTCACAAAGATCTAGCGAGTATTGATTTCAACTGTGTAAATAGCTGCCGCAAGCTGATTTTGAAGCTAGATGAACAGAACAGTAGAGTGTTAGATAAACTTAACCAGCTTAAAGATATATGGGAGACCTTTAATCAAATGCAAAAGGAATTGCTCACTTACTTCCAATCAGATGAGTTACTAGCTGCATTAATAGAGGCAAAAATTGGCACATAACAAATACATGCAGTCGGACACAGCAAACCTGTGCTTATACTTTTGCTGTCATATCAATTAATTTAAAGGATGACCTATGTCGAACTCAAACAACAGACAGATCTTATTAGCTTCGCGCCCTAAGGGTGCCCCTACAGATGATAATTTCCGTCTAGTGGAATCGGCTAAGCCAGAGCCAAAAGAGGGCGAAGTATTGCTAAAAACTATTTATTTGTCCTTAGACCCATACATGCGCGGTCGCATGAATGATGCCAAGTCATATGCCGATCCGGTCGAGTTAGACCAGGTGATGGTTGGCGGTACGGTGGCTCAGGTTGAAGCTTCCCACAATGATAAGTTTGAGGTGGGCGATTGGGTCTTGAGCCAGAATGGTTGGCAGGATTACAGCGTTTCGGATGGTAAAGACGTTATGTTACTGGGCAAGAAATTTTCTAAACCGTCTTATGCCTTAGGAATTATGGGAATGCCTGGGTTCACGGGGTATATGGGGCTGTTAGACATTGGTCAGCCTAAGAAGGGTGAGACTGTGGTGGTGGCAGCGGCTACTGGGCCTGTTGGCGCAACGGTTGGCCAAATTGCAAGGATTAAAGGCTGTAAGGCGATTGGTGTTGCCGGTGGTGAAGAAAAATGTCGCTTTGCGGTTGAGACATTAGGTTTTGATGCCTGTATTGATCATAAGGCCGATGATTTTGCCGAGCAATTAGCGAAGGCATGTTCCGATGGCATTGATGTTTATTATGAAAACGTTGGCGGAAAAGTGTTTGATGCGGTGTTGCCACTTCTAAACACCAAGGCAAGGGTTCCGCTGTGCGGTTTAGTTTCCCAGTATAACGCCACTGAACTACCTAGTGGGCCAGACAGAATGGGTATGTTGATGGGTACCTTGTTAGTCAAGCGTATCAAGATGCAGGGCTTTATTATTTTCGACGATTATGGAGACCGTTATCCTGAATTTGCTCAAGACATGGGGCAGTGGTTGAAGGAAGGAAAAATTCATTATCGTGAGCAGATGGTTGAAGGACTGGACAAGGCACCGCAAGCGTTCATGGGAATGCTCGAAGGCAAAAACTTTGGCAAGCTAGTGGTTAAAGTGAATGAGCCAATAAGCTAAAGACTGAATAAGGGCAATCATTCTATGAGGTCGAATATGACACACCAACTGCTTCTCTACCCAGTGGCTGCCCATATCGCATGGACGGCTTTTCTCTATGTTTTGCTGACGATTGCTCGTGCTCCGGCGGTTTGGGGTGTTATTAAGAGTAAAAAAGAAAACTGGGCGTCAATCGAACCGCGAATTAGTGCAAACCTCTCGAATCAATTCGAGTGGCCTTTATTTTTCCATATTACCTGTGTGCTATTAATCGTATTGGGTAATACTGATTCTCTTCAACTTTGGTTGGCCTGGATATTTGTGGCAGGCCGATTAATTCATAGTGCAGTGCAAATACTAATGAACAATATCCGCTTAAGAGGCCTGGTATTTACCATAAACTTTTTGGCGGTATTATTTATGTGGGTATTCTTACTGTAGAAGAATAAACCCAATTAAAATTTAATCAATAACACATAGTAAATAATAATGAGATAGGGACATGACAGATAATAACTCTCATACATTTAACCCATCAACTTCGGGTTTAAACATCATACCTTTTGCCTTTATGGCTGCAGGTTGGTTAGCACCGATGATTATGTTTTGGCTTTATGTTTTGGGGCCGATGAGGCCATATGACTATCCCCAAGGAAGCTTTCTGCCAGATTTATGGTTCGGATTGGTGATCATCGGGTGCATTTCACTCTGGTGGTTAATACCGGCGAGCTATTTTCGTGTTTTTAATTTTGAAAAAGATGGCAGAGTTTATCGATACTTTGGCGCTAAAGTTTTTCGTCAGTTTGTGCCTGATGGCGACTTGGCTAATCGATGGGAACGTCGTAAAAATCCCTCTCATAAAATGATTCGTAATAAATATTCGATAGAAGCCTTTATTGTGCGTACCGAGCAGAGTGAGAGCGGTCATATTGTTTTGCTTATGATAGGTATTGCTACTGCGGTACATGCCTGGAATATTGGTTGGCAGGGATGGGCTATTTTTCTCAGCGTCGGCAATGTAATTGTTAACTTTTATCCCATTTTGCTACAGCGATATACCAGAAGCCGACTGTATTCTGTATTGAAGCGATTCGGTGAATAATTTAGGAGTAATCATCAAAGGAACTATTGTGATTAGGGGGAAAGCCCCTTGATCACGACCGAAGGAGGTCCCCGAAGAGGAAAGCTATGCATTTTTGTTCGCTTAGGCTAACAGAGATACAAAACTAATTAGTAATACTCATTTTTTCCTTAAAGTCCAGGGTCAATTGTATGCATATCTTTTCTGCTTTATGCCTGTTAGGCAAAAATTAAATTTTACATTTTGAAATCACACGGCTGTATCTATGACTTATTTATATGAGTAGATTGAAATAATAACGAAGCTTAAAAAGCATAATAAGGAATTTTCAGTGAATAAATTACGGTTTATAGCGGGTTTATGCGTGGTATTGGTTTTGCTTTCAGGCTGTGGAATTACAAAGAACACAGCGCAGGGACAGAATAATCAAGAAAAAAAAACATTTGCTCTATACAACGTAAATGTCATACCAATGACCGTCGGTAATGAGGTCATCGAGAACACGACGGTTGTTATTGTCGACAACAAAATCTCAGCCATTGGTGGAAAAATACCAAACGATGTCATGATTATTGATGGTGAAGGAAAGTGGCTTATCCCTGGTCTGATAGACATGCACGTTCATAATCTAGTAGATGGCAGCCCTGGAAATAACTACCCAACCAAGGGTGCATCAATCTTCTTTGATAACCAGGACATTATGCTGCTTTACGTTGCTAATGGTGTTACCACCACATTTGAACTTAGCGGTAGAGTTGAGCACTTTGGGCAAAGAAACGAAATCATTAAAGGCGATATCATTGGTCCCAGGATTGCATTGGCAGCGTTAATTGGTGGAAGCAATGCGAGTAGGGTGGCAACTACTCCGTCGGAGGGGCGGCAGGCTGTTCGCATCGCAAAAGGAGATGGCTATGAATTTATCAAGGTTTACTCAAGGCTTAACATTGAAACCTATAAAGCCATTGTGGACGAAGCTTACAAACAAGAAATGAAGGTGGTGGGGCATATACCCAGTGCCTTTGAAGGTAAGACAGAAGAAGCCTTCGTTCCTCACTTTAGCTTAGTCGCTCATGCAGAGGAATTTTCAAAGCAAGCCAATGAGTTTACTGAAGAAGAAGCTTATAGGCTTGCAAGCTTGGCTAAAGAGAATGGCAGCTGGGTCACTCCTAATTTATCGAACCTGGTACGGATTGCAGCTCAGGCACGCTCATTGGATGCCGTAAGAGATTTACCTAGCTTTAAGTATGTTCATCCATTGATGCAAGACAAATGGATTACAGCTAATCAGTATAATCAGGGAACCAACCCCAAAACAATTACTTACTATGATGAGCTGGTTGAATTTCATGTATTGCTGGTTAAAGCATTAAAAGAGCTTGGCGTTCCCATGGTGGCGGGTACCGATGCAGGCACTTCGGGGATAGTTTGGGGTTATTCATTACATGACGAGTTGAACTTGTTGGTTGATGCTGGCTTAACCACAGAGGAAACCTTGGCCGCTGCGACAAGGTTGGCAGCTACATGGTTAGGAATTGATGATAGAGTCGGAACTGTTGAAGTTGGTAAGTTTGCCGACCTTGTTTTGCTTGATGAAAACCCTTTGTTAGATATTAATAACACCAGAAAGATATCAGGAGTTTTCTTTAATGGACGTTGGGTGGATAAAAATCAGATTGATATCATGCTTGAAAATCTAGCAAAGAAAAACTCGGAAAATATCGGTAAAGATGATTTTCTTTGGAGCAAGATAAGAGAGCGATGATTGTGGTAAATAGTAGCTTATCTATTAATTCTAAACTGAAACTCGAATCCACTTCGTTTCCACATCATCGCCGTTAAACCAAAAAAGAACGACATGTATAGAGCGAAGTGCCACTCGATTATGTTCTCTGATTGATCAACCCAGCTGACGCCAGTGGCTTTTATCACCACGTTGGCGATGCCCAATACCCAATAGATGGCAATCAAAACAAATTGAATTGAAAGGTAGCGTTTAATCTTTCGGTCTAAGGTGCCCTTTACTTTTTTCAGACTACGAATGCTTAGCATCTGCGCGAGAATTGTCATCGCGAAATAAAAAGTGATTCCATAGCGGCGCATAAATTCATAAAAGTCACCTTCAGTGCCGAGAAAGTCTGCATAGAGGACTAAAAAGACAGCACCAATATTTCCCAGTATGAACACTACCGGATGTGGCTTTTGTGTCATCTGTTTAAGCCAGATGCTTTGCAGATACCAGAAAATGATAAGGAAAGCGGCTGTTGGCATCATCAATCCACGAAATAAGAAAATAGCATCACCATTACGGGCAGCGCGGCTGATTGATGTGCATCCTTCAAAGTAGGGTACACACTCATTAGCAACTCCTTGCCAAAGGCCAATAAAAAACGCCCCATGCGCTGCAATGATAGGGATAAGACAAACTAGCCAGGCGATATGATGTGGACGCACAAAACCTCCTATGAATAAAGTCTGTTCTTAAACTTTATTTAATCAGATAATATATTATTGCGTTTAAGTTGTGTTAACTAATTACAAATAAGGCATTCTATGAAAAAAATAATATTTTTACTGATTACTTTATGTCTAATTATTGGGTGTACAGACTCACATAGACTTAATATTTCTGAAAGCGACAGCTCCGCTAAATTTCTCAGTACTGATACAGTACTAATTTCACTCTCAAAGGATGGTGGTTATGGTTCTACACAGTACACGGGATCTGCTGATGAATTAAGTAGAATTATTAAGGCAGCATTGATGTACAGATTAGTTAATGTAGAAATAGATACTAAACATAGGGATTTTCAGAGTTCTATTGAGTATGCAAGTAAAGGAAATTTTGATTATTTAGTTTATCCAGTTATTTTGCACTGGGAGGATAGGGCTACTGAATGGTCTGTTAAACCTGATAAAGTTAAAGTAAAGATTATTGTAGTTAGGCTTGAAGATAAAAAAATTATAAAGTCTGGAGTTATCGATGGAAAGAGCGGAATAGCTACTCTTGGAGGTGATAAACCTCAAGATTTGCTTCCAGAGCCGATAGAGCAGTTTATGAAAGGGCTTTATTAGTTTATTTAAATGGGCGATTTAATCGCCCTATACACATCTAAAAGTAATATTAAGCTATCGAATACTCACTATTGAGTATCCTCATTTGTTTTTCACACACTGCTCTGTATGATTATTTTATATCTTTAAATATAAACCCTAAGGAGCGATCAAATGAAAGTACTTTTTGTATTAACCTCGCATGATCAATTGGGTGATACGGGTGAAAAAACAGGTTTCTGGCTGGAGGAGTTTGCCAGCCCTTATTATCGTCTTAAAGATGCAGGCGCTGATATTACGCTTGCTTCGCCTCGTGGTGGTCAGCCACCACTCGATCCAAAAAGTCACGAGCCAGATGCACAAACAGAAGATACTAAGCGCTTTGAGAATGACCAGGAAGCTCGTAATCAATTAGCTAACACTGTCCGTTTGAGTGACGTGAATGCCGATGGTTATGATGCAGTTTTCTATCCGGGTGGTCATGGCCCATTATGGGATCTGCATAAGGATGAGCATTCAATAAAACTGATTGAAAACTTTATCAAAGCCGGCAAGCCTGTGGCAGCTGTTTGCCATGCTCCAGCAGTGTTACTGAAGGCTAAAAATGCTAGCGGTGAGCCATTGGTTAAAGGTAAAAAAGTCACTGGCTTTAGCAACTCCGAAGAATCTGCAGTTGGCCTCAAAGATGTTGTTCCATATCTCTTAGAGGATCAGCTTGTAGAAAAAGGCGGTGTCTATGAAAGAGTAGACGACTGGGGTTCATTAGCGGTTGTAGATGGTCAGTTGATAACCGGACAAAATCCTGCATCCTCTACGGCTGTTGCGGATAAGCTGATAAAAGCGCTAAGTTAATCCTGTGATGAGTTTGTCATTCAATTAATATAAAAAAGGTGCCTTATGGCACCTTTTTTTGATTGGTACTTATTATCGGCAGCTTGAAGAGATAAACCCATCTCCGTCGACGTCGAGATCACCAACTGTCGTTGCATCACAATCTTCATCTATCCCTTTTGAGTCACAAATCTCTTTGTTTCCTGGGTAGCGATTAGGATTATTGTCGTCACAATCATTACCACCACAGTGTATGGCTTCAAAACCGTCGCCGTCTTTATCCTCACAGGTTTTTTCGCACATCTTCTCACGCTCATAGCATCTTACGCCGTCACATGGACTGGTGCCGGGTCTACACTGGCCCGAGCGGCACATTTCTTTACCATTGCAGAATACCCCATCATCACAATCGGAATCACGACGACACTGGATTTCTGGCTCGGCATTGGCTGCGGCCTTAAGGTCAGCTTTCGATACACAGGCACAAACAGAGAGTCTTAAACCACCTCTGTCCCAACGTTCAACTTCCTTGGTGGTTCTACCGCATGGACATCGTTGCTGTTCGCAACGCACACCGGTTCGTCGCTCATACTCATTACAAAATTTAATCGCGTCTGAAACTGCATCTGCATAAACTGGAGAGGAACCTAGGATTGATGCTAAAAATAACGTAATCGAAGCTAATATTAGTGTCACTATCTTATTCATGTTCCCTCTCCTTATTGTTGTCCATCACAGTTTTCATCAATGCCATTATTGGGGGTGTCGCTTGCTCCGGGATAGATTTGTCTGCTTCTATCATTGCAGTCATTACCTCTTGTGGAGTAGCCGGGTTGTTGCCTGCAAGCTAGCCATGGCTGGTTGCTATCACCCCATCCGTCACCATCTGCATCAAGAAAATAGGTTCCTGTTACGCCTTCATCAACATCTCCATCACAATCATTATCGATACCATCGCACGCTTCTACCGCTCCCGGTCTGACCGAAGGATTTTTGTCATCACAGTCATATTGACCACGAAAGCGATTGTTTTGGCTAGCTATCCGAGTATTGGCCTGTGCCTGCGGTTTTACTGCGGTCGATTGAACCTTTATTTTGTGGGCTTTAAGCTTCTTTTGATATTCGGTATCACTTAACATTTTTACCTTTTGAATATCTTTTATAGCGTTGGTATTTATGGTCGTTGATGGCTTGATGGGTTTGATTGAAGTCTTTTTGATTTGCGTAGCACTTGCCGTGTTAATTGCCAGCGCAAAAAGGAGAGTCATGAACACTCCTATCCCCTTAGAAAAGTTAATAGTCATAGTTATATTCCTTCTTTATCCCTGTTTTAGTGTTTAAAACACTAAGAAACCTATCATATTCGTGTATATGCGGCTCGTATGGGCGTCACAATTACTAATTATCGACAACTTTCTTATTTCGGCGACAACGCTCGGAACAATATACAACTTCATCCCAGCAGTTTTGCCATTTTTTCCGCCAGGCAAAAGGCCTATTACATACAGGGCAGGTTTTGGTGGGTAGGTGGGGTTTCTTGTGCATGACTAATTAATAAGAATGGCGACGGGTTAAATAATAGATAAGTTAAGTCTGATGTTACTCTATTACCCCTTCATGTTTCAGTAACCATTCTTTAATCTTTAATCCTCCCGCATATCCGGTGAGGGTGCCGTTTGCTCCAATAACACGATGGCAGGGTATTATAATTGATATAGGGTTTTTACCATTGGCAGCGCCAACTGCTCGGCTGGCGTTTTTGTTGCCGATGGCCTGAGCCAGTTGGCCATAGTTCCAGGTTTTTCCAAAAGGGATTTTGCAAAGAGTCTTCCAGACGGTTTGTTGGAACTTTGTACCATCTGCATCAACAGGCAAATCAAATTCTTTTCTTTGGCCTTCAAAGTATTCATCAAGTTGCTGCTGAGTTTTCTCTATTACGGCATTACCTTTTACTTGTAGAGTATTACTCGAAATTTTTTCCCATGGTTCGAATAGAACTGCTTTTAGATGATGCTCGTCGGCATAAATGTGCAGTGTTCCAAATGGGCATGGGGATTGTTGATAATAGAGTGTGCTGGTCATAGAGTATTTCCATTAATTTTCAGAGACTGTGCCAAAGTTGTAAGGTTGCATAACTGCGCCAGGGTTGCCATGACTCACTGCTAGTGAGTTGATATTTTTCCATCGCTTTAATGACGCCTAAATCTTTATCTGGAAAGGCGTCGCTATCCATACCACTTCTTAATTTGATGTATTCATAAGTCCAGGAGCCTATGCCTTTAATGCTAAGAATTGACGATAAATCCTCGCCTTGGGTTTCTAGATACCACTGTGCAAAGTTATGCAGTGTCTGTTTGCGACTATTAGGCATTTTCAAAAAGCTTAAATCGCCATCAACGATTTGCTGTGCGGTTGGAAACACTTTGTACTGGTGATTGTAGTCGCTGCCCAATTGCTCAATGACGCTAGCAGTGTGTGTATAAGCCGCTTTGACTGAAACCTGCTGCCCTAGGATGGCTTTGACACCTGCTTCAAAGGTATCCCAGCAGGCAGGAAGCCGCAGACCTGATTTAATTAGAGGCTTTAACTTCTTATCTTGTGACAATGAGGTTTCAATAACTTCAAGGTCGCTGTTCAGATCCAGTACCCGACGAATATGATGTGTTACTTCTAAAAGTTTAGTCATGTCGTCCAACTCAATGGCAACCTGGAAGCAGGAATTATCAGAGTCGTGTTTTGCTGAAAAGAAACCACGAGCATTATCAATATTAAAGCTACGGCTGTATGTGGTCGTAGTAATCGTTTCTATTGCAGACAGTTCGCGCTGCTTCAAGAAATCGTGCATCAGTGACCAGTCATAAGGGGGCCTGTAATGAAGTTTAAGCTGAATGGCTTGTTGGTCTCTGTCCGTATTTTTACTGCTTAAGGATTTACGCAACTGGCTAGGACTGAGTTTCATGGTTGCCTTAAAACTATCGTTGAAGCGGCGTACACTGTTAAATCCTGCTATGAAGGCTATATCAGTAATAGGTAGCTGTGTTTGATGGAGCAATTGCTTGGCGAACATCAGGCGTAAATGATTGGCATAGGTGATCGGTGAGACGCCCAAGTGTTCCTGAAACAGTTTACGTAAATACCGATCAGTAATTCCCATTGATTCGCTGAAGTCCTGCAATGAGCACTGATTTAAGGCACCAGCCTGTATACGGGAGACGGCTTTTTTTAGGACTGCTTGATTTCCCAGCCAAGCAGATGACTGTGGCGCTGTTTCCGGGCGGCATCGTAAGCATGGGCGGTAACCTGCTTCCTGTGCTTGAACGGCGTTTTGAAAGTAGGTCACATTCTGCTCTTTCGGAGTTGGGGCAGGGCAGACGGGGCGACAATAGATTCCTGTGCTTTTAACAGCAACAAAGAAAGTTCCATCATAGCGTCGATCGCGCGCCAGACGTGCTTGTTGATAGGTTTTGATGGTTGCCGCTTTCAGCATTTAGAGTACTTAATGGTTCAATGTGCCACTATCTTAGCAGGATATTATGCACTGAATAGCCATATTCGGAACTGAATCATATTTAGGAATAGTTGGTCTATTTATGCTTTGATTGAGCAAAAATGCCTAATTATTAATGTTTTGCGTTAATAAAGGCTGACAGTTTAGACCAGTCAAGTTACCATTCATTATCAAAGCAAATAAGGGTAGAATATTGCCCCTTATACGCCACTAACTAACAGTTTTATAAGGCATGAGTTTGAATTTTCTAGACTTTGAGCGTCCTATCGCTGAATTAGAAGCGCAAATTGACGAATTGCGCATGATGGGCGAAGACAGCGAGATTAATATTAGCGAAGAGATTGAGCGCTTAAAAAAGAAGTCAAAAGACCTGACTAAGCAAATCTTTTCTGATCTTACGCCATGGCAGGTTGCGCAATTGGCGCGTCACCCGCAGCGTCCATATACCCGCGATTATATTGAGAACATTTTCACTGACTTTGATGAGTTGGCAGGCGACCGTGCCTATGCTGATGATGCATCGATTGTCGGTGGTGTTGCTCGTTTAAACGATAAGCCTGTGGTGGTTATTGGCCATCAGAAAGGACGTGATACCAAAGAGAAAATCAGACACAACTTTGGTATGTCCCGTCCGGAAGGCTATCGTAAAGCCAAGCGTATTATGGAGCTTGCTGAGCGCTTCTCACTGCCAGTATTCACATTTATCGATACTCCTGGGGCTTTCCCGGGCGTTGGCGCCGAAGAACGTGGTCAGAGTGAAGCGATTGCGCGTAATCTAAAGGTGATGTCCCGTCTTGAAGTACCGATCATCGCTACCGTTATTGGTGAAGGTGGTTCTGGCGGTGCATTGGCGATTGGTGTCGGTGATCGCGTTAACATGCTTCAGTACTCAACCTATTCTGTAATTTCGCCTGAAGGATGTGCTTCGATTCTTTGGAAGAGTGCCGAAAAAGCTGAAGAAGCGGCGCAAGCAATGGGTATCACTGCTGAACGTATCAAGAGTTTGGGCCTGATCGACAATATTGTTGCTGAGCCACTTGGTGGTGCGCACCGTGATTACTTAATGATGGGCAAAAGCCTAAAAGAGCGTCTGGTTAAAGACCTGGACGAGCTTGAAAAGTTAAGCGTTGAGCAGTTGTTGGCTAAGCGTTACAACAAGCTGATGTCGTTCGGTACAGTCAGCGAAGAATAATTATTCCGCATGTCAAAATTAGAGCCAGTTTCTCAAGCAATTGATGAGTTCCTGGCTCTTTGCATTTCTAAGTCTGTTAATTCTGTAGTGGTTGCACTCAGCGGTGGGGTGGATTCCTTATCATTGCTACATAGTTTGCATCACCGCATTAAACAATCTTCCCATACCATTTCTCTATCTGCCGTCTATATTGATCATCAGTTGCAGGCAGGTTCCGAACAATGGGCGGAACAAAACCGACAATTTTGTGAATCTCTGGAAGTAGCGTTTGAAGCTGTAAAGGTTGACGTCGATAAAAGCACTGCGAGTCTTGAGAAAGCTGCTCGTACAGCGCGTTATCAGGCCCTTTCTCATTTTATAGCTGACGAGTATACTTGCTTAGTGACTGGTCAGCATTTGAATGATCAGGCCGAGACGTTTTTATTGCAGTTGTTACGTGGAGCTGGGAGTAAAGGCTTGTCTGCCATGCCTGGCTGGACTGAGTTTTCAAAAGGGTTTCTGGCTAGGCCATTAATTGATATTCCCAGAGCTACACTTGAAGCCTATTGCCAATCTCATGGTCTTGAACCGATTGAAGATCCTACCAATTCTGATACCGATATTCGTCGTAATTTTATTCGCCATCAAGTATTGCCATTGATTGAAGAAAAATGGCCTCAGGCAGTTAAAACTATAGCTGCAGCCAGCGACATTCAGGCCGAGAATCAACAACTCCTTAATGAATTGGCGGCAATTGATTTTGAGAATTGTTTTGATGCTCGAATGGATGCTCTTTTATTGGATCCGATCAAGCAGTTAAGCCCAGGGCGAGTACGCAACCTGTTGCGCTATTGGCTAGATGCCTGTGGAGCAGACATGCCTAGTCAGGCTGTGTTAGAGCAAATCCAACTGCAAATGTTGGATGCAAAGGAAGATGCTAACCCAAAGATTGAATTAGCCAACGGCTCAATCAGGCGTTTTCGAGATGCTTTGTATTGGGTCAAAGACACTGTACAGGATTACTCAGAACTTAAATTGAAATGGCCAGCTAATTCGGATTTAACACTAAACAGCCAGCTGCTAATTCCTTTGCAGTGGTTAAAACAAAATTATCCACATTTGGTGGGTAAGGAATTAATGGTTAGAGGTCGTCAGGGAGGCGAGCGGATCAGGTTTGAAAAGAGTCAGCAAAGTATCTCATTAAAGAATTATCTTCAGGAGCAGGCTGTTCCACCCTGGTTTCGTGCTCAGGTTTTATTGCTAGAAGATGGTAATGAAATTTGTGCAGTCTACTGCGGGTCGTTTAAGTAAAGACTTTGATACCAATCTTTAGTTAAGTATTTTTTACTAACGAAATAGTCACATAATACTTCAAAGTTACTTGTTTCCTCTGGAATAATATAGCGACTTTTTACTTTTTCTAATTCAATAACAAGTTCGATTTGTTCATAGATGATTCCTTCCCTTTTTCTTGGTTTCACAGATTTTAATTGGTTCAGTTCTATTTCTTTTATTATGCGATTATTCTTTTTAATAACTAAAAGTCGCGAATATAAATTTATACTATATTTATCTCCTCCATGACGGAGTCGATACTTTATATCACTTAAGTAATTTCTAACTTTTGTTAGGACACTCATAATAGCTAAAAAATTGAGTTCAGTTTTTCTAGCGTCCAGCAATGATGCTTTGCCCAATCAGTTACTATGGCTTCATCTGTTGTCTTATCTAGTGCTCTAAATCCGGTTTTTTTATTATTCAAGGCATCATCAATGGCAATATTGTGGGCATAAAAAATTGGGTCAAGAAACTCCATCAGCGTCGGTTCCTTTAGAATAAAATTAACCGGTTTTTTGTCAGCAAGAACTTCGCTTGTTTCAAAAGCAAAACCGAACTCATCTTCAGCGCCTGCGTTGGCTAGTAGTTTGCTTTTGAATGCCTGAGGATGATAGTTATTACTGATGATATCTTTGAGCCCAGTAGCCGTTACAATCAGGTCACTTTTCTCGGCTGCTTTCTCAACTTCTTGAGAGTTCCTGGCGTTGACACTTTGATAACCCCGTTGCTCAATTAGCTTCAGCCTTTCATTATCCGCTTCAGCAACAATAATATTGGGTGTGATTTTTGAAAAGTAATAAGCTATGCCAATGCCAACTTTACCAAAGCCGAAAATAAGCACATTTCTGTTGGTTAAATCTGTATCAGCAATCTGCGTGATGGCACGATACACACCTTCTCCTGTTCCAAGACAGGTTTCCAGACACTTCAAACGAGTGTCATCGACGGACACAATAGGCACATGAAACTCTGTGTGTTGCTGGTAGCGCATGGCACCCGTTCGGGTCAGCTCCACTATGCCTTTGGTCGCATGGCAGTTTTCCACCAGCTCGGCACCACAATCAAGCAAGAAATCAAACTCACCTTTGACCAGCTCCAAGGGAACGTACGGGATCTGCTCATATTCTAGTACTTTGATAGTGTTCGAATCTTCCTGCATAAAGCTCGGGTTTGTTACCACGAGCTCGGCTCCTGCAGCTTTGAGGCAGGCAATTTTCATCAGGGTGGTTTGAGTTAGTGGGACATTATGAACAATTGAGAAACCTTTATAGGGCTGAGTTTCCTGATAATAAGCAAGCATCTTATGCATGAAAGGAGCCACGTCAGGAGTGTAGTGTCGAAATACATCGGCAAAGCTGTTCATTGGAGATTAGTCTTCCTGTGAAGATGGCTCGTAATCAAAAAAGTCCAGAATGTTGTGTTTCTGTTTCATGGCGTCTTCATAACCCATTTTGATCAAATGGCTGGTAAAGGACTTATCAAACAGCAGATAGCTCAAAATGCTTTCACCGTTTTGATCGTCAACGCCGATACGTTTGAAGAAGAATCGTAAACCGCGTGGAAGGTTTTTAAAATACTGTCCTGCTAACTCCATCGGATCAATGCTTGGAGAAATAATGAAGGTATCTACCTGCTTTAAAGTTAATTGCTCTCGCACAATGTCGCGCTCAGGGATATGCGCTAATAACTCATTAACCCGCATCATCCGTTCGATATCACTTTCTAGACTATCGATAAAAATACTGTCCAGAAGATGACCGCTGATATCGCCAATTGATGGGATTTTTATTTTATGATCAACTTCTCCACGTAATGGCTCAACGGTCACCACAAATAATTTGTTGGCGCCTAAATGTAGAGCTGGGCTTAGCGGTGTCAGAAAGCGCATTGAGCCATCGCCAAAGTGGGTGTCGTTAATTGGCTCAGATGGAAACACCATAGGGATAGCGATAGAGCCCATGAGATGTGACATGGTTAAGTCTTCCGCTCTGCCAAAACGTCGAAAGCGTTGCCATTCCACTAAATCTGGCAGTCCCTGAAAGAAGCTGACTGAATCACCAGTATTATAGTTATAGGCTGTAATACAGGCAGCATCCAGGTAGCCATTATTGATATTGTCACGGATATCATCGAAACGTATGGCCTTGGTTAATAATCCCCGTAAAGGTTCATTATCGAGAAGCGCCAGAGGCTTTTTAATCTGGCTGGCAGGTCGTAGGATATTCCATAGCCAGCGACATGCATTGCCGAGCAACTGAGATAATTTAGTGTGGTAAACCTGATCGGGAGTCAGGTTTACCCAGATTTGTTCTAGCCGCTTCAGGCCTTCATCAAAACGATGACTATGCTCTGCAACAGCACAGGAGTTGATGGCTCCAGCGGAAGTTCCGCTGACAATTCGAAAAGGGGATTGCTCGGGTTGCTCAAGAATTTCTGAAACAGCTTTAAGAACGCCAACCTGATAGGCAGCACGCGAACCACCGCCGCTTAGAATCAGTCCTGGAATTGAGATTTTATCAGTCATTGAATTTAGAGTGCCCAGCGATTGCGAAGAGCTGCGTACACCTTGTTCGGATATTTTGCACGACCTCTGGAGCCATTGTAGCGGCCTAAAGCATAGGTCAGATTGCCTTTCTCCATATCCAGATAGAGTTTTAGGATATAGCAGCCGTACCTGACATTCGTTTCCATATCAAACAGGGAGTCTTCAGGATGGCCTATTTCATCTTTCCAGAAGGGCATTATCTGCATTAAGCCACGAGCATTAGCTACTGATAGCGCATAGCGATCAAAATTACTTTCCACTTCCATGATGGCAAGAACTAATTGTGGATCGACGCCAGATGCATTGGCATAGCGATGGACGAGTGTGAGAATCTTTAGGCGCTCTTCTTCGGGTATATGGGGCGCACGACGTTTTAAGCGGCCCGACATATCCTTCATCCAGACCTCGGCATCATAACGATCAACAAAATGGTTTTCAGCTTCCATCAAGGCTTTTAATTCATCATAAAAAGCCTGATTGGGACGTTCCTGCGCCTGACTGATTTGAGTGAAACCAGCCAGCGCTACGAAACCCATAATAATGAAAACCCTTTTGAGTGTCATACTGCCTAATGCCATAGTACTTATTGTTGTAACAATCCCTGAATATAATCTACAACATTTTCCACACTGACGTCATCTTTGGCGGTATTCTGACGGTTCTTATATTCAATGGTGCCATTTTCCAGTCCGCGGTCACTGACCACCAGACGGTGTGGAATGCCAATTAACTCCATATCAGCAAACATCACGCCAGGGCGCTCTTTACGATCATCAAAAATCACATCGATACCAAGATTCTGCAGATCCTGATAAAGCTTTTCTGCGACCTGCTGAACCTGCTCTGAGCGATGCATGTTCATCGGAATTATGGCTATCTGGAACGGAGCGATAGACTGTGGCCAGATAATGCCATTGTCGTCATAATTTTGTTCAATGGCTGCGGCAACTATTCTCGAAACACCAACACCGTAGCAACCCATGGCCAGAGTTACTGCTTTGCCATTCTGATCAAGAACCTTGCAGTTCATTGCTTCAGAATATTTAGTGCCAAGCTGGAATATATGGCCCACTTCGATGCCTCGTTTGATTTCCAGTACGCCTTTGCCGTCTGGGCTTGCATCACCAGCGACTACATTACGTATATCCATCACTTCCGTTATTTGTGCATCACGGCCCCAGTTGAAACCAGTAAGGTGATAGCCTTCTTCGTTGGCACCACAGGCGAAGTCGCTCATAACCGCTGCATCTCGATCAACAATCACTGGAATATTCAAACCTTGTGGGCCACACGAGCCTGGTGTGCTTCCTGTAGTAGCGAGTACAACTTCATCACTCACTAACATGAGAGGCTCTGCGATTAATGGATGCTTACTTGCCTTGATTTCATTGAGCTCATGGTCACCGCGTAAACAAAGAGCTATTACTGGCTGTTCTTCGGTTTCACCTTGAACAAATAAAGTTTTTAAGACCTGGCTGGTTTCAATACCCATAGATTCCGCTGCCTGTTTAACTGTTCGGCAGTCAGGTGTTGCCACTTTTTGCAATTCTTGAGTTGGTGCGGCAGCCTCGAGTTTTGGCGCAAGGCTTTGTGCCTTTTCAATATTGGCTGCGTAATCACTTTCAGTACTGAAGGCAATCGCATCTTCACCGGATTCTGCAAGAACATGGAATTCATGTGAGTTGCTACCACCAATAGCACCGGTGTCGGCTAATACAGGACGGTAATCAAGACCAATTCTTTCGAAAATATTGCAGTAAGCCTGATGCATGACTTTATAAGTTTCGCCTAAAGACTCTTCATCAATATGAAAAGAGTAGGCGTCTTTCATCAAAAACTCGCGCGCACGCATCACGCCAAAACGTGGACGTACTTCATCGCGGAATTTGGTTTGAATCTGGTAGAAGTTGGCTGGTAGCTGTTTGTAGCTATTAATTTCATCACGAATAAGCGCAGTGATGATTTCTTCATGGGTTGGACCCAAACAGAAATCACGACCATGACGATCCTGAAAGCGTAATAATTCTGGGCCAAATTGATCCCAGCGCCCCGATTCCTCCCACAGCTCGGCAGGTTGGACACCGGGCATTAATACCTCAATGGCGCCGGCCTTATTCATCTCTTCGCGTACGATAGCTTCAACTTTACGCAGTACTCGTAAGCCGGTCGGCAACCAGGTGTACATGCCCGAAGCTATTTTGCGGATCATGCCCGCTCGAAGCATCAATTTGTGGCTAATTAGCTCGGCGTCGCTTGGGTCTTCTCTTTGTGTGGATAGTAAGTATTGGCTACTACGCATCAGTTACTCGTTGTTGTGATTATCAAAGTCATAGAGGGCGCCTATTGTAGCAAGCTTTAAAGTGCCTCAAAAGCGCCTTTGATAGATAAAGTGAATTGCGAATTGGTTAAAAAACGTACTATTATGGTGGTGAGTCTTTTACTTGGAGGCTTTTATGAAAATACTACCTTTAGCTCTAGCCGCGACTGCTTTTGCAGTATTGGCTACAGGGTGCAATTCTACCTCTTCTCGCTACGCTGCATCTTCCGATGATGATGAGTATGTCTATGTTATCGACTGGGAGAGGGTGTATCTGGTTGAAAAGGCTGCGCGCGAAGGCAATGCTAATGTGGATACTGTTTGGATTAACTATCCAAAGAAACGCGTTAAGAAGAGTGAGTTAGCCAGTAATTAAACATTTCTGGCTTGGTTAAATATCAATTGCGTGAGCTTCCTGCTCACGCAAGGTGTTATTTTACGCAAATTTATTATTTAGTTGAGGCGTTTACCGCCAACCCAGGTTTGCAGAACCTGCACATCATCAAGCTGTACAGCTTCAACACTAAAAATATCCTTATCAACAATAATAAAATCTGCTTTCTTTCCTGCTTCAAGACTGCCAATGTCATTTTCCCAGAAGCCAGAATAGGCTGCATCAATAGTAAAGGCTTTGAGGGTTTCAGCTCGATTGAGTTTTTCTCCAGGTAGCCAGCCGCCCTCAGGTTGATTATCGCTGTTCTGACGAGTCACGGCTGCGTGAATACCTAAGAAAGGGTTGGCCAGCTCAACCGGGAAGTCTGAACCCGCTGCAATCAGCACATTATGTTCGCGCATCTTGCGCCATGCATAGGCACCTTTTAATCTTTCATCTCCAAGACGGTCACCGGCCATATTCATATCACTGGTGGCATGAGTAGGCTGCATAGAAGCGATAATATTTAATTCAGCAAAGCGTGGAATATCTTCGAGTGAAACTACCTGAGCATGTTCAATACGATGGCGTAGCACATCAGCAGATTGCTCTTCAGGTAGCTTAGCGAAAGCATCCAGCACTAAACGATTTGCTGCATCGCCAATGGCATGCACGTTGGCCTGAAAACCGTATTCTGTAATCAGCTTCAAATCTTCAGAAAGCTTTTTTTCTGTGGTTAGTAATAATCCTTTGTTATCGGGATCATCGGAATAGGGTGCTAGCAGAGCGGCACCACGACTACCAAGAGCACCGTCGCTGTATAGTTTAACTGAGCGGAATTTTAAATAAGGAAGTTCAATCTTGCCCAATTTCAGCATGGTTTCAAGGCGAGGGTCGCTGCCGCTTAGCATGCCGTATAGGCGAACTGGAATTTGCTGTTGCTTTGCCATTTCCAGCATCAGTTTATAGGTGTCAAAATCAACACCTGCATCGTGTACGGAGGTGATGCCGAGTTTGAGCATGTGATCAAAAGCAAGCTCCAGTGCTGTGCGTCGTTCCATCTGATTAAGCTCTGGAATTTGGCTTTCCACCAGGTCCATAGCTGCATCAATCAAAACGCCTGTTGGTTCACCTTGTTCATCCCGAATGATTTTGCCACCGGCAGGATCAGTAGTGTCTTTAGTAATGCCAGCAAGTTCTAACGCTCTGCTGTTTGCCCAACCCGCATGACCATCAATACGGCTTAGCCACACTGGACGGTCACTGATAAAGCGATCCAGCATTTGCTTGGTCGGGAATTCTTTTTTGGCCCAAAGCACCTGATTCCAGCCACGCCCCTGAATCCAGCGTAATTCGGAATTGGCTTTGGCATATTCTTCGATGGTTTGCAGAGTTTGCTTTAGTGAATCAATACCGCGCAAATCAACACGCATTAAATTCAGACCAAGCCCTAGCACATGACCGTGGGCATCGGTGAGACCGGGCAACAGTGTTGCACCTTTCCCATCAATCGAGATGCTGGCCTTTGCCTGCTTTGCTAGCTCATCGTGAGAGCCGTAAGCGATAACCGTATCGTTTTCGAATAACAGGCTGTCGAACTCGATCAGCTCGCCATCAGCAAAGGTATAGCCCTTAACGTTATGGATAAGTGTTGGCAAAGCCTTAGCTTGAAGAGATAACAGGGCAAGGCAAATGGTAAGAATGATTTTTTTCACTGTGAGACTCCAAAGTTTTTTCATAATGTAACGGAAGTCAGTTTGAAGGGAAAGTTTCCATAGTGTTAATGGTTTTTTTAGAGTATCAATACGTCATGATTTTAATGCAGGAATGACTTGTAAGATTATGATTTCAATGCGTTTTTGCATTAATTCGGATATTGAAATGTAATATTTTAATTGGGTGTTCGTTAAGTTGTTGATACTGAGTTTGTGGCATTTGATTTTTTGCAAAAATGAAGAATATAGTGAAAGGCTAGCTCATGTAAATGCTATAGGAATTAGCCATTGAGCCGATGGAGTTCATACAAATTAGGGAGAAGTATTATGGAAAATCCTATCAATTTACCCTCACGTCTAAATAGACTCGATATTAAGTACCCCCGAACGTTCACAATCAAGGACGTTGTGTTAAACCCAAAAGATACTGGTAAGCCACGTGAAGAATCTTTTAGTGGCTTTGTCATCGTCCGATTATCTAAAGATTTTGCAGTCGCTGACGACAGCCAATGCGACTTGATGAAGTTTGCCAAAAGTCACAATGCCAAGGGACTTTTGAAAATATTGGACAGTTATAATCTGGAAAGTAGTGTGCCAGTGATTAAAGGTACCAAGCGCAGTCGAATTCTAGAGATGGAAAAGGCTGCAATGAAATCTGAACTACCTCCGATTAACAGTCTGACTCAATATTGGCGACTGGATCTACGTGACCAACCAGAGCTTGTCAGAGAATTAATTGGCAGGCTCAATGAATTGCCGGAAGTTGATTTGGCTTATCGTGAGCTTTCGGTCAGCGACCCATTGGTTGATGCTTCCGACGACCCATACAACGGTACCCAGAATTATCAGGATGCTGCACCAGATGGTATTGATGCACGCTGGGCATGGACACAGGCAAATGGTGAAGGAGCGGGTGTTGGGTTCGTTGATTTAGAGCAGGGGTGGTTTTTAGCCCATGAAGATTATGCCGTTAAGTTGCCAACATTACTGTACGGTGATAATAGAGATGGAATTGGTGGTTATGTAGGTAACCACGGGACTGCGGTATTGGGAGAAGTTGTTGCTGAAGACAACGCACTGGGGGTAGTTGGAATAGCCCCATCCTGCACCTCGGTTAATGTAACCAGTCACTATGATGACGCAACCAGCACCGCGCTACACGTTGCTGATGCGATCATTGGGGCTTTACCTAGTATGGATGCTGGGGATGTGTTACTGCTTGAGGTTCAGCGGGGTGGTGCTATCGCAACAGAGGTTGATGATGCAGACTTTGATGCGATTCGTTTGGCGACTGCAACAGGTGTCATCGTGGTGGAGGCCGCCGGTAATGGTAGCAATAACCTCGATACTTATACTAACGGTAGTGGCGATAATATTTTGAATCGCACCAGTCCAGATTTTAGAGAGTCTGGAGCCATTATTGTTGGCGCTGCTTCTTCGGCAGTGCCACATGAGCGGTTAAACTTTTCCAGCTTTGGTACACGCGTGGATTGTTTTGCCTGGGGGCAAAATGTAACAACCTGCGGCTATGGTGCGTTGGATGATGGTGGTGGTGATAATGATAAAACCTATACCAATGCTTTCAATGGGACTAGTAGTGCTTCGCCAATTGTCGCTGGTGCGGCAGTCGTTTTGCAGGGTATGTATGAGGCTAATAGTGGAACTCGACTGTCACCTTTGCAGATGCGTGCTCTTCTTTCGGACCCGGCAACCAATACTCCACAGGGCGTTGTCACGCCAGGTAATATCGGAGTGATGCCCGACCTGAGAGGCATTATTGAGAATACGTTAGGCATTGTGCCGGATGTGTATGTACGTGATGCGGTGACAGATGATGGCTCAATACCTTTTGCAGGAGGTATCAGCGCAAGTCCTGATATTATTACCCGTAAAGCAACGGTAGCTGATCCTAACGCCAGTTTTGGTCAGGGTAGCGGTAATGAAAACAGTAATACTCTTGGCTACGAAGTGGAAAGTGGTCAGGATAATTTCATTTACGTCAGAATGAAAAATCGTGGTGGAGGGGATGCAAATAATGTCACTGCGACCATCTACTGGAGTGAAGTATCAACGCTTGTAACGCCAGACATGTGGAACCTTATAGGAACTACCAGTCCGATAAATGTACCTGCAGGTGACGTACTTCGTGTAGCCGACCCATTAACCTGGGCAAGTGCTGATATCCCGGCCACAGGCCATTATTGTTACGTGGGCATTCTGGAACACGCACAAGATCCTGCACCACCATTGCCACCTGCGACCGACTGGAATGGTTTCCGTGACTTTATTCGTAACCACAACAATGTGACCTGGCGGAACTTTAACGTTGTCGATCTTGATCCGTCAGTAGGAGCTGATCCAGAGGTATTACCGTTTATGATTGCAGGAGCTCCGGATAAAGCACGCATTTTTAACCTGGAGATTTTGCAGTCATTAGCAAAAGGTAACCAAGTGTGGCTGGAAGTGCCTATGGAGCTTGGAAAAGCATTCCTTGAAGGTCGTCAGTTAAAGTATGAGATTGATCGTGAGAAAAAAGTGGTACGGATGTTATTGCCATCTATTCCGCGATTATTGATCCCTGAGGTGAGATTGAACCAACGTGGCCGCTATCGTTGCCACTTTATTATCAAAGGGGTTAAAAAGAACGTTGAAGAAGGAAATAAGTTAGCAATTCGTCAAATCTATGATGAGCAGGAAATGGGTCGAGTGTCCTGGGTATTCCATGATCGTAGACTTGATGAAAAACCTTGTGATTAAGAGTATTTACCTTTGCAAGCGGCAACCCGTCAGGTTGCCGTTTTTTTTAGCCCGATTTGCCCTACGAATATTAACAGCAAACTTGGATTAGCAAATAGTTCATAAAAATGACCCCATCCTGTCAACTTCATAGGATAAAAATGGGAGTGATAAAAAAGAGGTGAATTATGCTAAAGCAAGCAACAGTTATAAAAGATCCAGTGACCAATGAACACAGTAAGATCGAACTCAATTACCAGTCCATCATGCTGGAGCTAGCGCAAAATCTTATTCGTAAGCCATCGATTACTCCTTCTGATCAAGGATGTTGTGATCTGATTGGTGAGCGCTTGCAGGCTATTGGTTTCAAGTTGGAGTTCATGAACAAGAACCAGGTATCGAATCTCTGGGCAAAAAAAGGCGATGGCCATCCGGTGGTGGTATTTGCAGGGCATACCGATGTGGTTCCACCAGGGCAAAATGCCAAGTGGGAGACTCCAGCATTTATTCCGGTTATAAATGACGGCTTTTTGTATGGTCGAGGTGCGTCTGATATGAAAGGTAGTCTGGCCGCCATGGTGATGGCTGTTGAGCAGTTTGTTGCGCTGTACCCAGAACATCAGGGCTCCATTGGCTTTATGCTGACAAGTGACGAAGAAGGTATCGCCCTTGAAGGAACCAAGCATATTGTTGATAACTTACTGGCCCGCAATGAGTTGATAGACTGTGCGATTGTTGGCGAACCAACTACTGAGAAACTGCTGGGGGATGCGATTCGGATCGGACGTCGAGGTTCAATAAATTGCAAAATCACCCTGCACGGAAAACAAGGACATGTTGGCTATCCAGAGCAATTGATCAACCCGATTCATAAATCCTCTCGTTTGATTCATAAGCTTTCCAGCAAGCGTTGGGATATGCCCAGTCGCTATTTTCCATCAACCAGTTGTCAGTTGGTCAAAGTGCATTCGGAAAGTGGTGCCATGAATGTGACGCCTACGGATTTGGCTCTATGGTTTAATTTTCGCTATTCGCCCAGAAACAGTTTTTCGAGAATTAAAGCTTATGTTGAAAAGAAAATTATCAAGTATGGATTGAAAGCGGATATTGAGTGGGATCATGAAGCTGAGCCATATCTAACCAAGCGAGGTTCATTGCGAAAATGTGTTCAGTCAGTGATTCAAAAGCAGTGTGGAGTGAAACCTAAACTAACCACTGGTGGTGGCATTTCCGATGGTCGTTTTATTAAGCAAATTGCCAGGCAGGTCATAGAGCTCGGACCCAGTAATAAAACCATTCATCAGGCCAACGAAAGAGTCTGTATTGCAGAGCTTGATCAGTTGCGTCAGTTGTACTTCAAACTATTAGAAAACCTGCTGCTTAAATAGCAGCAGGAAGAGCTGGGTTACTGAACTAAGCGAACTGGATTAATCAATATAGCGTCTACGTTTCTTATCTTTCAATTTAAGCAAGTCAATCCAGACCACACTATCAATACAGTCTCCAAAAGCAGGGTCTGAACCAAAGTCATGAAACTCGACCCCGCCATCAATACAAAGGTCACTGTACTGCTTAAAGAGTGTTGGTACACTGCATCCTAGTTTTGCCAGTTCTGCTTTTAAAACCGTGAAGGACTCCTTTTCGTCTAGATGATTAAACAGCTTTTCTAGTTTTGCTTTCTGGACTGGCTTAATGCGGTAGGCATTAAAGGAGCGCGCCAACAATAATGGTGCACCATAAAATTTCTGATAAAAATAGAGGATCAGATCTTTGGCGGGAGTCGGATAATCATTGCTCAGGCTAATTGGGCCAAAAAGATATCGCACATGAGGGTTCTCACGTAAATAGGCGCCAATGCCAAACCACAAATAATCGAGACTTCGTTTGCCCCAGTAGCGGGGTTGTACAAAGCTTCTACCAAGCTCCATGGCCATTGGAAACTTCTGTCGCAGTTGATCTTCGTAACCAAACAAGGTTTCAGAATAAAGCTCCTGATCTTCTTCGAACTGGTTGATATCAGCGATTCGATAGCTTCCGACAATTTCTAAATCCTGCTCATCCCACAGCACGATGTGCTTGTAGTAATAATCAAATTTATCGATATCACGACGATTTCCCGTGCCTTCGCCAACTGCACGGAAAGCGACTTCTCTGAGCCTGCCAATTTCACGCAATAATACTGAATCGATAGTATTTTCAAGCAGATATATTTTTTTATTATCGTGAGTCTGGCCAATCAGACGACACCGGTTGAGTTCTTCTTTAAGGAGCTGTTTCTTCTCTGGGTGCGCGATTGATTGTTCTGTCTCAAACAGTTCGCTTTTGTTTTTTTTCAATCCATAAAGATGTTCCTTGAACCGCAAAATACTATCCTTACTGGCAGGTGACATGCCACTGAATGAGGCATAAGGAATCAGCTTGCCAACTTTGATGGGTAGCGTCAGCGAGACATTTTTGAACATTTCACGAACCAGCAGCAGAGCACTGACCGGTTTGGCTATCAGCGACAAACCGTAAAAGAACTTGGAATTTTTGCCACCTACATGAACGGGTAGAACTGGTGCTTTTGCATGCTTTGCTATGCGCAGAAAGCCAGAGTGCCACTTACCATCGCGCACACCTTTGAATGAAAGGCGCGAAACTTCACCCGCCGGAAAGAAAATTACTGCCTGCTCATCGTCCAGAGCCTGGTGAATCTGTTGGATTTTGTTTCGGCTGTTCTGGCCGGTAAGGTTGTTGACGCCTAAGAAGAAGGGGCGCAGTGGTATCATTGAACCTAACAGTTCGTTAACCACGATTTTCACATCCTTGCGAACCGAATGTACTAAAGCGAGTAACGCGAGCCCGTCCAATGAGCCCAACGGGTGGTTGGCAATGATCACCACGCGCCCGGACACGGGGATATTTTCTAATGATGAATTACTGACGGAATAACTTAGTCCCAGGTGTTCATTAACCTTTTCGAGGAAGTCGCTGTGGGACAGGTGTTGGTGTTGCTCAATGAAGCGATTGATTTCCTGTTGATGAAATAATTTAGCAATCAGGTTTGATATCCCCGACTTGATACGCGGAGATTTGTCCAGTTGGGGTAGCAATTGTTCGACCAGGTTTTTGCTGTCAATCATAAGTGTTCACTCCAGGATGACTTACTTGTGATGATGGTGCTGTTTGTATGTACTTTTTCATGTTGTCTATTTTTTCAGCATAAAGTGACAGCGGCATGGCAGAGATTAGAAACTTTTATGACAGACCAGTCCTTAGTCAGATGTCGCTAACTGGGTTAAAATTGAGTAATTCAGGGGCTTCCAGCTTGCTACTCGGCAAGCTGTGGCGTACCATACTGCGTTTTTTCGGGGTTTTTCCCTTCTTCAATAATTCAGGTTTCAGGCAGAAATACCTATGACAAGCAAAATGCGAAGCCATTACTGTGGCGAACTATCAAAAAACGAAGTAAATCAATCGGTTACATTGTCAGGCTGGGTGCATCGCCGTCGTGATCTTGGAGGGCTCATTTTCCTTCAGGTGCGTGACCGCAGCGGTTTGATACAGGTAGTGATTGATCCTGACTTTAAAGAGTTGTTTGCTACCGCAGAGCAGCTTCGTAATGAGTTTGTGATTCAGGTGAAAGGGCAGGTGCGTGCTCGTCCTGAGGAAATGGTCAACAGCAACATGACCACTGGCGAGATTGAGGTGTTAGCGCAGGAGCTAACCATCCTGAATAAGGCTCAACCACCAGCAATTCCAATTGATGAGAATCTGGAAGCCTCCGAAGAACAACGCCTGAAATACCGTTACCTTGATTTGCGTCGTCCTGAAATGGCGCAGAATCTAATCTTCCGTCACAAAGTGACCAGTGCAATGCGCCGCTACATGGATGAACATGGTTTCATAGATGTAGAAACACCGATCTTGACCAAAGCCACACCAGAAGGTGCGCGTGACTACCTAGTTCCAAGCCGTGTCCATAAAGGATCATTCTACGCATTACCGCAGTCGCCACAGCTGTTTAAACAGTTGTTGATGATGTCTGGCTTTGATCGTTACTACCAAATCGTTAAATGCTTCCGTGATGAAGACTTACGCGCTGACCGTCAGCCTGAGTTCACACAGCTGGATATCGAAACTTCGTTCCTCGATCAGGAAGAAGTGATGGAGTTGATGGAAGGCCTTATCCGTCACTTATTTAAAGAGCTCAAAAATATTGAGCTACCGACTTTCCCTCGTATGAGCTATGCCGAAGCGATGGAACGTTATGGTTCGGATAAGCCAGATCTACGTACTGATATGGAACTGGTCACAGTTGATGAGCTGGTTAAAGACGTAGAGTTTAAAGTGTTCGCGGGTCCTGCCAACGACGAGCAAAGCCGTGTCGCAGCATTAAGAGTACCAGGTGGCGCACAGCTGAGCCGTAAACAGATTGACGAATACACCAATTACGTGGGCATTTATGGCGCTAAAGGTTTGGCCTGGATGAAAGTCAATGGTCAAGGTGCTGAAAACCTGCAAAGCCCTATTCTGAAATTCCTGGGCGATGAAAAAGCAATGACCATCGTTGAAAAGGTTGGAGCGCAGGAAGGTGACATTATCTTCTTTGGCTCAGACAACAAGCGTGTGGTTGCTGACGCTATGGGTGCGTTGCGACTGAAAGTTGCCGCTGACCTTGAACTGATTCGTGACGAATGGAAACCACTATGGGTTGTGGACTTCCCAATGTTTGAAGAAATTGATGGTGAAATTCATGCCTTGCACCATCCGTTTACTGCTCCAAAAGAGAACGACGCTGCAGCGGTTAAAGCTAACCCAACAGAAACCTTGTCAAAAGCTTATGACATGGTTCTAAACGGTAGCGAAGTCGGCGGTGGTTCGATTCGTATTCACAACCAGGATATGCAGGAAACCGTTTTCGATATTCTAGGTATTGACGAGACCGAACAGAAAGAAAAATTCGGCTTCTTATTGGATGCACTGAAATTTGGCTGTCCTCCACATGGTGGTTTGGCCTTCGGTCTGGATCGTTTGGTTATGTTGATGGTTGGCGCAGACTCCATTCGCGATGTCATCGCCTTCCCGAAAACAACTACAGCAAGTTGTCCGTTAACCCAGGCGCCAAGCATCGTTGAAGAAAAACAGCTGGATGAGCTGGGTATCCAAGTTAAGAAGAAAGAACAGTAATTATTATAGTTTAGCTCAAGGTTGAGAACGCTTTGAGCTAAGCAATTTCAAGAAGTTTGTAAAAGATTAAAATTTGTAAAAGAAGGATTATACCCAAGGGGCAGACCCGACAAAGCTCAAATACGGCAAATTGAAATTTTATAGCGGAGCATTAAATTAGCTCTGAAGTTACAGAAAGATAAAGTATAGGCTTGAAGATAAGAGAACGCTTTGAGCTAAACAATTTCGCGGCATAAAGTTTGAAAGAGTGAGGCGTTTATACTTTATAAATAACGAACTCGATCAAACGTAAGAAAAAATTAAAGTTTAAATGTGTAAAAGAAGGATTATACCCAAGGGGGCAGACCCGACAAAGCTCTAACGCGGCAAATTGAAATTTTATAGCGGAGCGTAAAATTTTTGCTCCAAAGTTACAGAAATATAAAGTATAGGCTTGAAGATAAGAGAACGCTTTGAGCTAAACAATTTCGCGGCATAAAGTTTGAAAGAGTGAGGCGTTTATATTTCATAAATAACGAACTCGATCAAACTTTATAACAAAGAAATTGTGACGATCAAAAGTTCGAGAGGAGTGCATAATGGCTGGTCACAGTAAATGGGCAAACATCAAACACCGCAAAGCAGCACAAGATGCTAAGCGCGGCAAAATCTTTACCAAACTGATTCGTGAGCTGGTAGTAGCTGCGAAAGAAGGTGGTGGCGATCCCAATGATAACCCAAGACTGAGAACAGCTATTGATAAAGCGCTTGGCGCTAACATGAAAAAAGATACCATCGAGAAAGCGATTGATCGGGGTACTGGTAACGCTGAGGGCGATAACTACGAAGAGCTGACTTACGAAGGTTATGGTCCAGGTGGTGTTGCGATTCTTGTTGAGTGTATGACCGACAACAAAAATCGTACCGTTGGCGAAGTACGGCATGCCTTTACCAAGCATGGTGGCAACTTGGGTACCAATGGTTCGGTAGCCTACCTGTTTGAGAAAAAAGGTCAGTTCGTTTTTGGCGATAATGTAGAAGAAGAAGCTCTTATGGAAGCCGCGCTGGAAGCAGGCGCTGAAGACTTTATTGCACACGATGATGGCTCTTTTGAAATCCTGACGACTCCTGAAGATTTTATGGATATAAAAGACACACTAGTGAAAGCAGGCTTTGAGCCAGAAAGTGCAGAAGTATCCATGCTCCCATCAACTCAGGCCGAGCTTACCGTTGATGATGGTGCCAAAGTGATTCGTCTGGTGGATCGTTTGGAAGAATTAGACGATACCCAAAACGTTTATACGAATGCGGATATACCTTCTGAGTCCTACGACCTCGTCTAGAAATGTTTATACTTGGTGAGGCTTTGTTGAAAGCACATTAAAAGCTCGTTAGGGCCTACCCCATTGGGTATTCACTTTATGTGAACGCCTCACTTTTAGTGTGCTTTCGCCACGCCTCACCTGCATCTAAATCATTTCTTATTTTTTGCTCTTTCCTACGACTTCTAGTTTGTCAGAGCCTATGGGCGCATCCCCCATTCGTAAACCATGTCACTTTCCTATCGCCTTGACCATTGCCACCAGAAAAAGTCTAATAGGCGATTGAGTATAAGAATCTATTTATCGGTTTGGAGCATTAATGCCTATTATCCTTGGAATTGACCCGGGCTCACGCCTGACTGGCTTCGGTATTATCGAAGTGGGTGGTCAGATTCCTGCCAATCGCCCTCGATACATCACGAGTGGCTGTATTCGGATAAAGGATGAAACGCTCGATTTAAAGCTTAAGCAGATTTTTGATAGTGTGTGTGAGTTGATTCAGGAGTTTAAGCCTGATGAGTTCGCCATTGAGTCTGTCTTCCTATCCAAAAATGCTGATTCTGCATTAAAGCTTGGTCAGGCTCGTGGAGCTGCTATTGTGGCTGCCAGTCATTATGCCTTGCCAGTTTCCGAGTACCCAGCCAGAAAAGTCAAACAATCGGTGGTGGGCACGGGTGGCGCTGATAAAACTCAGGTTCAGCACATGGTCAAAACATTATTAAAACTCCCAACCAGCCCACAGGCCGATGCGGCCGATGCTTTGGCGGTGGCATTATGTCATGCCAACACCACTCAGGGGCTGGCTCAGTTGAAGGGGGTTAAAACGATAACCAGAGGACGTTTACGTTGATCGGTAGAATACGCGGTACATTAATCGAAAAAATCCCTCCTTTTGTCATCATCGAAACCAGTGCCGGTGTCGGTTATGAAATTCAGGTTCCAATGACAACCTTTTATCAGCTACCAGAAGAGGGCGAGCAGGTCATCCTTTCAACTCACATGTCGATCTCAGAAAATCTACATGCGCTTTATGGTTTCATCAGTACCAAAGACCGAGCATTATTTCGTGAGCTGATTAAAGTGAATGGTGTTGGACCAAAACTGGCCCTTGGCATTCTTTCTGGCATGGAAACTGACGAATTTGTGATGACGGTGCATGATGGCAATGTGGATAGGCTTGTTAAACTGCCTGGCGTGGGTAAGAA
This sequence comes from Kangiella profundi, assembly GCF_002838765.1. Taxonomy (NCBI): domain Bacteria; kingdom Pseudomonadati; phylum Pseudomonadota; class Gammaproteobacteria; order Kangiellales; family Kangiellaceae; genus Kangiella; species Kangiella profundi. Next base: position 1,856,782 of record NZ_CP025120.1, on the reverse strand, counting down.
AACCGCTGAACGTCTTTTAATCGAAATGTCTGACCGCCTAAAAGATTGGTCAATCAGCTCAGGCCTTTCAAGCAGCAAACCATCTGAAACTAGCGCTCCTGTTGGCGCAAAGACCGATGCTTCTCAAGAAGCAGTCAGTGCTTTGATTGCGTTAGGTTATAAACCTCAAATCGCCAGCAAGGCTGTAGCCCAGGTAGCCCACGATGATGCCAAGAGCGAAGAGCTAATTCGCCTGGCACTGAGACAATTAGCGGGTTAGTGCTGATGCTATTGAGATTGCTTTTAGTTTCTTTCAGTCTTTTATTATCTGCAGTGATTGCTGCCGCAGAAGAAGACATGGTTCGGCTAAAAGTCGAACAACGCTATGAGCAATTTCAAGTAAGCGACTGGTTTGCAGACTCTGGCTTAGATTCCATGCTGTCACCATTGATGGAGGTCATCGGCCAGCAAAATATTCTCGAAGATGAGCAACAGTATTATCATGCCGCGGATCTATATGATGCGGGTCATAAACAGTTAGCGTTTTACTATATGCACCATTTAGCTCACCTTGGATACAGTGTGCCGCAATTTTATCTGGGCTATATGTATAACGTTGGTGAAGTGGTTGAGCAGAATTATGAAGAGGCTGCTTATTGGTATCTGCTGGCTTCTATGAACGGTGATGCAGATGCTCAGCGTAATTTGGGCTACATGTTCTACTATGGAGAAGGGCTTGCCGTTGATTATGACGAGGCCATTTATTGGCTTAGCCAGGCGTCTTTCAATGCCGATCCTGATGCACAGTTTGAACTGGCCTATATTTACGATATGGGTGAAGTGGTTGCTGAAGACAAATTCAAAGCCATCGAACTTTATAAAATGGCATCGCGCGCAGACCATGCTAAAGCAACACATTTCCTTGGATTGTCCTATCGAGATGGTGATGGTGTTGAAACCGATTATGCTACTGCTTTTCAGTATTTTAGTCAGGCTGCAGAGTTAGGCCATACAGCAGCCATGTCGGAGCTTGGGTATTTTTATCTCAATGGCTTTGGCACTGAAGAGAATTTCGATAAAGCATTTGAATGGTTTGAAAAAGCCAAAGCACAAAATGATATCAATGCTTACTACAATATCGCCTGGATGTATGAAAATGGTGTTGGCGTGCAGCAAGATTATGAAAAAGCATTGGAGCATTATTTAGTTGCCGCCAAAGCCAGCGATCCAGATGCATTGTTTCAGGTCGGTTATTTTTATGCAGAAGGCAAAGGAACTAAACAAGATATCCGCCAGGCTGTATATTGGTATGAAAGGGCGATTAGCCATAACAGTTTGTCTGCCATGAATAATCTGGCCAATATCAACTACAACGATACAGGCCAATGGAGAGATCACGCTCAAGCACTTGAGTTATGGGAAAAGGCTGCTAATGGAGGTCATCTACTGGCACAATATAACCTTGGGGCCTATTATGAAACAGTAGAGAATCCATCTAGAGATGCGCAGAAAGCTTTCGAGTGGTACTTAAAAGCTGCCAAACAGAATGACGGAGAGTCACAGTACAAAATTGCCCAAATGTACCTATCTGGGAATGGTACTGACCCTAATTTTGAACAGTATCAGTATTGGCTGAAACAGGCTTCTGATAATAACTATCAACCAGCAAAAGATGAGCTTGGAGATGAAGGCGAGACTCTTGACCCTTCAATCTTGGAGCAAATTCGAAAGATTATGGAAGAAGCAAACAAATAATTTATTAAGTGTTATTGCCTTTCTTTTTTGCGTTCACGTTTATTGGCAAACATTCGCTTATCTGCCAGCTCAAGTAATTCATCAACTGTATTTACATCATCAGGAAATATAGAGATACCAAAACTTGCCCCAAGGTGGAATTCCTGGCCATCATCTTTCATTGGTAAGTCCAGAGATTGAATTAAGTTTTGTACAACAGCTTTGGCTGAGTCCATCCCGTTTACAGGAGATAAGGTAATCGCAAATTCATCACCCCCGAAGCGTGAAACGGTATCAGAACTTCTGATAGTTTCTGAGAACCTATTAGCCAGTGTCTTTAACGCCTTGTCGCCGATATGATGACCGTGTGTATCATTCAGGACTTTAAGGTTATCCATATCAATGGCGATAAGCGCAACTTTACTGCCATCGCGCTTGGCGTGGGCAATATTTTGATGAAGGTGGTCCATGAATAGCGCGCGATTTGGAATACCGGTTAGCTCATCACGAGTTGCTCGGCGGAATAACTCATCCTGCGCGTAGTATTGGGCATGAAACATGGTGCTTGCTACCAGCTCTGACATGTAGGCAATGATCTTTAATTCCAGGATGGAAAAGAAATTGGGTTTGTTCGATAGTACTTTTAGCACGCCGACAACTTTTTTCTGATGAAATAACGGAAAAACCACCATAGAGCGATGACCAATAGCCGCTCTTGAGATCTGATCGACTCTTTCATCATTTTCGGTATCGTTGGCAATGAGTGCCTGCTGAGTTCTAATGGCAATCGCAGACATATTGTTGGCGCTATCTCTTCTCACGCCTAGATAATGTGAGGCAATACCTGTAGCAGCCCTGATGACCATCTCACTATCCTCAATCAACTCAATCACTGCACCAGCTGCATTGGTGAGTTTTTGCGACTGTTGACAGGCTTCATTGAGAATAGCTCCAAAGTTAATGCCTAGGCGAGCGATTGAAGTTTGCGCCTGGATAATTTCTTCAAGTTTTTTATGCGAGAGCAACGTATTCTCTATCGTCGCATCATTACATTGGAACTGCATCCCTGATCCTCTGAGTAATTACACAATCGACACTTAACACTATTAAACTAAGAGAGTACCAGTGTCAAATTAGCATCTTTTAATACAAAAACAGCCTACTAATTGCATAGTAACCCATGCCACTTTAGAATTTACGATTATTGACTTCATCAAAGGAAACATAGAGTGAAATACTTCGAAAAACAACTAATTATGCCTAAAAAACTCATGTTGGCGGTGACTATCCTGCTGGTGTTTTTATCGGCATTGTTTGGTTATTCTTTCTACGAACAGGAGTTTCTCGGTAAACCTGTTCCTGAAACAGGTATCGCCGGGCATTGGGCTTTACTTATTTGTGCTGTAACTGCCTTCGTAGCTTGGTATGTTTCTAAAATTGCGATCATAACCAAGGTCGAAGAAGGTACGCTTTATGTCAGTTTGGGGAAGTTTGGCAAAACTAGAGTTGAGCTTAAAGATATAGAGTCAGTAGAAGATAAAAAAGGCAATCCTGCTGCTGAATTCCTGGGTTATGGATACAGAGTAAAGCTTAAACAGCTGGGATATGTTGGCCGCGGGAAAGAGGCTATTGAGATTAAGATTAAAGGGCAGAAACGCTCCCTTGTCATAACAACTGACAATGCCTCTTCACTAAAAGAGGCACTCCAATCGTATGTAGAGACTACTGAAAGTCTTTAGCTTCTATTTTGCCCATCTGAACAATTCCGGATGGGCCATTTTTTATGCTCCATGTGCCATAGAGCACTCTTGAAGGTAAATCTGCTTCAAGGGAGTATTCGATAGTGGTTCCGCTGTTATATTTTTTGGTGAAGGTGAATTTCTTGCCGTTCACTTTCGGGTTGATGACTTCAGCAATCTGGGCATAAAACTGCGGGTTGAGGTCAGGCTCTAAAATAATCCCCGCGACACTTTGAGGAGTCTTTTCCATCACCATTGTAAAAGTATTCGCTGGTGGCGTATCAGCAGTACGGTTGTCATAGTCATACATACCAATCCAATGACCTGTCAGAAAATCATCTGGAATACCTGAGGATGCTTGTGGCTTGGAATTACCATCCAGCATCTGCTTGAGTTTATCCTTATTGGAATCAGCCGCTGTAGCCAATCCACACATCAGTAGCAAATAGCCAAGGAAAGCCAGCTTTATTGAGCTTTTATTTAAAACCATACAACCCCCAAATAGAATCTTTAATATTTAAGATATTTTGACTCAGTCTAGCACTGGATTGGGCATAGGGAAATAATCAGTTATAGTCAGAACTTATCGCTAACTGCGATAAGCTTAGACTTGGCTTACTCGGTTTCTTTCTTATCTTCTGCTTTTTTAACACGAATTTTATTGCCATCAACATTGCGACCATTCAGGTTCTTAACTGCTGCTTTAGCTTCACCAGGTTTAGGCATTTCAACAAAGCCAAATCCTTTGGAGCCACCAGTGGCTTTATCCATAATCAAATTGCACCACTGAACGGTACCGTACTCTTCAAATAGTGCTTTAACCTGGTCTTCGGTGGTGGTGCGGGCGAGATTTCGAACTAATAATTTCATGGGATGGCAATATTGGTGTGAATGTGCTGCATCATACCATTGCAAGCCTTAGGTTTACTATAACTATAGGTTGGCATCACCTAGACGCAGGCCCAGTAAAGTGTAACTCCAGCATAACTTAACCAAACGGAAATGATATTACTTAATGGAAAATTCCGACCGCTAACTCGGCCCAAACTAATAAGAATGCAACGACAACGGTGCCGATAAGTCCTAATCGATATCTTGGATTATGGGCAAAATGAAGCACCAGCTCAATCGCCAAGCCAGCAGCAAGCAACATAATGCCAAATACCAAAAAATCGAATTTAGTCCAGATAAATTGATTACTGAATTGATTGGCGGTCGCCGCGCTCAGCATCAGAAGGGCAGCGATAATCCAGTAGGTAGTTCTTATAGTATTGGTTTTCATGTCGTAACCTATTTCATGGGGTGTTTTGGAGGGTGGCTTTATTCATCGCTTTCTTTTCGCATCATAATTGTATTAACCTCAGGATCCGTGGAGAAAGCAAGGAGTGCATGACTTTCACTTGAACTTATTGCGAGAGCATTAATCGGTAAATCCTTCGACTGGAGACTCTGAGAGTACTCAATAACTTGCTCTTTTTTTACCCCCTCAATTTTTGCCAGACACATTTTAGGAGAGCACTGCAAATTATTGAGCTGTGCTTTGCCCTGAAGATGAAACGGACTGGTGTTAAAGAAATGTTGATACTTGACCTTGGTTTCATAACTGTACTCTGGCTCATAGTAAGACTCTTCCAATTTATATAGAGCCTGGTCGAAGGCTTTAGGAGCAGACATTAATTTAAATATTTCATTCGAATCAAGGGCTCCGTTTTTTTCGAGCGAGTCTATTAATTTAACAATGTCTTGGTCGGTATTTTGAGTAGGCTCTGAATTGGTAGTCTCAACCGTTGAGTCCTTTTTAGGGGCTTCTTCTGATTCCCTGGCTGAAGGTTCAGTCGTTTCGATATCATTTTGTAATACAGATTCTTTGATTTGGCTTTGTGTAACTTCAGCTTTAATTAACACCGTATCCTTTGGGTAGGTGTAAAAATAAGCGGCTGCAAGGGTAGTAATTATTAATATTATCCAAATTTTGGTTTTCATGTATTTATCCTTATCAAAACTCATTAACTCATCCTGACATAGTCACAACTAAATGAACTATAAGTTATTTTTAGAGTGCATTTTTATCAGTTATTGGGGTTGCATCTTTGCTTCCGTCTTCTACTCTTTGCAGGATCTCTCTTGCTTCAAGAATATATTTCTCTGGTATGTCTTTTTGTGATGCATTATCTATCGTTACAGTAGTCATTGTATTCCATTCGGGTATTCTAGAATCAGTTGACTCTGCCACTCCTAAATGCACGCCTCCTCCCCAGGGCATATTAAATTTTAGGTAGTAAGTTTTACCAGGTTTTAATTGACCTTTAGCAGCTCCCCAAGAACCTTGAACGTATACCATGAAGGTATGCTCACCGGGTTCTGCCTGATATTGCAAAAGATTACTAGCACTTAGGGTTCCAATAAACTTGTCTCCGTCCCATACTTCAACTTTGGCCCCATCCCCTAAAAAAACAGCCCTTCTAACAATGTTAACAGTAGATTTATCTGGACTTGAAGTTGTTTGGAACTCAACTTCCTTCATGCTCCCTAACCCAGCACATCCAATCAAACTGATCGAAACGAAGAAGATACTAATAACTCGGAATATTGGGTTCATTTCTTACCTCTAATATACAAAATAGTAATGAATGGGTTTCTTTAGGTTGCTTTGTTTTTTCGACAAGTTTTAACGCGCCGATAGCCCTATTGTCGGCTCTGCCTAAGAGATACTGGCCGGTATTATTCGACTGTACCGATACTAGCAAAACCTTTGCATCAAAGGAAATCAAAGCTTGAGCCGATATTGGTATCTTCGCCAATTCTGATTGTACTGCTTTTGCGAACCGATATAATGGCTGCACTTTTGACCAATCACTATTTCCATGCTGTTTTTCGAGAACATGGCGCTGCGCCGTGGCAAAAAAGTCTTATTTGAGAATGCCAGTTTCATCATTAATCCTCGCGACAAGGTGGGGGTGACGGGGGCTAACGGTACGGGTAAGTCGTCGCTGTTTGCTTTGATTCGTGGTGAGCTTGAGGAAGACGCCGGGAATTTCTCGATGGCGGGTGGCATTACCATTTCTAGCGTGCGCCAGGAAACACCGTCAGTGGAAACGCCTGCATTAGAATATGTGTTGCAGGGTGATGAGGAATTGTGCGCGATTGAAGCGGAGCTGACTCGTTTGGAAGAGAAGGCTGCCAAGGGTGACCATAATGATGCTGATGGCCAGCGTGTGGCAAAACTACATCAAAAGCTAGATGAGATTAATGGTTATTCGGCACGAGCTCGTGCCGGCGCTTTAATGCATGGTCTGGGTTTTAATGCCGAGCAGGAGCAATTGCCGGTGTCGAGCTTTTCTGGTGGCTGGCGGATGCGACTTAATTTGGCTCAGGCGCTGATGTGTCGCTCAAACCTGTTGTTGCTGGATGAGCCAACGAACCACCTGGACATGGAAGCGGTAATCTGGCTGGAAAACTGGCTCAAGGCCTATCAGGGCGCAGTCTTGCTGATTTCTCATGACCGTGACTTTCTTGACCGCACCATTAATCGAATTGCCCATATCGAGCAGGAAAAAGTCACTCTATACAGTGGTAATTACTCTGACTTTGAAATTCAACGTGCTGAGCAGCTGGCTCAACAGCAGGCGCAATTCGAACGTCAACAGAAAGAAATTTCACACATGCAATCCTTCGTTGATCGTTTTAAAGCTAAGGCCTCGAAGGCCAAGCAGGCGCAGAGCCGCTTAAAGGCTTTAGAACGAATGGAGAAGATTGCTCCAGCACATGTTGATTCACCGTTTCATTTTGAGTTCCCTGAGCTGGGTCATTTGCCGAGCCCTTTGCTACAACTGAAATCTGCCGACGCGGGTTATCAGATGGAAGAGGGCGTCAAAAAGGTGCTGTCCGGTGTTGGCTTTTCTTTGATGCCGGGCGATCGGATTGGTCTGCTGGGTAAAAATGGTGCCGGTAAATCGACTCTGATTAAAGTACTCGCTGGAGAGCTGGCGTTGCTGGCGGGTGAAAAGGTTTTGGCTAAGACGCTCAAGATAGGTTACTTCGCACAGCATCAGTTGGAGCAGTTGCATCCACAAATGTCACCTTTGCAACATTTGCAACGTGATTATCCTGATGCTACTGAACAGGAATTGCGTAACTTCCTCGGTGGATTTGACTTTAATGGAGACAAGGCGCTGGAGCCGGTGGCACCATTTTCAGGTGGTGAGAAAGCACGGCTGGTATTGGCCATGCTGGTTTATTCAAAACCCAATCTCTTGCTTCTGGATGAGCCGACCAACCATTTGGATCTCGAAATGCGTCTGGCAATGACCATGGCATTCCAGAGTTTTGAGGGAGCTATGGTGCTGGTTTCACACGATCGCCACATGCTTAGAACCGTCTGTGATGACCTCTATCTGGTAGCTGATGGCAAAGTTGAGCCTTTCAAAGGTGATCTGGATGATTATGCGCGCTGGTCTCTGGAAGATACTTTGCAACAGAAAAAAGCAGGGCAAGCTCAAACTATTCAGCAAGAAGTTGCTAGCTCTGATAGCTCAGACAACGAGCTATCGCGAAAAGAACAGCGCCGCATTGACGCTGAAAAACGTAAACAGTTACAACCTCTGAAGAACAAGTTGAAAAAACTGGAACAGCAGTTAGACGACCTACAAAAGCGCAAAGCTGAGCTGGATGACGTTATGGCTGACCAGAGTCTGTATGACGAAAGCAACAAATCAAAACTGGTAGAGTTGACTGCCGAATATTCGGAAGTGACAGCCAAGTTAGAGCAAACCGAAGAAGAGTGGCTGGAGCTGCAAGATCAGCTGGAGCAGGCGATTTAATTGAATTATGACCAATTATGGAAATCGCTTATGGCGTGGTTCCATAAATTACAGACACTTGGTAGACTAGCTTCACGTTATATATCCCTAGTGCCTTTGCACGAAATGCCATGATTGAGCATGACCGCATTATTACACCATCCGAGTTTGCTGACGAAGATCAGTTTGATCGTGCTATTCGTCCGACGACCTTAGACGAATACGTTGGACAGGAAAAAGTCCGCGAACAGATGGAAATTTTTCTTGGCGCTGCCAAAAAGCGTCAGGAAGCTTTGGACCATGTGCTCATCTTTGGCCCCCCCGGTTTAGGTAAAACAACGCTTTCCAATATTATCGCCAATGAAATGGGTGTGGGTATTAAACACACTTCTGGCCCCGTTTTGGAAAAAGCCGGTGATCTGGCAGCTATGCTGACCAATCTTGAGCCCAATGATGTGCTCTTCATTGATGAGATTCATCGCTTAAGTCCACACGTTGAAGAAGTGCTCTATCCGGCGATGGAAGACTATCAGCTGGATATTATGATTGGCGAAGGTCCTGCGGCACGCTCGATAAAGATTGATTTACCACCTTTTACTCTGGTTGGAGCTACCACTCGTGCAGGCCTTCTGACCTCGCCGCTGCGTGATCGTTTTGGCATTGTACAAAGGCTGGAATTTTATAACTTAAAAGATTTAACCCATATTGTGATGCGCTCTGCGCGCATTCTGGAATTGCCGATTGAAGAGAAGGGCGCGCTTGAAATTGCCCGTCGCTCTCGCGGTACGCCAAGGATTGCCAATCGTCTGTTAAGACGGGTTCGAGATTATGCAGAAATTAAATCCGATGGCGTGATTACCCAGCAGATTTCTGATCGCGCGCTGGATATGCTCGATGTTGACCATAAAGGTTTCGATATGATGGATCGTAAGTTATTACTAACCATCATCGAAAAGTTTGCCGGAGGTCCTGTTGGGTTGGATACGCTGGCTGCAGCCATTGGCGAAGAGCGTGATACGATTGATGAGGTGCTGGAGCCATTTTTGATTCAGCAGGGCTTTATTCAGCGAACACCTCGTGGCCGAATTGCCACCAAGCTTGCTTATCAGCATTTTGAGATTATCCCGCAAGATCCCGACTTGTTTGATTAATTTACCCAATAAATAAGGCAAACTTGCCAATGAGCCTGCAACTTTTTCGAGATCCTATTAACACTTTTTACAAATTCAATCGTTATAATACAGAGTCGCAAAACTGATGAGTGTGCGTGAATTTATTTGGCCCGTTAGAGTCTACTACGAAGACACTGATGTGGCGGGCGTAGTGTTTTACGCCAATTATTTAAGGTTTTATGAGCGTGGTCGTACTGAATGGCTTCGTTCTTTGGGGTGGGAACAGGATATCTTAATCGACAAGGGCTTAGCTTTTGCAGTTGCTCATGTGGATGCCAAATACCTCCTACCTGCACGTTTTAATGACAAGCTTCTGATCAAAACCAGAATCGCCAGTGTTCGCAGAACCAGTGTGATTTTTGAACAGGAAATTGTCACTGACGATGAACAACAATTATTAGTGAATAAAGCAACTATACGCGTGGCTTGCGTTGATATGAAAACCATGAAACCTGCTGCCATGCCTGACTATTTAAAAGAGGAGATAGCTCGTGACTGGTGCTGAAACAACGACTGCAGTTCTATCAACATCTGACGACCCGATGTCGATTGCTAATCTGTTTTTACATGCCAGTATTCCGGTACAGGCCATTATGGTTCTGTTGTTATTAATATCGGTTATTTCCTGGGCAATGATTTTCCAGCGCTCAAGCGTCCTGAATAGCGCCGCCCGAGAAAGTAAAAAATTCGAAGATCGTTTCTGGTCTGGCATTGATCTCAGCAAGCTATCCACTGACTTATCACAGCGTCAAAAGCCGGTATCCGGTCTGGAATCGTTATTTCAGGCGGGTTACCGTGAGTTTATGCGCTTGCGCCAGCAAAGTGGCGTCAGCCCAGAAGCTGTGATGGACGGAACTCATAGAGCCATGCGCGTAGCTCATAGCCGTGAGGTTGAAAAGCTTGAGCGCAACTTGGCGTTTTTGGCAACCGTTGGTTCGGTTACACCTTATATCGGTCTATTTGGTACTGTGTGGGGCATCATGAACTCTTTTATCGCCTTGGGTTCGGTCAAGCAGGCCACGTTGGCAATGGTTGCGCCAGGTATTGCGGAAGCTTTGATTGCAACGGCAATGGGCTTGTTTGCAGCAATTCCTGCGGTTATTGCTTACAACCGTTTTACTAACCGTTTGCAGCGTATTGAAACTCAGTATGAGAACTTCCTTGAGGAATTCTCGGGCGTATTACACCGTAAAGCGCACAGCTAGGAGTCATTATGAGTCAATTGGTTCGAAGAGAACGTCGACGTCCTAATGCTGAAATTAACGTCGTACCTTATATTGATGTAATGCTGGTGTTGTTGGTTATTTTCATGATTACTGCACCCCTGATAACAGCAGGTATTGATGTTGAGTTACCTAGTGCTCATGCAGAGCCAATTTCGCCAGATGAAACAACGCCATTTGTAGTTGGAGTCAAGGCAGACGAATCTTTTCACATGGATATTGGCTCAAGACAGTTTCGTGACATGACTCTTGAGGAGTTGATGAGTGTAATTGCCAAAGAACAGCAAAACTATCCTAACTCACCGATCATGATAAAAGGTGATAGGAATGTGCCTTACGGAACTATTGTTGAGCTTATGGATCAATTAAGACAACAGTTTGGTGTCGAGAATGTTGGCTTAATGACCAATCCACTTTAATGTCGAACAGGTATTGATTCGTGTCAGACAAAAAAAACATAGTACCAATAGTACTTTCCATTGCGGTTCATGTAATCGTCATTGGATTGTTGTTATTTAATTTTGCCTGGGATGATGAGGTCGACGTCAAGCATGAATATGTGGATGCGCCTATTAATGCACAGCTGGTAACTGCACCTGAGCGTCCAAAACCGGATGCCAACGCTATCAAGAAACAGCAGGAAGCTGAAAAAAAACGCAAGGAAGAAGAGCGTAAAAAACAGCTTGAAAAAGAGCAGGAACAAAAGCGACTTGAAGCTGAAAAACAGCGTCAAGAGCAGGGAAAGCTTGAACAACAAAAACAACAGAAGCTAGAAGAAGAAAAACAGAAGCAGCTAGCACTTGAACAACAGAAAAAGCTTGAGGAAGAAAAGAAGCAGAAAGAATTAGAAGAAAAGGAGCGTCAAGAAGCTGAAGAGAAGAAGCGCCTGGAAGAAGAAAAGCGCAAGAAAGAAGAAGCTGAGCGTAAGCGCAAAGAAGAAGAGGAGCGTAAACGTAAAGAAGCTGAAGCTGAGAGAAAGCGTCAGGAAGAGCTCAAAAAGCTTGAAGAAGAGATGGCTGCTCTTGATGATGAGTTCTTTGAAGCGCAGCGTGACACCGTGCGGCAAGGACAGATAATGTCTGAAGTTGAGAAGTTGACCGCATTAATTACCGCAAAAATTAAGCGTAATTGGTATCCTCCTAAGGCACCAGGTGCTTGTTCTATTCGAATTTCGATGGGGCCAGGTGGCGTAGTGCTACAAACGGAAGCTTTAGGCGGTGATTATGATTACTGTGAAACCGGTAAAGCCGCGATTACGCGTTCGTCACCTCTGCCATCATCAGATGATCCGGAAGTGATGAATGAGTTACGTGAAATGACCATTGTATTTGACCCAAGCTTTAAAGAATGAAGCTTAAGAGTAAAAGACATTAAAAAATTAAAGATTAAGGCTAAAGCATGAAACATATTTTAAAGTCGATAGTTATTATCAGCATCAGCCTTATGGCTTTGGCCAGCAAGGCTGAAATTCAGATTTACATCACCGAGGGCCGCTCCGATGCGCGCCCTGTTGCAGTTGTCCCATTCAAGTTTGAGTCAGAATCACAAGTTCAGGCTCAGCCTCCTTTTGACTTTGCAAGAATTATTGCAAGTGATTTGGAGCGAAGCGGCAAATTTAAGCCTGTTGAAGTATCAAAGCTACCGCAACATCCTTATTCAATAGAGGATGTAAAGCTTGAGCAGTGGCGTGAGCTGGGAGTTGACGGTGTTGTATACGGAACTGTGACGCAGACAGCTTCAGGTAACTACATGGTGTCTTATGATCTGATTGACCCGTTCAACGATAAGGCAATTTTTTCATCTGATATTGAAGCTGGAAGCTACCCGATTATTCCAACATCATCACACTTGATGGTTCTTAAAACCAAGATTGTAGATAATGACAATTTTCGTTGGGGAGCGCATATTGCTGCCGACGAAATTTATGAAGCATTGACCGGAGAGCGTGGCGCTTTTGCGACACAAATTGCCTATGTTGAAGTCAATCGTGCAGACCCAAGACCGCACCAGTTATTTGTTGCCGACAGTGATGGCTTTAATGCGAAACGTATTTTTGCATCAAGAAGCCCAATCATGTCACCAACCTGGTCACCCGATGCCACTCAATTAAGTTATGTAACTTTTGAGAATGGTCGCTCTGAAATTGTGGTGCAGGATATCGCTTCTGGACAACGTGAAATAGTAGCCAGTTATAAAGGCTTCAACAGTGCACCAGCCTGGTCACCAGATGGCTCAAAAATGGTGGTGGTTCTTTCAAAAGACGGTAATCCAGAACTTTATTTGCTCGATTTAACAACCAAAAGATTACAAAGACTTACCCGACATTACTCGATTGATACCGAGCCATCATGGGCTCCAGACGGAAAAAGTTTGATCTTTACCTCAGATCGAGGAGGTAGACCACAAATTTATCGTATTACACTTGCAGATAATAAGGTAGAAAGGGTAACCTTTGAGGGTATACATAACGCAGGTGCGGAGTTTGCACCAGATGGTAAGACTATTGTTATGGTTCATCAAAACAATGGTGCTTTCCATATCGCGGCTCAGGATTTAGCGACAGGTCAGCTGACAGTTTTAACTAAAACTACTCTTGACGAATCGCTATCACTTGCACCCAATGGCAGTATGATTATTTTCTCTACTGTTGATGGTGGGCAAAAAGTTCTCAGCGCGGTTTCAATGGATGGGCGTTTTAAAGCAAGGCTACCGGCTACTGTTGGGGAAGTTAAAGCACCAGCATGGTCGCCTTTTATTTTATAAAGTTAATAACAGTGACAACAATCCCGGAGGATAACAATGAAACGTTCGGTTCAATTACTACTAGCTCTTACAGCTGCTTTGACGTTGGCTGCTTGTAGCACTACTAAGCCAGAAGAAGAGCAAGTTGACACAAGCGCACAAGATGCAGCTGCACAAGCTGAAGCTGAAGCCTTGGCACGTCAACGCGCTGCTGAAGAAGCTGAAAGACAACGTATTGCTGCTTTGTTAGAAAACAATGTCGTTTACTTCGACTTTGATGATGACTCAATCCGCAGCGAGTATGTTGAACTTCTAGAAGCTCACGCTAAATACATCCAAAGCAGTGGTAAAAGTGTTGTACTAGAAGGCCATGCTGATGAGCGCGGTACTCCAGAGTACAACTTGGCATTGGGTGAGCGTCGTGCAAAATCAGTAGCTCAGTTAATGAGAACTTATGGTGTTTCTGATTCAAGCATTGAAGTGATCAGCTTTGGTGAAGAAGCTCCAGCTAACCCAGCTCATAACGAAGAAGCATGGCAAGAAAACCGCCGAGTAGAGATTAAATATCAGTAATGAAAAAAGTTGTATTTAATCTTATGAGTGCAACATTACTCACAGCTTCGGCTGTGAGTAATGCCGCTGCACCAGTTGTTGATGCCAGAGACATTACAGCAGTCCAACAACAGCAAACAAGTCAACAAAGTCAAATTATGGCTGAGTTGATCCTACAAGTGAATCAACTCCAGCAAGAAGTCCGCCAGTTACGTGGACAGGTTGAAGAGCAGGATTACCGAATTAAGCAGCTTACTAAACAGCAACGGGAACTCTATCTTGATCTTGACCGTCGTCTGCAAGGTGGCGCAGCGCTTTCCACTTCCGAAACTGACGAGCTAAGTTCTGGCTCGACTGAAAGTTCAGGAACTAACTCTAGTGAAAGGGCTCAACAGGCCTACAACCAGGCTTTTACCTTATTTAACGAAAAGAAGTATCCGCAAGCTAAAAGTGCGTTTAAATCTTTCGTTGCCGATTACTCAACAGACCCTCTTGCTTCGAATGCTCATTACCTATTGGGGCAATTACATTTTAGCGACAAAGAATACCCTGAGGCTGAAAAGCAATTTAAGTCTGTCTATGAGAAGTTTCCTGAAACCAGTATTAAAGATAAGGCAATGTTAAAGCTTGCCCAGGTTCAGGAGCTAAAAGGCGATAAAGCAGCAGCTAAAGCAACTTATCAGCAAGTCAGTAAGTTATTCCCAAATACTACTGCTGGCCGTTTAGCTAAAGCCAAACTGGATACTCTATAAAGTCCTAAATCAAAGCTAAAAGCTGTCTTTATAGGCAGCTTTTGCTACAATCCGCGCATATTTTCACCATTTCTATCCTCTAGCCAGAATTTTGAGCTGACTCCATGAGTAAATTACGCATTACCGAGATTTTCCACTCGTTACAGGGTGAGAGCCTAACCGTTGGCGTGCCGACAGTATTCGTTCGCCTGACAGGCTGCCCATTGCGTTGCGTCTATTGTGATACGGATTACGCCTTTGGTGGCGGGAAGTGGATGACTTTTGAGGAAATCCTGGCAGAGGTTAAACAATATGGTTGTGAGCATGTCTGTGTTACCGGTGGCGAACCGTTAGCTCAAAAAAGAGTGTTCGAATTTTTCAAGTTACTCTGTGATGAAGGGTTCAAAGTCTCAACAGAAACAGGTGGTGCGCATGACATCAGTGAACTCGACTCCCGAGTGATGATTGTCATGGATCTTAAAACCCCTGACTCACAAGAAATGGCACGTAACCTCTATTCCAACATAGAGCATCTAAAGCCCACTGACCAGGTTAAATTTGTCATTTGCAGCAGAAAGGATTATGAATGGTGCAAAATGACGGTCGAACAGTACGATATTACCAGTAAATGTGAAGTTCTATTCTCGCCCAGTTATGGGCAGGTTGAGTATGCTGACCTGGCTGAGTGGATATTGAAAGACCGTTTAAAGGTTCGGATGCAGGTTCAATTACATAAGCTTATCTGGGGTGAACGCACCGGCGTCTGATTGGAAGGACTAAAATACTTATCTGCTTTGTTATCCAATCTGTAAAAAGAAGTCACTTAGCTAAAGTAAGCTCCTTCTTTTTACAGATTAAATGCCGCGCATAGTGAGCATTTTCCCTCCTTCCAATCGGCATATGGGAAGGTAGAAATCTCGTAAGATTAATATGTGCTTAGTGGCTTCTTGATATGATAAGTTTTTAAATGGCTAACAGCGGGCACCAAAAGTCCCCTTTTGATTGAGCTGAGTAGTAGCCAAGACATAGCAATTCAAAACAGGATGTTTTGAATAGTAAAATTCGGGCCAGGGATGGAACGTATTTTACGGTGCGTTAAGTGGCTTGGCGGAGACGAAGGGAGTTGAGCGAAGCGAAACCTCAATCACGGGGTGGTCTTCTTTTGGTTACTTTTCTTGACCACTCAAGAAAAGTAACTCGCCGCGTGGCGAAACACAAACTATGAAACGAAATTTCGCCATATTAGATTTCAGTATTAGTTGATAAATAATTATGAACAAACGAGCAGTAGTATTACTTTCAGGTGGCTTAGATTCCACAACAGCGTTAGCGATTGCTAAATCGCAAGGCTATGACTGTTATGCGATGAGTTTTAATTATGGCCAACGCAGTTTGGCTGAGCTCAATGCTGCCAAGAAAGTTGCTGAATCAATGGATGCTAAAGAGCATATCGTTGTAAATCTCGATATGAGCCAAATTGGTGGCTCTGCTCTAACTGATCATTCTATTGACGTACCCACTGAAGGATTGGAAGAGGGGATTCCTGTAACCTATGTTCCAGCTCGTAATACTGTATTTTTATCAATTGCCTTGGGTTGGGCAGAAGTCCTAAAAGCTGATCATATCTTTATCGGAGTTAATGCGGTGGATTATTCCGGCTATCCCGATTGTCGCCCTGAGTTTATCAAGGCATTTGAGGCCATGGCTAATCTCGCCACTAAAGCTGGTGTTGAGGGACAGAAGCTCACCATAGAAGCTCCGCTTATCAATCTCACCAAAGCTCAAATCATTGCTGAAGGTATGAAGTTAGGTGTTGATTACAGTCAGACAGTTTCCTGCTACAAGGCCACCGATGATGGAAAGGCCTGTGGTGTTTGTGACTCCTGCCGTCTGCGCAAGCAGGGTTTTGTAGGGCAGGGGTTCGCAGATCCAACGCGATACGTCTAAGTAAAACTGGTGTCGACTTCATCATCCGGTAACCAAACTGAAAAAAGCTTATCAAATAAAATTCATCGCAGTTTCACACCATAAGTCACATCTGATTTGTCACAAATTATTCATTATTTTACAGCCGTATGACAAGCCTTTCTAACGTTTTGAAACTTAATAACTAATTGATATCTATTAAAAATATTGATTTGAAACTGTAGTTTTATTCATTTGTTGCTGTTCGTGTTTTGCTCAGAATGGAGTTGTTTTCAACCACCATTTAATTGTTAAAGGAGTAATATTATGAACACACAAAACAACATCATTAATGTATTTTTCGCAACTTCAATCATGGCTGTCAGCATGGCTAAAGCTACTGAACTGGATAGCTTTAATGATTATAAAGAATTCACTTCCAATCATGGTAAAAGCCAAACAATCGCGCTGTCGGAGCGTTTTAGCTCGCAGTGGAAGCAATTAAGTAATTATCTAGGAAAAGAGATGATGTGGCTTAAAACTACTGACACCTTCATTTCAGCACTTTCTGAACAGAGCCGTTCTGTGAAGTTGGTTAATTTTAATGATCCTGTTGGCACAAGGTACAGTGTGAATCTTGATTCATGTACTCAGTCCGCAATAGTAGCTGAAAAAAGTCAGTCGATGACCACTTTGGCTGCAACTTTTGGTTCGGTAGTACGAGTTGACTTCGATGGCTTCTGTAATGACGCAGGCTTGATATCGGCATGGTTCTCACAAGAGGCAGGTCTGATTAAGTGGTCGGAGCTAACCATTGCCGGTGAGGTGGACTATGAACTTGAGTATGCTAAGCTGGCTGGCATGAATTATCCTGCACATGAAGGCATTGAAGTTTCAGCGACTTTTCCGGCTGAAACAGTCATGCTTAACGAAGTTGATAGTGTCGAAGCATATATTACTTTGACCAATCAGACCTCAGAGCCAGTTGAACTGACTTTTAACAGTGGCCAGTTGTTCGATATTTATATTTATGACCGTAATGACCAGCTTGTGAGTCAGTGGTCGAGTGGCCGTATGTTCACTCAGGCATTTCGGACTATAAACCTGCAACCTGGTCAGAAGGAGCGTTTTGGTGGCAGTCTTGAGCTCAAGGACTTATCTGGCAGCCCACTGGATATAGGTACCTATAAAATAAAGATTGAAGTAAAAACTTCCACGAAAGCGTCAGACGAGCTGTTTCAGTTAATTCCATTTGAAGCAGAAGGCCAATTGCATATTGATGACATGATGCACCACCATTAGGCCCAAAAGCTCGACAAATCAAGCCTTGCGCATTGCCCAAATAATAGACATTCAGTATAATGCGCGCGATTTTAAGGGGTTAGTCAAAAGCCAAGTTGGCAAAGTGCTAGCCCCTTAACCTTTATTATGAATCCTTATTGTAATGCTGACTTATAGCTGAGGAAGCATTTGACTGAATATTTATGGAGTCCGAAATGGCTATCGAACGTACTTTTTCTATCGTAAAACCAGACGCAGTTGCAAAAAATGTTATTGGCGAAATCTACAGCCGTTTCGAGCGCGCTGGTCTTCGCATCGTTGCAGCAAAAATGATCCACCTTTCACGCGAGAAAGCTGAAGGCTTCTACGCAGAACACAAAGAGCGTCCTTTCTTTGGTGCTTTGGTTGACTTCATGACTTCTGGCCCAGTAATGGTTCAAGTTCTAGAAGGCGAGAACGCTATCAAAGCAAACCGTGAAATCATGGGTGCAACTAATCCTGCTGAAGCATTACGCGGTACCATTCGTGCAGATTACGCAGTATCTGTAGATGAAAACGCTGCCCACGGTTCAGATAGCCCAGAGTCTGCTGAGCGTGAAATCAACTATTTCTTCAGTGCTGACGAGATTTGCCCTCGCACTCGTTAAAAATTGCTATTTTGGTTCATTTCTTTGTTAAAGCCTTTCGCTCGAGTTTCATTAACGATTTGTTAACTCCAAGTCTCGCGAAAGGCTTCGCCGCGAACTGAATCAAAATATCTAATTTTTAATAGTTAGTAGCTTTTTTAATTTCTTTGTTGGCTGAGTGATTTTTTTCTTAACGATAAAGAGATTAGTAAGACAAATAGAAAAGGGATGATAATGTCATCCCTTTTTTAATAAGAGCTTTTGTTTAAAGGCGTGTCTTTGCTATTCATAGCAATTGCGCATAAAATGTACAAAATTTTGATTGTAGCTAGTCCCTTCTAGTTATTAATCGTGTAAAGGTGTCCTGTAATGAGTAATGAAAAAACCAATCTACTCAACCTGACGCGCGATGAAATGGTCGAGTTCTTCGTTGAACTTGGTGAAAAGCCATTCCGTGCCCAGCAGGTGATGAAGTGGGTTCATCAGTTCGGTGTCGAAGATTTCGATGAAATGACTAATATCAGCAAGGTGTGCCGTGAGCGCCTGAAAGAAGTTGCTGAAATCAAAGGTCCTGAAGTCCTTAGCGTACAAGAATCTAAAGACGGTACGGTCAAATGGGCTTTGAAAATACCTGGCGGCCAGGCTGTGGAAATGGTCTTTATTCCAGAGCGCCATCGTGGAACTTTGTGCGTTTCCTCTCAAGTCGGCTGCGCATTGGAGTGTACTTTCTGTTCTACAGGTTACCAGGGCTTCAACCGGAACCTTACTACCGCAGAAATCATTGGACAGGTCTGGCTGGCTGCCCGCTACCTGCATGGCAAGCATAAAAGCGATGACCGGGTAGTGACAAACGTCGTTATGATGGGGATGGGTGAGCCATTGGCAAACTTTGATCCTGTCGTTAAATCCATGCAAATCATGATGGATGATCTGGCTTATGGGCTATCCAAACGTCGCGTAACTCTAAGTACTTCAGGGATGGTACCGCAACTGGACCGCTTGATCGATGAAGTGGATGTAGCCTTGGCTATTTCACTGCATGCTCCTAATGACCCATTACGTGATGTGCTGGTGCCTATTAATAAGAAGTACCCGATTTCAGAGCTTATGGCCAGTGTCCATCGTTATCTGGAACGCTCCAATGCCGCACGCAAGGTGACGATTGAGTATGTGATGTTGAAAGATGTCAATGATACCTTGAAGCATGCTAAAGAATTGGCTGAGCTATTGAAGAATACGCCGTGTAAAATTAACCTGATTCCATTTAACCCATTCCCACAAGCCAATTATCAGACCTCGACGCAGGAAGCTATTGATTTATTTAGTGATTATTTAATCAAGAAAGGGTATGTTGTAGTGACTCGACGGACTCGGGGCGATGATATTGATGCAGCATGCGGTCAGTTGGCTGGCAAGATCAATGACAAAACCAAACGTCAGCAACGTCGTCAGCAATACCAAAAGGACATTGTTGTTGAAAATCTGGCTAATTAATTGTTAAAGGCGCTGAACTAAAGCGCCTTATACTGTGTCCAACTTCCTGATTTATTGAATAAATCAGCTCATAACGTGAAATTACCGAGTAAAACTTTTATTATAAATAGCAATAAAAAATTGATAGGAAGTAAGCAATGACAAAGCATGCCAAGTGGGTGATGGTTATTCTAGTAGTCATGTTGGCTGGGTGTCAGACTACAACCAGAGAAACAACTAGCGTGGCGACAAAGGATGGAGCTGAGCAACGTACTAAATATGAGCCAAAAGAGGCTGCAGCTAAGCGTTTATCTTTGGGCCTACAGTATTTGCAGGCTGGGCATATGGAATGGGCCAAACATAATCTGCTAAAAGCATACGAACATGCACCCGATATGCCGGATGTTTTATATGGCTTAGCTTATTACTATCAAACTGTTTATGAGTATGACAGAGCGGAAGAGTACTACAAAAAGGCAATTAAAGAATCTCCAAGAAATGCGGACTACCTCAATGCTTATGGCGTCTTTTTGTGTGATTCTCGCAAGAAGTACGATGAAGGAATTCGTTACTTTTTAAGAGCGGTTGAGCAGCCAAACTATACTTCAGTAGGGGCTGCCTATGAAAATGCAGGGTTCTGCGCTATACGTGCCGAGAAATTTGAGCCTGCCAAACAGTACTTTGAAAAAGCATTGTCATATAACCCTAATTTGGCTCGTTCATTATATGGCATGGCAGAAGTCAATTATGTTACTGAGAATCACCGCTTAGCAGAAGCCTATTTGTATCGTTTTGAGGCGAAGACAAAACCAACTGCGAAGTCTCTATTGTTGGGTTATAAGATAGCAAAAAGCCTGGATGCACGTGGCAACATGCGTGGGTATGGAGAGAAATTAATGGAGCTTTATCCGACTTCTGATGAAGCTCAAGAATATATTAGTATAAGATAATTAATGTCAGAAACTGATCAAACTCCAGACAACGAAATTCAATTTAGTCCTGGTAGCCTGTTAAAGCAGGCTAGAGAAGCTGCAGGAATTTCTATTGAAGAAGTTATGCAGCAGTTAAAACTGACCCGACAGACCGTCATTGCTATAGAAAGCGATGATTATTCTTCTGATCTTCCTGCAACCTTCTATCGCGGTTACTTACGTAACTATGCAGAGTTATTGAAGATGGACGACGATGATATTGTCGAAAACTTTGATAACTTCTGTAAGCGCAACAATTTGTTCACAAAAGCTGAGCAGTCGCTTGCGACTATAGAGCTTGAGAAACCAATCAACTCAAGCAACTGGCTGGTTAAAAGCTTTACCGCACTAATTGTTCTTATATTACTTTTCGGTGCTTACTATTTATTAGTTGAGAAAAAGGTGTGGCAGCAGCTCACCTCCTCTTTAAATAGCTCAGAAGGTCAGGTTGAATCAATATCGGAGGCTGGCGATAGCGAACTTTTATTACCTATTTCCGAGAATACTTCTGACTCAGCAGACGATAGCACGCAACCTATTGGTGAGCAGACCTCTGAGCTAATTAATGTTCAAGAAGATCAGAAGGTAAGCTTATCCGATAATGAATTGTCATCTGAAAGTTTAAATCTTAAGGAAGATGCTTCCAATGAAGCTCTTGCCAAAGATAGTGCTCAGCCTGAAATGGTGGCTTCCAATGGAAAGTTGGTGCTGGTATTTACAGATGACTGCTGGGTAAGAATTACTGATGCTAATGGTAAAGTACTTGCTCTTGGCATTAAAAAAGGTGGTACATCGATGACTTTGTCTGGTCCAACACCTTATGAACTAACACTTGGTAAGCCTTCTGCTGTACAATTGTCCTATCAAAATGAACCAGTTGATTTATCGAGCTATCCGGATACTCGTGCTGCTCGATTGACGCTGGGGAACTAATCTTTCGGTGTTTTGCCAGTAGATTCAACAACCTGTATGTGAAATATTATGAATGGTCGATCATGGATTAAGCGACGCAAATCGCGTCAAATAATGGTTGGTAATGTGCCAGTTGGTGGCGATGCCCCCATTGCTGTACAAAGTATGACCAATACCGATACCTGTGATGTAGATGCCACGGTAGCGCAAATTCGTGCTTTGGCAGATACGGGTGCAGATATCGTGCGGGTTTCGGTGCCCACCATGAAGGCTGCCGAGGCTTTCAAGCTGATCAAACAACAATCTCCAGTTCCATTGGTGGCGGATATTCATTTTGACTATCGCATCGCCCTCAAAGTAGCGGAGTATGGTGTTGATTGCTTAAGAATTAATCCAGGTAATATTGGCTCCGAAGAAAGAGTAAAAGCGGTAGTGGATGCGGCAAAAGCTCGTAATATCCCTATTCGTATCGGTGTTAACGCTGGCTCTCTTGAGAAAGATTTGCAGGAGAAATACGGTGAGCCGACCCCGGAAGCATTAGTTGAGTCAGCGTACCGTCATATTGATATTCTGGAACGTCATAATTTCAAGGACTATAAAATAAGCCTCAAAGCTTCTGATGTCTTTATGACTGTATCCGCTTACAGAATTCTGGCAAAAGAAATCGATAATCCATTACATTTAGGCATTACTGAAGCCGGTAGTTTCCGCTCAGGTGCAGTAAAGTCCGCTGTTGGACTGGGTATGCTACTGGCAGAAGGTATCGGTGACACCATACGGGTTTCTTTAGCCGCTGACCCAGTTGAAGAAGTCAAAGTTGGCTATGACATTTTAAAGAGTCTTGGCCTGCGTCAACGAGGAATTAACCTTATCGCCTGCCCATCTTGTTCTCGCCAGCAGTTTGATGTGATCAAGACAGTCAATGAGCTGGAGCAACGATTGGAAGACGTTAATGAGCACATTGATGTTGCAGTCATTGGATGTGTAGTTAATGGGCCAGGCGAAGCTAAGGAAGTTACTATCGGATTAACCGGAGGCTTCAAGAAAAGTATGCTTTATGAGAATGGCGAAAAAAGTCATAAAGTGGAAAATGAAGCACTGGTTGACGAGCTGGAGGCGCAGATTCGTCGCAAGTTGGCCGAAAAGCGCGAAAAGACCGAAGAAATCACCAAAGGTGCTGAACAGGTTCCTGTCACACAAGTTCGTTAAAATCACATTTCCATTAGAAGAGTTTGGCGGAAAAAGCTACTGTTTTTCGCCAAATTCGCTATAATCTCGCACTTTAATCCAATTTTTCAATTGACGGAACCAGGTTAGTTTTGGCGGAAAAAATACAAGCAGTCCGAGGCATGAATGATATCCTGCCTGACTCAACACCTCACTGGCAAAAATTAGAATCGGTATTAAGACAACTGATGGCTAGCTATGGCTACAGCGAAATTCGCATGCCAGTTGTTGAAAAGACTCATCTATTCAAACGATCAATCGGCGAAGTTACTGATATCGTTGAAAAAGAGATGTATACCTTTGAAGATCGCAATGGCGAAAGCCTGACTTTGCGTCCTGAGGGTACAGCCAGTTGTGTCCGCGCCGGTATTGAGCATGGTCTGCTTTATAATCAGGAGCAACGCCTATGGTACATGGGCCCCATGTTTCGCCACGAGAGACCACAAAAAGGCCGCTACCGTCAGTTTTATCAACTCGGGGTTGAAACCTTTGGTGTAGGAACTGCCGATGTAGATGCTGAATTAATTTTAATGACAGCTCGTCTATGGAAAAAAATTGGCATACATGATTCGGTGCGTCTCGAAATTAACTCTTTGGGCTCCAATGAAGCCCGAGCTAATTACAGAGATAAACTGGTTGAGTTTCTGTTACCAATAAAAGACCAGCTTGACGAAGATAGCCTGCGTCGTTTGCAAAGTAATCCTTTACGCATTCTGGATAGCAAAAATCCTGATGTGCAAAAACTGGTTAAAAATGCTCCAAAGTTGAGTGACCATCTGGATGATGAATCTAAACAACACTTTGAGCGTCTTTGTCAGATCTTGGATACTAATAATATACCTTATACTATTAATACCAACCTGGTTCGTGGCCTGGATTATTATAACCGTACCGTATTTGAGTGGATAACAGATAAGCTTGGCGCGCAAGGTACCATATGTGCTGGTGGGCGCTACGATGGTCTGACTGAACAGCTGGGTGGTCATGCTACACCAGCCAGTGGGTTTGCCATGGGCCTTGAAAGAATCGTTGCCTTGATTGAGGAAATGGAATCAGATGAAATTCCATTGGCTGATGTCTATATGGTAGCCCTGGGTGACCAAGCAGAACTAACTGCAACGCAACTAGCCGAACAGCTACGAGATCAATGGCCAGATATTAAAGTGCGCATGAACTGTGGTGCTGGTAATTTCAAAAAGCAATTTAAACGTGCTGATAAAAGTGGCGCAAAAATCGCACTTGTGATTGGTGAGCAGGAAGTTCAGGATGGCACCGTCGGTGTTAAATATCTACGTGAACATAAAGAGCAGTTGGTGATATCACAGCGTGATGTCTGTCAGCTACTTGACCAGTATCTTATATAAAAGAACGGGTCTAAACAGTTAATCTAAATTAGAGCAATTATTGAGGAGGCCGACAGTGGCTTACGAAACAGAAGAACAACAGGTCGAAGCGATCAAACAGTTTTGGAAGGAAAACGGCACAGCGATTATTTTAGGTGCCGTTATCGGTTTTGGTGTTTTGTTTGGATGGAACTATTATCAGGAACATCAAGCAAGGCAAGGCGAGCTGGCCTCCTTGGCTTATTCTGAAATTTTAACTCTAAGTGAGCAGGGCTCGTCAGATAACTCTGAGTTAGTCAGCAAAGTTGAAACTATCAGAGCTGAACATGCAGCCTCTAGTTATGCTTCATTGGCGGCTATGAAACTTGCAGAAACTTTTGCCAACGATAATAAATTTGAAGAAGCTGCGGAACAATTACAGTGGGTTGTTGACCAAAGTAACGATACTTTTGAGTCTATTGCACAGTTGCGATTAGCGCGAGTTCAGCTTCAATTAGAAAAGTTCAACGATGCGATTGCAACAGCAGACAGTATTGATGAGCCTGCTTTTAAAGCTAACGCCTTACTAGTCAAGGCTGAAGCTCTGATTGCCCAAGGTAAAAATGATGAAGCTAAAAGTGTCTTAATCGCAGCTCGTGATGCGGGTAATGGCGCAGTTAGTCCATTACTTCAGATGCGCATTAGCGAGTTTGGCATTGATAACTAATTGATACTAATAACGGGATAACTATATGATTTCTGGTTGGACACAACGAATAGTCACTTTATTGATTGCTATCAGTTTTTTGGTGGCTTGCTCCGATGAAGTGGTCAATCCACCTAAAGAGCTGGACGATATTGAAGAAAAGTTCTCAATTGAGTCAGCGTGGGTTGAAGTTATTGGAGATGGTGATGACGGTAAGTTCAACAGCTTAGTACCAGCAATCTGGGAAGATAAAGTTATTACGGCTGATGTTAAAGGTTTGATTTCAGCTTTTGATCTTAAAACTGGTGACCTGGTCTGGGAAACGCAACTAAAAGAACCTTTAGCCGGTGGTGTAACGGCAAATGCTGGCCTTGTAGCAGTTGGTACCAAAGATGCCAAGGTTCATGTATTAGATGTTAATGATGGCAAAAAGTTGTGGCACGTGGATGTGACTACTGAGGTGCTAGCAAAACCTGCCATTGATGATGGTCGTTTAGTGGTTCGCACGCCCGATGGCAGAATTTTTGCTTACTCGCTAGCCACCCAGAAACAAGAGTGGTTCTACGATCGTATTATCCCTAACTTAACCTTGCGAGGAACATCAGCACCTGTTGCAACCAGTGGCATTGTTATTAGCGGATTTGCCAATGGCAAAATGGCGGCCTTTAACATTCGCACTGGAGATCTATTATGGGAACAGCGTATTTCTGCACCTCGCGGCAGCTCTGAGATTTCTCGAATTGTTGATGTAGACTCAAGTCCAGTTATTTATTCCAGTTATCTTTATGCTGCTGGCTTTAATGGTTATGCAATCGCAATGGACTTAACTAATGGTCGCTACTTATGGCGCGAGGAAACTTCAGTTACTCAGGAGCTATTAGTAGATGCAACACGCGTTTATCTTGTAGAAACAACAGGTAAAATTGTTGCTCGTGATCGCATCAGCGGTGAACAGGTTTGGAGTCAGGAAGGGTTGCTATATCGCAAGCCAACAGGTGCCGCAGACAACGAAGATTATATTGTTGTTGGTGACTTTGAGGGTTATCTGCACTGGCTAGATAAAAGTACGGGTGAGTTTGTTGCCCGGACTCATCTGGATCGATATGGAATAGCTCACGCTCCAATCGTTACAGATGAACATATTATTGCTACAACTCGCTATGGTTATCTCCACGCACTGGAAAACCCTCTAGCTTCATCCTCTGAAGAGTAAAATTCATGCTACCAGTTATCGCTCTCGTTGGTCGCCCCAACGTTGGTAAATCTACATTATTCAATAGACTGACAAAGTCTCGCGATGCACTGGTAGCAAACCTGCCCGGCCTTACTCGTGACCGTCAATATGGCCAAGCCACTTTAAAAGGCCAGAAATTTATTGTCGTCGATACTGGTGGTATCGCAGGTGATGAAGAGGGTATTGATGGTTTGATGGCTGGCCAGTCATTACAGGCTATTAATGAAGCAAACATAGTTCTTTTCCTGGTAGATGCACGAACAGGCATGACTGCCGCAGATGAATTTGTTGCAAGCCACCTGAGACGCCAGAATAAACCGATCATTGTGCTGGTTAATAAAGTTGATGGTATTCATGCCGAGGCAGCTCTTTCAGATTATTATAGTTTAGGTTATCAAACTGTATTGCCGCTGGCCGCAGCCCATGGGCGAGGGGTTAATACGTTAGTTGATACCATCTTTGATGAACTGCATCTAGAATCTACAGACGATGAAGAGCTGATAGGCTACGAAAAAGCACAGGGCATGAAGCTTGCTATCGTAGGTCGTCCAAATGTTGGCAAGTCTACACTGGTAAACCGATTTCTGGGTGAAGAGAGAGTGGTTGTTTACGACATGCCCGGCACAACTCGCGACAGTATCTATATTGAAATGGAGCGTCGTGATAAAAAATACACTCTTATTGATACTGCGGGTGTCAGACGTCGTGGCAAAGTCAAAGAAACCGTAGAAAAATTCTCTGTTCTGAAAACCTTACAGGCAATTGATGACTCCAACGTGACCATCATGGTGATGGACGCTCGTGAGCCTATTACAGATCAGGATCTCAGCTTAATCAGTTACATTATCGATGCTGGTCGCTCAATGGTTATTGCAATTAATAAATGGGATGGCATGACCGAGGAGCAACGCGATAATGTTAAGCACGAAATTGATCGTCGCTTAGGCTTTATTGATTTCGCTCGTATACATTTTATTTCAGCGCTACATGGTTCAAACGTTGGCCACCTTTGGGAGTCAGTTGACGAAGCTTGGGCTAGTGCACAAGTGGAGATGAGTGCTTCGAAATTGACTCGACTGCTTGAAGAAGCTGCCGAAAAACATCAGCCACCAACAGTCCGTGGTCGTCGTATTAAACTGAGGTATGCTCACCCTGGCGGCCATAACCCGCCACTGATCGTCATTCACGGCAATCAGGTCAGTAAACTACCCGAAAGCTATAAACGTTTTCTGGTGAATTTCTTCCGCGATAAATTAAAGCTTATTGGTACGCCAATTCGTCTTGAGATGAAAGAAGGCGACAATCCATTTAAGGGCAAGAAAAACGAAATCACAAGACGTCAACGCTTAAAGCGCAAACGTGCGATTAAAAAATGGGGCGGTAGATAGAAATAAATGGCCAAGTTTTTAACTGCAACTTCTAGAAGATTTTATATTTTTGTTCTTTTATTTATGACTGGTTGCGCTGCAAGCGGCCCAGCATTTCAGCAGCAGACAGCAACAGATGGTAATCAAGGTACAGTATACTTTTACAGAATCTACAGCGCCTTAGGTTCCGCTGCTTCTCCATATATTTATATCGATGGGAAATACAAAGGAAAATTAAAACCCGGTGGGTATCTATATTTCCACTTGCCTGAGGGGAGCTATGAAATAACACTTGGCAGTATTGATGGTCCTGATAGCAATTGGAATTGGGCACCAGAGCCCTACGTGTTTAGTCTTAGTATTGTAGCTGGCGAGTCACAATTTTATAAGTTCATGATGCATACTGATGGTAGTGAAGCAACTGTTCAAGTCGTTGGTAATATTGCAGTTCCAGTCAAGACGGGAACTGCTGGTGTTAAATTAGAAGAAGTAGAAAGGACTCGAGCTTTAGAGGAAATAAAACATACAAAGCTTAGTCATTAGTTATTGATAACTTTGCTCTTAACCTCACCATCAGCAAAGCGGGTAGTGAGGTACTTGGCTTTATTGGCTTTTGCAGCCGATGTTATTGCCTTTCCTGTTTCATCTTCCGTTATCGTATAACCACGCTCAAGTGTTGCCAGTGGACTGATGTTATTCAATTTCTGCGCTTTGAGTGCCAGCGATTGTTGTTTCTGTTTAAGCAGATAATTCCATGATTGTTTGAGGTTTTTATTGGCCTGCTGCAATGATGTTTTGGCCTGATTGAGTTGTAACTTTGGGTTGTAACTGTGCAGTCGAGACTGCAAGTCCTTAAACTCACCTTGTTTGGTTTGCATCAGGTATTTCTGTGCATTAATCAGGCTTTTATTCAAGGAGTGCAATTCGATCTTATAATGATTAAGTTGCTGTTTTGGATGCACAATACGTGCGATCAGTGTATCGAGCTTAGATTGGGCAACTTGTATTTTATGTTCAAACTCCCCAATCAGGCGCCTCTCAAGTTGTATGAGTTTATGGCGTAAGTCGGCCTGATCGGGTACCAGTAACTCAGCAGCAGCCGATGGTGTCGGTGCACGTAAATCGGCAACCCAGTCACTAATAGAGGTATCAACTTCGTGGCCTACCGCTGAAACGACCGGTATTTTACTTTCACGAATTTTTCGAGCTAATGTTTCGTCATTGAAGCACCACATGTCTTCCAGTGAACCGCCACCTCGAGTAATCAGCAGCACATCACACTCAGCATGTTGGTTGGCAGCTTCTAGTTGCTCTATCAAGGTTTTGGCAGCTTTTTCGCCCTGAACCTGGCTTGGGTAGATAATGACAGGAATCTGTGGCATGCGTCTTTTTAGGACACTGAGAACATCCTTAATGGCCGCCCCGCTTGGTGAGGTAATTATCCCTATTTTTTTGGGGTATTTGGGAATGGGGCGCTTTAATTCTGGTGCGAATAAACCCTCTGCCTGTAGCTTTTCTTTCAGGCGGTTAAATGCAATTTGCAGGGCTCCTTCGCCAGCTGGCTCGACATACTCACCAATCAGCTGAATGTCGCCTCTAGGTTCATATAGACTGAGTTTAGCTCTAAGGAGTACCTGCTGACCGTCTTCTGGGGTAAAACGAGCACTACGGTTACGATTTTTGAAAATGGCGCAACGTAACTGGGCACCATTGTCTTTTAGAGTAAAGTACCAGTGGCCTGAAGCGGGGAGGGCGAGGTTTGAGATTTCCCCGGTGATCCAGATTTGTCCGATGACATCTTCAAGCTGTTTCCGAACCTTGAATGCCAATTCGCTCACAGAATAAATCTTACGTGTTTCGCCGGATTGTTGTGGTTCAAGAATTGGCTTAATCATAGACAAATCGAATCAAATAGTTATTTACCTTGCAAGGGGGAAGACGTTATAATAACGCGCTTCATCGAGCCAGCGCCTTTTGCGTTGGCGTAATAATACGTGGTACACAATATGCGCATTATAGAGGAAGCTCTTACCTTTGACGACGTTTTATTAGTGCCGGCACACTCCAAAGTATTGCCTGCTGACGCAGACCTGCGCACTAAGATTACCCGCGAATATAGCCTCAATATCCCACTTGTTTCTGCTGCAATGGACACGGTCACAGAATCGCGTTTAGCTATTGCATTAGCTCAAGAAGGCGGTATGGGATTTGTTCATAAGAACATGACTATTGAGCAACAGGCTGAGCATGTTCGTCGCGTTAAAAAGTTTGAGAGCGGAATTGTCAGTGATCCAATCACAATCACTCCTGATACTACCATTGGTCAAGTCAAACAAATGACTCGTGAGCATGGTATTTCAGGAATGCCTGTCGTTGATGGAAATCAACTTGTGGGTATTGTGACCAACCGTGACATTCGATTTGAAACTAGTCTTGATAAGCCTGTCTCTAAAGTCATGACGCCAAAAGAGCGTTTGGTGACGGTAAAAGAAGATGCCAGTCAGGAAGAAATCTACGACAAGTTGCATGAGTTTCGTATCGAAAAGCTATTAGTCGTTAACGATAATTTTGAACTTAAAGGTCTGATTACCGTTAAAGATATTAACAATGCAGAAACTATGCCAAACGCCTGTAAAGACCGTTATGGTCACCTGCGTGTTGGTGCAGCTGTCGGTACGGGTCCAGAAACTCCGGATCGCGTTGCAGCTATTGTTGCAGCGGGTGTTGATATTATTCTTGTCGATACTTCACACGGCCATTCGCAAGGCGTATTAGATCGTATCAAGTGGATTAAGCAGAATTACCCTGAAAAGCAGGTGATTGGTGGTAACGTTGCTACTGCTGCTGGTGCTCGTGCATTAGTAGATGCTGGAGCTGATGGCGTTAAGGTAGGTATTGGGCCTGGCTCAATCTGTACCACCCGTATCGTAACTGGTGTGGGTGTTCCGCAAATTTCTGCGGTATCTAGCGTAGCCAAAGAACTTGCGGGAACCGGCGTTCCATTTATTGCTGACGGTGGAATTCGCTTCTCAGGCGATATTTGCAAAGCGTTGGCAGCCGGTGCATACAGCGTTATGGTTGGCTCAATGCTTGCAGGAACCGAAGAAGCTCCAGGTGAAGTTGAGTTATATCAGGGCCGTTCATACAAGTCGTATCGTGGAATGGGTTCTTTAGGCGCCATGTCACAAAAGCAAGGCTCAAGTGATCGTTACTTCCAGAGCTCAAACGCTGCGGATAAATTGGTTCCAGAAGGTATCGAAGGTCGAGTACCTTATAAAGGTCCGGTGACGCAAATTATTCATCAAATGATGGGTGGCATTCGTTCCAGTATGGGACTGACTGGCTGCGCAACTATTGAAGAAATGCGCACCAAGGCAGAATTTGTGAGAGTAACCAATGCAGGCATGAATGAAAGCCATGTTCATGATGTTGCCATCACAAAAGAAGCTCCTAACTATCGTGTTAAGTAACTTATGCGCCAGTATCTAATACTGGCGTTAGAGCGAACAAGAAGACGGGTTATTTCGAAGCCGCAGTATCAGCCTGCGGCTTTTTGATTTTTTTAGATTTGTACCTAACTTGATAAAAGGTAATAGCAATGCAAGCAAACATTCATGAACATCGAATTCTGATACTGGATTTTGGTTCACAATACACTCAGTTGATTGCTCGTCGTGTACGCGAAATTGGCGTTTATTGTGAGTTGGTGCCATTCGATGTCGAAGAGGAATTCATTCGTGAGTTTAATCCAAAGGGTATTATTTTGTCCGGTGGGCCGGAATCGGTAACTGGCGAAAATACGCCACGGGCACCGCAGCTTGTGTTCGAGTTAGGAATTCCAGTATTGGGTATTTGCTATGGCATGCAGACCATGGCCCATCAATTCGGTGGCCGTGTTGGCGGTTCTGAAAAGCGTGAGTTTGGTTATGCAGAAGTTTTCACCAAGTCGCACAGTGCACTGTTCGAAGGCATTGAAGACCGCTTCAACACTGAGGGTCATCCGGTTCTAGATGTGTGGATGAGTCATGGCGACAAAGTACTATCGGTTCCAGAAGACTTTGTGGTTATCGCTTCCAGTGATAACGCGCCGATTGCAGCAATTGCTCATAAAGAAAAGCCTCTATACGGTATTCAATTTCACGCAGAAGTAACGCACACTAAGCAAGGTGGTCGAATTCTTGAGCGCTTTGTTGATGAAATCTGTGGTTGCGAAAAATTATGGACTGCCGAAAACATCATTGATGATGCAATTGAGCAGATTAAGCAACAGGTCGGTGATGATGAAGTAGTACTTGGCCTTTCAGGTGGTGTTGACTCATCAGTAACCGCAATGTTGTTACACCGCGCAATTGGCAAGCAGCTGACCTGCGTATTCGTTGACAATGGTCTGTTACGCTTGAATGAAGCTGACCAGGTGATGGCCATGTTTGGTGATAACTTTGGTCTAAACATCATTCGTATCGACGCAGAGGATCGATTCCTTTCTGAGTTGAAAGGAATTGATGAGCCAGAAGCTAAGCGTAAAATTATCGGTAAAGTATTCGTCGATATTTTTGACGAAGAATCGAAAAAGTTAGTCAATGCAAAATGGTTAGCTCAAGGTACCATTTATCCAGACGTCATTGAGTCTGCTGGTGCCAAAACGGGCAAAGCTCATGTGATTAAATCACACCATAATGTTGGTGGCTTGCCTGAAAAAATGGACCTGAAATTAGTAGAACCGCTACGTGAACTATTCAAAGATGAAGTTCGTAAAATCGGTTTAGAGCTTGGCCTTCCATACGACATGCTGTTCCGTCATCCTTTCCCAGGTCCGGGTTTAGGTGTTCGCATTTTAGGTGAAGTTAAGAAAGAGTATGCCGATCTACTTCGTCGCGCTGATGCCATCTTTATCGAAGAGTTGTATAAGCATGACCTATACGATAAAACCAGTCAGGCATTTACCGTATTCTTACCCGTTCGTTCCGTAGGTGTCATGGGCGATGGCCGTAAATATGATTACGTGGTGGCGCTACGAGCGGTAGAAACTATCGACTTTATGACAGCCCGTTGGGCACACTTGCCGTACGAATTTCTGGAACATGTGTCAGGTCGTATTATTAATGAAGTAGATGGGATTTCAAGGGTTACTTATGATATTTCAAGTAAGCCCCCAGCCACTATTGAATGGGAATAAATTTATCTTTTTGCTGATATGCTTTGTTAAAAAAGTGCTCGCTCGGTTATTTACTTGTTGTAAACTCCCGTCGCTGTGCGCTTTTTTGCCTCGCCTAACAGCAAAAATCTTAAATTTATGTTTAGCGGAATAAATAAGCCTCCTCCTTCTTGCAAATTTGAAAACAAGTAATTGTATGACTCTATAGGATGGGTTAGCTTGTAAAGCGTAACCCATCACTGTTAACGCCGCATGACTTCATAATCACTATCTATGACTGACTTTACCGATTTTGACCAACAATGTATGCATAGAGCTTTTGAATTGGCAGCTATAGCCGAGGAGAAGGGCGAAGTTCCTGTGGGTGCGGTATTGGCTAAAGACGGAGAGGTTATTGCTGAAGGCTTTAATCAACCCATATTAAGCCATGACCCAACGGCACATGCTGAGGTGGTTGCGTTACGGGCTGCTGGGGAGAAGATTGAGAATTATCGGCTGGTTAATACAACCCTATATGTAACATTAGAGCCGTGTGCTATGTGCGCTATGGCGATGGTCCATGCGCGTGTATCAAGGGTGGTATTTGCTACTTCGGATCCAAGAACAGGAGCGGCAGGCTCAGTTCTGAATATATTGCAAAATCCAAGTTTCAATCATCAGTGTGTTACTGAATCTGGCTTAATGCAGGAACAGTGTAGCGAACAGCTTAAAAGTTTCTTTCGCAATAAAAGAAATAGCTCGGACAAAAAATAACCATTTATTATTTGACTTTATTGTGAAATAACTTATATTCCGCAGTTATGAATATGACTATGACTTTCAAGAAACACAGCAAGAAGGCACTTAAAAAACGTGTCTCGATAGGTTGTGGGTGAAAGAATAGTTAAGAATTGATCAGTATTTCAAACCCGCACAGGACAACCTCTGCGGGTTTTTTTATGGCCTGAATATAAATTAAAGTAAACATTCGTGTTCTTTTGAAAGACGAAGGGAGAAAATGATGACAACAAATAATACTGCCTGGCATGTGATAAAGTTTGGCGGAACTAGCGTTTCAACGCGAAGTAACTGGGATACTATTGCTAAAATCGTCAAACGAAAACGTGCGAAGGGCTTCAATGTATTTGTTGTTCATTCAGCGGTCAGTACGGTCTCTAATCGCCTTGAGCAACTGATTCAGCTTGCTATCGCAGGCGAGCATGAGGTTGCTTTTAAGGAGCTGGTAGAGCTTCATCAACAACTGATAGAGCAGTTAGAGGTCAGTCAGAGTTTGTTAGATGACGAGTATCGTTATCTGAAGCGCCTTCTTGATGGCATCAATTTGCTGGGCGAAGTCAGTGACCGAATCCGCGCATTGATAATGGCGCAGGGAGAGTTATGGGCCACTAAAATTGGTGCGCAGTATTTATCCAGTCAGTTAGAAGATAAACTCCTCTGGGTCGATGCCAGAGAATATTTGTCTGCAAATCGCCAAAGTCAGAATGACTATCTGGCTGCCGGTTGTGACTGTGATCTGGATGAAAGCTTGTTACAGCATATTGGTAACAATCCCGTCATTATTACTCAAGGTTTTATTGCCAGTAATCAGGAAGGAGATACCGTATTACTAGGGCGTGGTGGTTCAGACACGTCTGCCGCATATTTCGCGGCAAAGACTGGTGCAGACCGGCTCGAAATTTGGACAGATGTTCCGGGTATTTTCACCGCCAATCCAAACCAGGTACAAAATGCCCGCCTGCTAAACCATCTTAATTATGATGAAGCTCAGGAAATGGCATCGGCTGGGGCAAAAGTACTTCATCCTCGCGCCATACGTCCAGCCCAATTATCTAACATCCCAATTTATATCCGTTCGACAATAGACTCTGAACTGGCCGGTACACAAATTCATCACTTCGATAATCGTTGGGGTATGGTTAAAGCGATTACTGCTAAGAATGGTATCACTTTAATATCTATGGAAAGTCAGGGAATGTGGCAACAAGCAGGTTTCTTGGCAGATATGTTCGCTGTTTTCAAAAAGCACCAAGTTTCCGTCGACCTGGTCTCAACATCTGAAACCAATGTTACAGTGAGTCTAGACAGTCTGACTCAGGTAGTCAGCGAACGCAGGCTTAAAAATCTGGTGGATGAGTTGTCGACCATTTGCCGAGTCAATGTCATGAAAAACTGTTCGGCCGTTTCTATTGTGGGTCAAAATGTGCGTGCCATTTTGCACAAGATTGCGCCAGCATTTTCTATTTTTGAAACCTATAAAGTGTATTTATTATCGCAGGCTGCTTCTGACCTGAATCTTACTTTTGTGATTGATGATGAGCACTGCGATAAAGTGATAGCTGCTCTTCATGAATTGTTGATTAGCAACAACCCTAACAGTGAAATTTTAGGACCAACTGCGAAAGAGCTTAAGAAGCCTCTAGAAAGAGAAGTCCTTAGTGAAAAGTGGTGGCAGAAACGCCGAGCTGATATTGAGCTTTGTCTTGAGAGTCGTGAAAACGCCTATATTTATAACCTGTCGGCAGTTAAAGATAACATCAGTGCATTAAAGTCGATAAGTGCTGTTGACCAGATATTTTTTGCCGTAAAAGCTAACAACCACCCACAAGTATTAACCACAGCTTTTCAGCAAGGAATTGGATTTGAAACTGTTTCTATTTATGAAGTAGAAACAGTTTTAGAAATGTTTCCCGACATCAGTAAAGAGCGAATCTTTTTTACACCAAATTTTGCCAGTCGAATTGAGTATGAAAAGGCTTTGGACTATGGGGTCATGCTTTCGCTTGATAGCAGTTACCCTCTTAAAAAATGGTCGGAAACTTTTGCTAACAAAAGTATATTCTTACGAGTTGACCCCAATATCGGTAAAGGTCATCACGAGAATGTACGAACTGCTGGTGCTACTTCTAAATTCGGAATTCCTATTCAGGAAATTGAGCAATTACTACCCATCATTAAAGAGAATAATATTAAGGTCGTGGGACTGCACGCGCATGCAGGAAGTGGAATTTTAACTAATGAACATTGGGCAGAACATGCAAAATTACTGGCTGAAGTGGCGAGTCAATTTTCTGAAGTTAAATTCCTAAACCTTGGTGGCGGATTCGGTATTAAGGAGCGAGCTCAGCAAACTGAACTTACCATGGAGCAAATAAACCAAAGCTTGCAGGCGGTAAAAGCTCAGTATCCACAGTATCAACTTTGGATTGAACCGGGCCGCTACATAGTCGCTAATACTGGTGTTCTGGTAGCTAAGGCCACTCAGGTTAAGCAAAAGCAGAATTACTACTATGTAGGAATCAACACAGGCATGAATTCGTTGATGCGTCCTGCTTTGTATGGTTCCTATCATCCGATTGTTAATTTTTCGCGGCTTTCTGAAACCAAGAAGCATCTGGCAACTGTGGTCGGGCCTATCTGTGAGAGTACTGACAAACTTGGAATCGAAATACCGTTTCCTGATACTTTCGAGGGCGATTTGATTCTTATTGAAAATGCAGGAGCTTACGGTCATGTAATGTCTACTCATTACAACATGAGAGCTCCAGCCGAGGAGGTTTGTATACCTTAAGGTAGGAGCTTGAAGTAACTCACTTTAAATTATTCGACTGAGGAGTATGATAAGTATATGTCATGAGAATAAGGAGGTGCATATGGCTCATTCTAAAGTAGGTATTTGGCTTGATCATAGAGAAGCAGCTTTAGTCGAAATAAGTGACAAAGGAATCAGTACGCGATTTATTCAATCTGGTGTCGAAGAGCATATTGATGAAAAGCGTGGCTCCCGATCAAAGACCCCATATGGTCCTCAAGGCGTCTTTGCAGAGGACAAGGCTGATCGTAGAAGCCAAAACCTGTTAAATCAGTATTACTCAGAAGTGGCTTCGGGGGTTAATAATGCTGAAAGACTTTATATATTTGGGCCTGCTGAAGCCAAGCAGGAATTTGCAAAGTATCTTGACCAGCACCAGAACCATAAGCCTGAAAAGGTCGAAGTAGAAAGTGCCGATAAAATGACGGAAACTCAGATTATCGAAACAGTCAAAAAACACTTTCGCTATAAACCGGATTTATTCTGATGCGAATGCAAGGCCACAACAAAAAAGGCGCTGATAATCAGTGCCTTTTTATTTTAGAAACTTCACTTCTAATGAATAAAGTATTCCATCTCAACAGCTGAATCGTTTTCCAGCCCGGTCCACATTAAGCAGTAGGTCTGATCAATTGGAGCTGTAAATGTTTTAGTAATTGCTTTTGTTTCATGCTCTTCTACCGGGTAAGTCACTTCACTTTCCTGATGGTAGTGAAAGTTAAACATAATCGGCTTATTACTTTTGATACTATAAGTCAGCTTTTGCCCCTCTTTTAATTCAGGACAAGCCTCACCAATTTGACCTTTAGAAAACTTAAAATAGCCATAGTGTTTCTGGGATTCATTGGCAACTGCCGTCAACCCTATAAAAAAGCCCATAATAATAATTAATAACTTCATAGTGCCTCCAGTTGCTTAATTTGCTCAGCGACTTTACCCAACGTTGACTCAACTTCTTCAAGCTTTTCCTTTTCTTTATTGACGACCGCTTCAGGAGCTTTATCAGTAAAGTTCTTGTTAGACAGTTTGCCGCTGATACGCTGTTGCTCTTTCTCAAGCTTTTCCTTTTCTTTGATTAAACGAGCCATCTCCTGTTCTACGTCTATAAGACCAGCCATTGGAATCAGGATTTCCATTTTTCCAGCTAAAGCAGTTGCAGACATTGGAGCTTCCTGACCTGCTTCCAGCCACTCAATAGATTCCAGTTTAGCCAGTTTGCTCAAGAAGGTGCGGTAGCTGTCGAGACGAGTCTTGTCTTGCTCGGAGCCATTGCGGAACAATACGTTAAGTGGCTTGCCTGGTGCGATATTCATTTCGCCACGAATGTTACGAACTCCAACAATAATAGTTTTTAACCATTCGATATCCTGCTCAGCCTGATCATCAATCAGTTCAACCTTAGAAATCGGGAAGGGTTGTAGCATGATGCTTGCATGCTTTTTTGTATTGATCCCGGTTAATGGTGCAACACGTTGCCAGATTTCTTCGGTGATAAACGGCATGAACGGATGCAGCAAACGCATTAGACTTTCGAGTACAGATACTAACGTATGACGAGTGCCACGCTTTTCAGCTTCACTATACTCGTCGCCATACAATATAGGTTTAGATAGCTCAAGGTACCAGTCACAGTAAGTATTCCAGGTGAACTCATAGAGTGCATTGGATGCTAAGTCAAAACGGTAATTGGCGACGGCTTTTTCGAACTCAGTAATGGTTTTCTGAAGTTCACTTTTGATCCAGCGGTCGGCAACACTCAATGTCATCTCGCCACCATTGATACCAGTATCCTGCTCTTCAGTGTTCATCAGCACGTAGCGCGCCGCATTCCAGATTTTATTACAGAAGTTGCGGTAACCTTCGACACGGTTCAGGTCAAAATTAATATCGCGGGAGGTTGAGGCCATTGCGCAGAAAGTAAAGCGCATAGCGTCAGTACCATAAGGTGCGATGCCTTCTGGGAATTCTTTACGAGTACGCTTGGAAATTTTTTCCGCATCTTTGGGGTTCATCATGCCGGTGGTACGCTTTTCCACCAGAGAATCTAAATCAATGCCGTCGATAATATCGATTGGATCCAGTACGTTACCTTTGGACTTCGACATTTTCTGGCCATGTTCATCGCGAATAAGGCCTGTGATGTAAATTTCCTTGAAAGGAACCTTGCCGGTGAACTTAAGCCCCATCATGATCATACGGGCAACCCAGAAGAAAATAATATCGAAACCAGTTACCAGTACACTGGTAGGCAGGAAGGTTTCTAACTCAGGCGTTTCTTCAGGCCAGCCAAGCGTTGCGAAGGGCCACAAGGCAGAGGAGAACCAGGTGTCCAGTACATCTTCATCCCGGCGCAGTTCAATATCGCCAAGATTATGCTTCTGGCGAACCTCTTCTTCACTGCGACCAACGTAGACATTACCATCATTGTCGTACCAGGCGGGGATTTGATGGCCCCACCAAAGCTGACGACTGATACACCAGTCCTGGATATTTTCCATCCAGTGATAGTAGGTGTTTGACCAGTTTTCGGGTACGAATTTAATATCACCATCTTTAACTGCTTTCAACGCTGGCTCTGCCAGTGGCGCGATTTTGACGTACCACTGATCAGTCAAATAAGGCTCAATGACGACGCCGCTACGATCGCCACGAGGAACTTTCAATTTATGCGGCTCAATTTTTTCCAACAGGCCTAACTGTTCAAAATCTTCAACGATCTTCTTACGGGCTTCGTAACGGTCTAAACCGCGGTAAGCCTCGGGTGCTTGATCGCTGATATGAGCTGTTGGAGTTAGGATGTTGATCATTTCAAGGTTGTGGCGCTGACCCATTTCATAATCGTTGAAGTCGTGAGCCGGAGTAATCTTCACGCAACCGGAACCAAAGTCTTT
Source organism: Kangiella profundi (assembly GCF_002838765.1). NCBI lineage: Bacteria > Pseudomonadati > Pseudomonadota > Gammaproteobacteria > Kangiellales > Kangiellaceae > Kangiella > Kangiella profundi. The sequence continues at coordinate 1,817,452 of NZ_CP025120.1, read as the reverse complement.
TTCCACATAATCATCGGCAATAATTGGAATTTCGCGATCAGTTAATGGCAGCTTGATGGTCTTACCAATCAGGTGCTGGTAACGCTCGTCATCAGGATGAACCGCTACCGCAGTATCGCCGAGCATGGTTTCTGGACGAGTAGTGGCGACCACTAAATGACCTGAACCATCAGCCAGAGGGTATTTAAGATGCCACAGATGACCATTTTCTTCGTGAGATTCAACTTCCAGATCAGATACGGCAGTTAACAGCTTGGGATCCCAGTTAACCAGGCGCTGACCACGGTAAATCAGACCTTCTTCGTAGAGGCGAACAAAAACTTCAAGCACTGCATCGGATAGATCATCATCCATGGTAAAGGCTTCGCGTGACCAGTCACAGGAGTCACCCAAACGACGCATTTGGCGGGTGATGGTTCCACCTGAGTGTTCTTTCCATTCCCAGACTTTATCAATAAAGGCATCACGGCCAAGGTCATGGCGGCTTTTACCTTCTTTATCCAGCAAACGTTCAACCACCATCTGAGTTGCAATACCGGCGTGATCAGAACCTGGTTGCCATAAGGTATTGTCACCTTTCATGCGGTGATAACGGGTGAGCGCGTCCATAATCGTGTGCTGGAAAGCGTGGCCCATGTGCAGACTGCCCGTGACATTGGGCGGAGGGATCATGATGCAGTAGCTATCATCACCGCCTTTTGGCGAGAAATAGTCATTATCTTCCCAGGTCTTGTACAAGTTTTGTTCTATCGATTTCGGGTCGTATGCTTTTTCCATGATTAGGTCTTAGCCAGTTGAACGTTATTCGTAGTGAAGCCCTGAATTATAGCGCCTATGGCTTAGATATCTAGGATTTGTTGAACTTTCATGCTGCTTTTGTGCTAACAAATCCTAGGCTTGAGAGGTTATTTTGCTGGTTTTGCGATATAGATGAACGAAGGAGGAATATTCAGTGCAATCCATTTGGATTTGGTTTCTGGAAAGTACTCCATGATCAGTCTACGATCCTTTGGTAAGTACTGGTATTGAACAAATAAACCATTCGGTGATAGAACCTGGTGAATTTGCTGTAATAGATCGCGTTTCATCTTTTCATCGAACAGGGCAATCGGCAAACAAGACAGTAAAAAATCAACACTACCAGGTTCAAAGTCGTTGGTAAGTTCTAATGCGGAGTGATTATTGATGCTGAAGCCTGGGTGCTTGATGCCCTCTAGTAGAGGCAGAAGCTGGTCGGAAAGCTCGTAAGCTGTCAATTTGGCATCATCATTCATAGTTGCAAGTAGATGGCGTGTGATCACACCATCTCCAGCGCCTAATTCAATTAAGGTTTTAGCTGTTGGTGGTATAGTTTTCGCTATCTTCTTAGCCAGAAAGCGTGAGCTTGGGGCAATGCTTCCTGTGCTCTTAAGGTTTTTAAGGGCGTATCGGGTAAACCCATTCATACAAAATGTCTCGTCTAAGCAATTAAAATTATTATAAGTTTTAGTTATATGTCTTGATATAAAAAAAGTTAATGTTTTTTATGTTGCAAAGGATAGCCGTGCCCTCGATAGAACTTATAGCGTTCACGAGCACTTTCTTTATGGTCTTCCTGATTTGGCACTATCTCATAGCATTTGAGAAAATAACTGAAAAAAGGTTGCACGTCACGCGAAAGATTGATCAGGCAGTCATGCTGCTCTTCAGGAGGTTGAGTAAAACCAATCTGCACAGGCGGGGCTTTTGCTGGACCTTCGCCAACCAGGTTATGAGGAATAAATTCGTTCAAATCTAATGCCCACAGGTACTCATCAACTGCATGAGCCTGTTCTTGATCATGTGCGTGTATATAGACTTTTCGCCCTTGTTTATAAAGGCTTTTTACACATTGGCCAATCAAGCGAAGATAAGCATCTTCGCCTGGCTGGCTTTCCAGAATGTGGAACTCGACCTGGGTCATAGTTACTTGATTCGGTTAAGAACAATTTGTGACAATAAAGGTACTGGTCTGCCTGTTGCACCCTTTTTGGCACCGCTGTTCCAAGCTGTGCCTGCGATATCAAGGTGAGCCCAACGGTACTTCTTGGTGAATTTAGCCAGGAAGCAAGCTGCAGTAATGGACCCTGCTGCACGACCACCGAGGTTAGTAAAGTCGGCTACATTACTCTTAAGCTGCTGATGATATTCTTCCCAGATTGGCAAGCGCCACACGCGATCATTGGTAATATCACTGGCAGATTCGATTTCATTAGCAAGACCGTTATGATTACTCATCATGCCTGATGCTTCGTGACCCAAGGCGATAATGATGGCGCCTGTTAAAGTGGCTATGTCGATAACGATATCCGGATCATAACGCTCGATATAGGTTAACGCGTCACACAACACCAAACGGCCTTCGGCATCAGTGTTCAAAATTTCGATTGTCTGGCCAGACAGAGATGTCACTACATCGCCCGGGCGAGTTGCGCGACCACTTGGCATATTTTCAGCTGCGGCAACCACACCAACCACATTGACTGGAAGGTTCATTTCGGCAATAGACTGCATCACACCGAATACAGATGCCGCACCACCCATATCAAATTTCATTTCATCCATCGATGCAGATGGCTTAATTGAAATGCCGCCGGTATCGAAAGTAATGCCTTTACCAACGAATACCACTGGCTTTTCATCTTTGCCGCCAGCCATGTATTCCATGCAGATTAACTTGCCCGGTTCATCGGAGCCCTGAGAAACGGAAACAAACGCGCCTGCGCCCATGTCGGCTAACTCTGACTCATCCAGAATGGTTGTCTTCATTGCGTCATAGTGCTTGGCTAACTCTTCAGCACGCTTGGCAAGATAGGTTGGATTACAGATATTGCCAGGCAGGTTTGCGAGATCTTTGGTTAATGATTGACCTTTACTGATTGCCTGGGCATGTAGAATGGCTTTTTCGCCTTCAGATAAATCCGCACGCGACTCAACGAATAAAGTCATTTTTTTCAGAGGACGTCGGGTTTCGGACTTTTTGCTCTTTAGCTCTTCGAACTGATAGAGGCTTTCATTGGCTGCTTCAACTGCGAAACGAACTTTCCAGTAGAGATCCTGTCCTTTAACATTAAGAAGAGGTAGGCAACTGATGGCATCAGTTGTGCCTGTTTCATGTAGAAACTTAATAATCTTGCTACAAAGTTTTTTGTACTGAGAGCCATCAAATTCGCGCTCTTTGCCACAGCCAACTAGCAATACACGCTCACAACTGGTATGCGGAACATTATGTAATAAAAGTGTTTGTCCAAATTTGCCTTCCATGTCGCCACGACGAACGATGGCACTAATATAGCCCTCGCTGATTTCGTCAATATGTTGAGCCTGAGCGGAAAGTTTACGTGACTCAAATACAGCAACAATCAGACAACCGGTTTTTTGTTTTTCCGGACTGCCACTTTTTACAAAGAATTCCATAGATCACCTGCAAATCGTTGATTTTGGTTTATAATGCGCCATAGTTTAACCGATATGAGAATTAATACCAGCACAGCAACTCGCTGTTTGACAGGGTATTAAAGCTTTGGCATAGCCAGTAAAACCAAGGAATTCCTTTGATTTTAAGTCGTTATTTAAATCGCGAAGTGTTAACCAGCACCACTGCAATTCTCGGGGTGCTCTTTGCTATTTTTATGAGTCAGCGCATTGTTAAATATCTGGCGCAGGCGGCGGCTGGAGATATTTCCGGGACTATGGTCTGGCAAATGGTTGGTTTATATAGCCCAGTTCTCATTGGATTCTTGCTTCCGCTGGCTTTCTTTCTAGGCTGTCTCTTAGCTTTTAGTCGTCTGTATGTTGATAGCGAGATGGCGGTATTGCGCTCAGTTGGTGTCAGTGAACGGTTCCTGATCAAAATGTTGATGCCTGCGGCATTGATTATTGCCTTAGTGGGCGGAGCCGTAACTTTATGGTTATCACCACAGGCCAATGAGTTGACCTATCAAATTCGAGATGAGCATGCCAGCAAGCTTGAACTTAGTATGCTGACTCCTGGCCACTTCCAGATGTTCCAGGAAGGCGAGGGCGTTGTCTATGCTGATTCCTCCGAACGTCCCACTCAGTTAGGTAACTTTTTCCTTGCGGAAATGCCTAGTGAGACCAATCCTAATACTCGCATTATCACAGCTGAGAGTGCTGAACGTTTTTATGACGAATCAATTGATAAGAACTTTTTGCAACTGAATGATGGCCATGTTTACGAGCTGGATGAAAATCAGCAGATTAGTAAGATCACACGCTTCGAGAGCTACTTTGCGCGACTTGATGCAGAGCGCAGCATCGTATCTCGTCGTAAAATTAGTGCCACATCAACTCCTGAACTTTGGAATACCGCAGATGGTGCCAGTTGGGCTGAGCTGCATTGGCGTCTGGCCGTTCCGATTTCGGTTCCATTATTTATGTTCTTGGCTATCCCGTTGAGTCGAGTGCGTCCCCGTGAAGGTAAGTTCGCTAAAATGCTGCCTGCGCTGATGGTTTATATTGGTTATATCGTTCTTATCGTTGTTTTCAGGCGTGCCCTGGAATCCGAGCAGATTCCTGGCTGGATAGGCTTCATACCGATTTATCTGGTGATGTCACTGTTAGTCGCTAGGCTTCTTTATTTGCATGGTCGAGCCAACACGGTAAAAAACAAAAAGCAGGCTACCGATAATGAGGAGGCTGGCTCATGAATATCCTTCGCTTCTATATTGGTAAAACCATCCTCGCTACTTCCATCATGACCTTGATTGTGTTGGCAGTCATTCGAGTACTGTTTACTTTAATAGATGAAAGCGGTGATTTTGGAAAAGGTAGCTATCAGTTTGTGGATGGCCTGTCTTATTCGCTGTTGCTTGCTCCTCAATACATCTACGAATTTTTCCCCATGGCAATCCTTATTGGATCGATTGCTGGCCTCGGTTTATTGGCTTCACGCAGTGAACTTACCGTTATGAGAGCTGCGGGCAAGACAACTATGCAGATTGTCGGCTCTGCATTGAGCTATGGTCTGATTTTAATCGCTTTTGCTATTTTCCTCGGTGAGTATGTGTCACCCAAAACCACCAGAATGGCTGAGGATATTCGTAACCGTGCAATCTTGGGCGACCAGCTGGTTAAGGGGGAGCAGGGTGTCTGGGTTAAAGATGGTGGCAAGATGGTGCATGTTAAGGACGTGATTGGTAACGAGCGTATGGAAGGTGTCTCAATCTACCAATTTGACCAAAGCCAAACCCTGGAGTCAGTTATTCATGCCTCTAGTGCCTTGCTGGATAATAACGTCTGGCAGCTTAAAAACGGTTATAAATCGATTATTACTCAGGATGGAATTGAGCGACAGCGCTTTGACGCTCTGGAGTGGCAAACCAATATCGAAATGGAGAATCTATCAGTACTGAGTGATGATCCTGAAACTCTGGATATCGTCAGTCTCTACAATTATCGACAGTATCTGGCTAATAATGGACTGGAAACCCAAAGTTATGATCTAGCATTCTGGCGCAAACTTATTCAGCCTATCAGTACCGCGATAATGATTATTCTGGCTGCTTCTTTTGTTTTTGGTCCTATGCGCAGTGTATCCATGGGGGCCAGAGTGTTGGTAGGTGTTCTAACTGGAATGGCTTATTTCTTTGCGGTACGGACTTTCGGGCCTGTCAGTCTGGTGTTTGGGATGCCTGCCATTTTTGGTGCCATTCTACCGCCAGCCATTTTTGCTGCTGGAGCATGGTATTTGTTGCGCAGAGCAGGCTAATCCTTCAAATTGATAAATTGAATAAACCACACTTTTTGTCGTTATTGTGCCTTTGATCGGTTAAAGTAAAGACTTTGGCACTGCCAGATCGGGTTAAGTTGTTAGCACAAGACTCCTTGTCGCAATGCTATGACGACTACCGAGACTCTCCTTTACTATGTCTTCCTTACGATTTCGTTACCAGACCATTGAATTTGGTGATACTGGTAATATGGATATCCATGTCCGCACACTGCGCGATAAGCAACAGTTTTCCGATACAAATCAAACAGCAGAGAATCTTGGTATCAGTTCTGCATCATGGCCGATTTTTGGAGTAGTCTGGGATTCGAGTCGAATTCTAGCCGATCTGATGCATGACTTTGATATAAAAGGTAAACGTATATTGGAAGTGGGCTGTGGTATAGGCTTGGCCAGCCTGGTGCTCAACAAGCGTCAAGCTGATATTACAGCAACCGACTATCATCCCGAAGTTGAAAAATTTCTTAACATCAATGCCTTATTAAATAATGACCAGGTGATTCCATTTGTTCGAACTGGTTGGGCTGATGATGATTGTGGTATCGGTGAGTTTGATCTCATCATTGGCAGCGATCTCTTGTATGAGTCGGAGCATGTTGAACTATTATCTGACTTTATTGATCAACATGCCAAACCGCAGTGTGAGGTGATTTTAATTGATCCGGGTCGTGGTCATCATGCCAAGTTCAGCCGAAAGATGATTGGACTCGGCTACGAGCATGCTCAAACTGCTGCAATTCCCAATGAAGCCATGGCTAAAGGCTATAAAGGACAAGTATTACGCTACGAAAGGACTTAATCGTCTTTTTGGTCGGGCAGAGCAACCACTCGTGTACCGCTTATCATGTCGTGCCAGCCCAGCTTCTTACTGTTGAACAGGCTGAATAACATACCTATGCCCAAAACGGCTGTTATGTCTCTAACCAAAGCCTGTCCCAAAGTTACAGGCTTACCGTTATTTTGTACCAGCATCAATTTCCATGAGCTCATACCGACGGTTTGACCGAAGCGGACGTGAGAGCCAACAAAGTAAAACAGTATTAGTAACGTGGGTAGAATCGAGTAAATTTTATAAGTAAGCGTGTCCTGCCAGCCGGTGTCCACTTGCATGTCTTCAACACCTAATAACCATCGAATCAATGGAAAAGTGAAGAGTCCCCACAAAAACCAGATGGCAATGCAGATTAGTGCATCGTAAAGCCATGCACCTAGCTTTTTAGCCAGTGGTGCAGGGGTGGTGACCAGTGGTTTAGGGGAAGTCGGTTTGGACATTGGCATTTATGTACTGGTGTTAAAGTGGCGCTAGTCTACCAAAAGCGCCACCATGACTCCATATGAAACATTCGGTAACAGCATATCAGCTGTTCAATTCCGTCTTAGCTTTATCAAGTTGTTAAATCTTGCTATAAAAGGCTCACGAACATTTCTTTGGTGATAATAATGAACTTTATCAAGACACTCTTTATTTCAAGCGTAATTTCCAGCGGCTTATTGATTGGTAGCCTGTCAGCTCAGGCCGGTGAAGATTACACCCAATGGCTACATGAGTTTTTTGACAAGGTTGAAGAGTACAACCTTAAACAGAACCCTATGTGGGCTGCCAGTCGTGGTGATGAATCAGCTAAAGGCAAGTTGCGCGATGTTAGTCCAGAGGCTTATCAGGCCCGCAAAGCAGAATTACAGAAGCTTATTAAGGAGCTGAAGTCGATCCAGAGAGAGGATCTTTCAGCGGAAGATCAGATTAGCTATGACATGATGAAGTCGCAGTTGGAACAGCAAGTAGCGGAGATCGATTTCAAGACCTATGAAATGCCACTTAACTCAGAGTGGGGTTTTCATGTTGAAGCGGCCGGTTTGGCGCAACGAGTCAGTTTCCGGACTGTAGAGGATTACGAAAATTACCTCACCTTGTTAACGCAAATTCCAGGATTCTTCCAGCAGAATATTAGTAATATGAAATCGGGCATGGCACGCGGATTCAGTGTACCGAAAGCTGTTCTAGAAGGTTATAGCGATGGTATCAAGGCCTATATCAAAGATAATGCCAGCGAAACTGCCTGGTTTGCGCCCTTTAATAATTTCCCAAAGCACTTTACTGAAGAGCAAAAAAATGACCTGGTGAAACGAGCTAAAACTATCATCGGCCAGGTAGTTATTCCAGAGTATCAGAACTACCTCAGGTTCTTTGAAGAGGAATACTATCCAAACTCCAAGGAAACCATTGCTGCTTATGACTTCCCGGACGGTAAGGCTTATTACCAGAATCAACTAAAGCTCTACACAACACTGGATATGTCGCCAGATGAGATTCATGAAATCGGCCTGTCTGAAGTTAAACGTATTCGTGCAGAAATGGAGCAGGTCATCAAAGACAGTGGCTTTGAGGGTAGTTTTGCCGAGTTTCTAGAGTTCCTGCGTACTGACCCTCAGTTTTACGCCAAAACACCTGAAGAGCTGATAAAAGAAGCATCCTATATTGCGAAGCGAATGGACCATAAGCTACCGCAATTCTTCGGAAAGCTGCCGCGCCAGCCCTATGGAGTTGTACCTGTACCAGAAGCAATTGCGCCAAAATACACTACTGGTCGATACTCAGGAGCGCCTTTGGACAGCACACGAGCAGGTGAATATTGGGTAAACACTTACGCACTGGATAAGCGCCCGCTTTACAATCTGGAAGCGCTCACTTTGCATGAAGCTGTGCCCGGCCATCACCTGCAAACAGCGTTAGCCAAAGAGTTAGAGCACTTACCTAACTTCCGCCAAAATACCTACATTTCAGCTTTCGGTGAAGGGTGGGGGCTATATAGTGAAAAGTTGGGCTTGGAAGCCGGTTTTTATCAGGATCCTTACAGCAACTTTGGCCGACTAACTTATGAAATGTGGCGAGCAATCCGCCTGGTTGTCGATACCGGTATGCATACCAAAGGGTGGACTCGTGAGCAGGCTATAAAAATGATGGAAGAGAATACAGCGCTTTCTACTCATAATGTGCGAACTGAAATTGATCGCTACATCAGCTGGCCGGCACAAGCCCTGTCATACAAACTCGGAGAGTTAAAAATACTTGAGTTAAGAGCAAAAGCCGAGAAAGAATTGGGACCAGATTTTGATATCCGTAAATTCCATGATGCAATATTAGCCAATGGTTCAATTCCACTAAGCGTACTCGAAGACCAGATTGAGCAGTTTATTAGTCAGGAAAAACAAAGGCTAGCAGACGAAAGCTAGTCTAAGCTATCCACTAAAAATGGCTCTGTAAACTCTTGCAAAAGCAGGTTATTGGTTTATAATGCGCCTCACTTTTGGGGCGTAGCGCCTCATAAAAAGTTTAAAGCCAGAGTGGTATTGGTATGACGACTAACAGGATGCTAGGAGTGCCCTCGGTACACACGGGAGTAGCGCGAAGCGCTACAAAGTGATTTAGGTTAACTCCTAAACTACAATCAGGTTTAATGCCAGAGTGGTGAAATTGGTAGACACACGGGATTCAAAATCCCGCGCCCTTAAAAGCGTGCCGGTTCGAGTCCGGCCTCTGGTACCAAATCAAAGCCGTTGTTATTACAACGGCTTTTTTTTGTTCAAAATTTAGTGACATCAATCACAAAATCATCAAATTACCAAGTCATAACTGACTTGAGTTTATACCTTTTTTCATGCCTAGCTCTACTAATGACTGCTTTTCTGTTTTCCGGCGTTTGATTTTTGCTTTGTGGGTTTTAAAGGTATGTTTGAAATGTCTCATAAAGTATTTTTTTATCAATGAGTTATCTTGGTATTTTTGTATGATTTTAGCGTTTGTTAATTGGCTTTACCGTTTAAAACTAGTGTTTTTTACAATTAGAAAAACTGATGCTATAACCTTCTTGCCTTATAAAAACTAATCAAGGCGATGAAGGAATGCTTGCAGGGTGATATCAAAATAACAACTTGCAAGTGAAGCATCAGCTTATAAAACCTAGGGGGTAAAAATGCTGAAGAAATCTTTCCTAAACAAGTTGTTGTTGGGGGCCTCGTTAATTGGTGGTTCCTTAATGGCAGCCACTGCGAGCGCTAATGTTGGTGTTGCATTTGTACATGGCACAGGCCAGCAAAGCGACGCCTACAATGATTACTGGACCGGCTCAATGATTCAGTCAGTAATTAAAGGCCTACCAAACACAAGTAACTATACCGTAATCAACTGTGATTTTACTCAGTACATGTGGGATAGTCGCGCGTCAGGTTGCCTTGCAGGGCAGTTGACCAACTTCATTAATAATAAAGGTATCACCCAGATGACCCTGATTACCCACTCAAACGGAGGTAATGTGGTGCGCTGGATCCTGTCAAATCCAACCTGGGACAGTCGTTTCCCAAATATCATCAATAAAACCAAAGAAGTGATTGCGTTGGCACCTTCAAGTGGCGGTACGCCATTAGCTGAAGCCGTGTTAAGCGGTAATGTTTTTGAGCAATCTCTAGGCTGGTTACTGGGTTATCAAAATGATGCAGTACGTCAACAGCAGGAGTCATGGATGGCGAGTTATAACGCTAACTGGCTGTATGGAACTTCTGGGCGTCCTAGTTTGCCGAAACCTTTTGTTAACGTGGTTGGTACCGATGTAGAGTCAGCAATTTGGGACGGTGACAGTTACTGTGGCGGTTATTCGCAGAATGTTGGTCTTGAGTTTACTCAAAACTGGTTAGACAGTTGTTCTGACGGTTTCCTGAATTGTAGTTCGCAAAGTGCAGCGGGATCTGTGTGGTTCTATGATAAATGGTACACCAAAGGTGGTGAGCCGCTCAGTCACGCACAAAGCCGTCGCAACTGTTTCTACCTAGACTCATACCTTCGTAACCGTATTTAAGGAGCCCATCATGAAGAATATCGTATTAATTACTTCTACTACGCTGGCTCTAGTTTTGAGTACAGCGGTTAACGCTAAAAACACTGATACTTCCAGTTATAGTTTCGCAATTCAGACAGATAATAAATTTGTTACCAGTCAAAGCGAGTTTGTTCCTGCAACGCAAAGCAGAGAATACAGCCTTGATGTTAATGGCCAGTCATTGCAACGCGGTGTGTCGCTAACCACAACGGAACCGGGAGCTTTGGTTCGCATTTCTGCAGCCGATGGTCGCTCAGCCGTTGAGCCACAAATGATGAACATCAGCCAGCAAGGCGGCAAAAGTTTCGCCAAAGGTAGTGGATTCGACATGCTGGTTGATAGCAACTCCATGCAGGCGCAGGGCATTGGCTTCCAGCGTGGAACTACTGGTTTTAAGATTGCCGATGAGTTGGGTAAAGGTGAATTCACTCTACAAACCAACCAAAAGATCAATCCGAATGGAAAGTATCGTATTAACGTATTTGAAAAAAATAGTGATACGGCCTTGTACTTGAAATCCCAGCGTGCAGGTTACTTTAAAGGTGATACTTTAAGCGTTGACGCACACGTATTTGATCAGGGACAGGCGCAAACTATCCGTAATATTAAAGGACAGCTAGTGTCGCCAACTGGTCAAAGTTATCCGGTGATTTTCAAAAAATCAGGTGATGGTTATCAAGTCAAAATGCCGATGAAAATGGCTACTGATAATACGCCAGGAGCTTTATGGGAACTTCATACTGAAGTTAAAGCCCATGTAAACGGCAAACTGGTTCAGCGTAATGGTCGTGTACCATTCTCTTATGATGAAATGACTGCATCAATGGGCGGCAATGTTCAGATTGTCGGTGGCGATAAAAACTTGAAAGCCATGGTTCCTGTAAACGTCAGTCAGGACAGTCGCTTCGAAGTTCGTGGTGTTTTGTATGGCACAGATCAGGCTGGCAACATGAAACCAATCATGATGACGCACACAGCGCAAAACCTTGGTCGAGGCGCGGGTCAAATCATGATGGAGTTTGATGCAAAAATCTTAGCCGACAGCGGACTTAGTGCTCCGTATGAGCTTAGGAATGTTGAGCTTCGTGACCAAAGCCAGATGGCAATCCTAAAATAATAACGTATTTTTTGATTAATTCAGGCAGCTTCGGCTGCCTTTTTTTATTTTTAAAAGAAAATCTGTATCACCGATACTGTTGTAGTAACAAACTGTCGGTAGATTTCGAGTATTGAATCAGATTATGTTTGCTGTTTTTTGGCACATTGCACCAGAGCTTTAAAGATTGATCTATGAGACTTCATATAAAGTAAAAACTCTGGGTGCCACTGTACTCCCAGCACAAAAGGCAGAGCTGGATCCTCAATGGTCTGAACAATTTCGTCAGCATCTCTGCCAGTCACTATTAGATCATCACCGACCCTGTCAATGCCTTGGTTGTGCAGACTGTTAATTTTAGTCGTTTTATTTCCTGTTAAAGAAACTAACAAGCTGTTACTTGCCTCTGACACTTTTGATTTATACAGAGTTTTCAATGGAAGGAACGTCCATCTATTAGAGGTTTTTTTTCGATGCAGACGAAGCTGTTGAAAAAGCGAGCCGCCTCGACAGACATTAAGTAATTGTGCTCCCCGACATATTCCCAACAAGGGTAGCTTTCTTTGAAGTGAATGATTAATTATTTTCATTTCAAAAGCGTCACGCGCACTATCATATTTTGGCTCGACTTCCGGCTCGGCGGCGTAGAGAACTGGCTCGACATCATGTCCGCCCGAGATAATGACACCATCATAATCGTATCCTTGATGCTCATCACCTGGGCGCAATTGCAATGGTTTCCCACCATAGAATCGAACTGCCCAGGAAATCAGCAATCGCGGACCAAAGGCACCCTTTGTAGGTCCCGTTATCGCAATTACGGGCTTATCCATTGTTCCTCCACCGCCTTATACCAATCACTGAATAATCGATTAAGAGGATTGTTTAAAAACTCTTCGTAAGCCTGACAACAAGCTTCCAACCGGCTTTCATCAGCAGCCAGTCGTTCAACTTCGACCCAATCATTCCAGGCAATGTATATACCCCAACTAGGGTTATCAATATCACAGTCGGGAAGTCGATAATGGAAAGTAGGTCGTGACTTAATCAGCTCATCATCAGTTGTATTTAACACGCGCTTTTCATCGAGAAATTTAAACAAAGGAAGCATATCGAGGGCACGATTACGGGTAGGGTTATCCTGAAGGTAGTCGTCAATTAACTCATCCAGCTCTGGCCAGTAATCCGTTTTGATGATCTTCCTGATATAGCTTGTGGGAAAAGGATCGACGTAGCTAGTGAAACGGCGAGTTAAATTGATGTCTGCGCGATGATATAGCCAGTCATACAGACACATAAACGCTTTTAAACAACAAAGAATGTGGTGAGCCTTGTGACTCGCTAATTCAGGATTAAGCTGCATGCCAAAAGCATTAACTGCGCTATCTGCTGTGCCTTTTGCGCCTTTGGTTCGCAAAAACTGAATCAGTTCCTCTACTTCATTCAATCTTTCCAGAGGCAAAGGCGGACTAATGATTTCTACCGGAACCAGCGCCTTGGCTGCCCAGGCTAGTAGCTCTTCTGATGATCGATTGACCTTGTCAGCAAAGGTTTTGTCGCCCAGTTCTTCCCGCCCCAGTTTTTTAATAAGGTCATAGTCCAGTTCAACAGTCCAATCTCCGGCATCATCACCTTTTAAAGTTCTAACATAGCGACCATCCTGAGAGATAGTCAGATCCAGTTGGCTAGCGACCAGAGATGCGAATCTATCGAGTTCGAGACCACTCATTTCAAGCTCGATACCCACGCGACGAGTATTGCCGTTGGCATTTTCAAGCCACGGTGGCTCCTTCAGTTTTGAGTCGGTATTGAGCATAAAACTACCTTTATCTAATATAAGTAATTGAAACAAAACAAATGAAATACCTATCAGCTGACTTTATACATATCATAAAGTGACAGGTATTCACAAACCGAAAGCTGATAATAACGCTTGAGTAAATGAAATCATTTAGCTATGTTGTAACGCTGTACGATATTACCTTGATGTACTAAACAATCGTTTAACGTTTAAGGAACATGGATGTGAATTACTTAATTGGGGCCTTAGTAGGCATATTGTTAGTGTTAGTTGTGCTTGGCGGCTTTACCTATCTGCATTACTTGGAAGTCGATTCAATAAAGCAGGAAATAGAGCATAACAGACAGCGTCAAAAGTCCAAGGCAATAGAAGAGCCTACTCAAAATACAGTTAGCCCTGTCAGTCAAAAAGCTATTGATAACAATCAACAAAGTCCTTCTATTCATAATCAAAAGCCTCTTACTCAACAAAAGCCAGTGATTTACACATGGACGGATACTAGCGGCAATAAAAGATTTTCGGAAACACCACCATCATCAGGCAATTATCAAATACAGGAATTATCAGGTGATGGATTCAGTGTCATTCCAATGGAGCGAGTTAAGCCCATTCAAAGAAGCACAACCACCGAACGCCAAACCAATAGCAGTTACCAAAATCCAACCATGATCAAGCAACAGCTCTTATCGAAAAACCATACTCACTGCCGCTGGGTCGTTGGTCGTGCCTATGAAACCTACCTGAAAATAGAACAGCACACAGGCCCGAATCGAAGCATTTACTGTGATGAATATCAAGAGCGATTGATTGAAATGCGGAAATTGGCTAGAGAAGGGGAAGCTTGTTATTACCCTTATGGGTATACGTCAAAGTGTTAAATAATCAGTGTGAGTCCGCTGCAAAATATGCCTACTCAGTGGTAATAAAAACGGGACAAAGGCGATTAATCGAATACTTTTTATCGCCAATCTTACGGCATAAACAAGAAAGTATAAAAGAGAGGTAGCATTTGTGAACGATAAGAAAAAAATATTCTATATGAGTTGGTGGGTGGTTGTCGGCTTATATTATTGTGCATCAGTAATATTTATTTCTCCTGAATCATTAAATAAAATGATTGACTTAATAGTTAAATTCATTCCATTTATTGCTGAATATTATAAAAGCTCCCCCTTTCCAGAGTATACAAAAGGAATTTTATTGATCAGTTTTGCTTTTATGATCATTTCTTTGTATATGACTTTTTTTACTAAAAAAAGAGTTATAAATTATAGAGGAACTTTTGATCAATATAAAACAGATATTATGAGAGCAAAGTTTGTGTTGCTATTGTATATCTTTGTATTTGTGTCTTTAGGGTATTCAGAGTTAATTTCACAAAAATATGAACAGCATTGGTTTGGAAGTGCTATTTCCGGAATTTCCAAAAACAAACTTTATCACTCCATATTATATACACTTTGTTTTATAGCATTTTGCTATATAGTCGATCTGGTTTATTACAATAAGACCCAATATGAGGACTGAATGATATGACGGAAAAATGTAGAGATGAAACTAATAAATATTTAGCACAAATTAGAAATAATTGGACACCCTCAAACTTCTCAATACTCCATAAAAAAAGGCCATCAGTGATGGCCTTCGGACTTTACAGGTTCGATTAAATCCCCCAGCGGGCTTTGGTGCCTCTGACGTCAACATGCACAAATGGGCCGCGCACGGCGTTTGGTTTATAAACGCCAATACCACCAACCAGATCATCACGATGATCGTGTGTCTCTGGGTTGTTAGCTAATTCATACAGGCGAAGGGCATCTTTTTCATTCACTTTGCCATCACCATTGATGTCGTCCATACGACCATTAGCTAAGGTATCAATAAAAATGTCTGATGCATCGCCGTAAACATGACGGCTGTTGGCGACGTTGCCAATAGCTTTGTTATATGCCGGAGTTCGATAGCCACTCATGATGACAAAGCTATCTGCACGAATACCTTTACGATTCACATCGGTTAGTAGGTTCTCTAAATTTTCCAGTAGATTTTGCTGAAGCACCATGTACTTTGGGAATCCGCTAGGTTGTTTGCATAGAAATTGACCCAGCGTAAAGTGTGGGGTGATTTTGGTATCCATGTTCTCTTTGGTCACTTCAATAAAGCCCTTTGGCGCGGCATAGCTTGGCAGGCCCTTTAACGGTTTAGGGTACTCGCCAATCTTGTAACCGTTGAGAACACCATTTTTCATTTCGGTAGCAGGGCGTAGGACGAATACCGATACTGAAATCTGATGACCAGTTTCTACATCAGTCGTTTCTAGCGTATATAGGCCCGGAGCTTTAGGTGCTTTCCATTTTAAACCGCCTTTGTTCCAGCTCAGTGTTTGCCACTGCTCATTAATCTGGATTCGACTGGATAATTGTTGTCGGCTTGATTTCAAATGTAACGATTGCTCCGGCATTACAGAATGAAAAAATATGTTGTAGGGAATACTTTTGCTGTTAATGGATAGATCAAACTGGGCCTTACCGCTTTGATAGTCCTTAACCTGGGTAACTGCCTGGCTTAGATTGGGGATTAAGATGCTAAGGGTAGCAATTAGTAATAGCGCTAACATCAATCGCCCTTTGTACAAGTCATTCAGTATAATCTTTGGCACATAAACTCCTTCACTGGTTACAGTGAACTAAAATTAAAACAAAATTATGCCCTGGACCGTCCTGTTGACCCTGAGAAGTTAAATCCTTTTGAGGTTAGCGCAAGAGGCTTCTTGCCGCTGGTTGTTGAAGTGCTTGATACAGCTTTGTATCTCTTTGATAAATGTCTGCTCTGAACTGAATCGTCTGATCCAGCCCCCAATAAGCGGTTCGATATTCCAGTCTTATTGGCACAGGCAGTTGTAAGCTTACCGTATTTGTATGTTTTTTGTTCAATTGATTTTCTATATCAGTATCGCTGAATCCATTAGCCCGCAAGATCCATTTTAGTAAATCCATGGGTTCCTGAACCCTGATACAACCTGAGCTGAAAGCCCTTATATCGTTTTTAAACAATGATTTAGCAGGTGTGTCATGGAGGTAGACTTCATAGGTGTTGGGGAACATGAATTTGACCTGGCCCAGCGCATTATCTGCTCCCGGTTCCTGTACCAATCGATATGGAAAACGTGATTTTGTGACTTGTTTCCAGTCAATTTGCATGGGATCTTCAATTTTAAAGTCGTTTAGATAGACGCTAAAACGGTTATCCAGCAAATACTGTGGGTTTTCCTGAATGAGAGGAAGCTTATCCTTGGTTGCCAGTTCCCAAGGTACGGTCCACGTGGGGTTCAGAACTAGGTATTGAATCCTATCTTCGAAAATCGGTGTCTTACGCTCGAGCTGACCTACGATAACAGGCATCCTCAGTCTATTTTCGCCGTTCTCGAAAGCTAATAACTCAAAGCTGGGGATATTCACCCTAATCAACCGGTTGGTTGGTTTAAGTTGATGCCAACGAATTTGTTCCAGATTAACTACCAATTGTTCGATGCGTTGTTGCGGGGTGATATTTAATGCCGCAATGGTCTTTTTGCCGAGAACCCCATCTGCTTCAAGACCATGTCGCAACTGAAATTGCTCAATGGCCTGAATTAAATCAGCTTCATAAACCATCGGTGAAGGAGCTAAATACGACCAGTCTGAAGGCAGATCTCCCCAGAACATCAGTCGTTCGGCAATGGCTTCAAGTCTAGGGTCGAGCATTTGAGGTTTTATGGAAGGCTGCAATTCAAGAGCTGGCCAGTCTGGTGGCTTTCTACTCCTGAGTTCAGTTAGGTATTTTCTAAGCTGGATGTAGTCCTGAGAGCTGGGCTCAATTTCTCTAAAGTATGCTAAAAGGCTGGGCATACTGGCTGCTCTGGAGAGCAGGTCAGAAAGACTAATGGTGGGTTTGCTGACTTCAGTATCTTTGAAAATAAGATTTGGATTCACTTTGCCAATTTGTAAGTGCTGAGACAGTGTTAGAATTGCATCACTTAGCAATAAATCGCACTCAGTTCTGGCCGCTGGAATAGGTAATTGGCAATGCTCTGCAAGAAGATGTTCGTGATAATCACTGGCTAACAGGCCATGTGACTTAACCTGACGAAGGTACTTCAACGATTCTTGTATTGGGTCTTGTTCCCGATAGAGGGGATTCCAAAGATGCCTGAAACCTCGTGCGCTATAAAACTCATAGAGAATGGAACTATTGGTGAGAGCAATTTCTAGATGAGGCAGATAACCATTTTGCTGATGGAATTCGAGATTGGCTTTTATCCCCATCTCTACACCGGAGTCGTCAAGCGCAGTAGTCTCAGGTTCTAATAATAGGTATGGAGGGACTTCAGCTGATAGCGTTTGGCAATAACTGGCGGCCACAAAAAGCACGGTTACTTTAAAGTAAAAGTAACAGCCTCTAATGCAATCCATCAGCCAAAACCACATAACAAAACTCCAGTGAACAATTAGCATCCTAGCTCAGATCAGTATAGATCCTTCCTGGTTGTTTTTCGAACGATCTGAGACAAAGCTTTGTAAATTTTCCATGTGGCTCTGATGGGAATTGGAAATGTAGAAAAATACCCACCATATTCCTATTGAAACCTTAATGACTCGTAGTTTGCTCAATAAAGGGCTAAACTGTGCGCCCAATGAACAAATCCCCCCTCCATGACCTTTTCCAAACTTAATTTAATACAGCCTTTGCTCAACGCTTTGCATAAAAGCGGCTATGAAACTCCGTCGCCGATACAGGAGAAGGTGATCCCTTTGATTCTAGTTGGTCGCGATGTTATGGCCGCTGCGCAAACTGGAACGGGTAAAACCGCAGGTTTTTCGTTACCGATGCTGCAAAGACTCTCTGAAGGGGACAGACCGTCTTCCAACTCTGCCCGTTGCCTGATTTTGACACCGACAAGGGAACTGGCGGAGCAGGTTCATCAAAGTGTACAAAAGTATGCGGCAAATCTGGCGTTAAATTCAGTGGTCGCTTACGGGGGCGTAAATATTAATCCACAGATGTTAAAACTGCGTCGTGGCACCGATGTTTTAGTAGCGACCCCCGGCAGGTTGTTAGATTTGTTCGAGAAAAACGCGGTGCGTTTCAACGAACTGGAGTTTCTTGTTTTGGATGAAGCCGACCGGATGCTGGATATGGGCTTTCTTCCGAGTATCAAACGCATCATCAGCAAGCTTCCCAAGCAACGTCAAACCCTGCTGTTTTCTGCAACTTTTTCAGACTCAATCAAAGCGTTAAGTCAGCAGTTTCTTTCCAATCCAATATTAGTCGAGACTGGGCCGACCAATAGGACAGCGACAACTATCGAGCAGTGGATTCATCCAGTAGACAAGAAACAGAAGCCAGCCTTACTGAGCTATCTTATTGGCCATAACCAATGGCAACAGCTGTTAATCTTCGTAAGAACGCGAAGAGGAGCCAATAAACTTAGCACTGAGCTTGAAAAAAGAGGCATAAAATCCACAGCCATACATGGTGGGAAAAGTCAGGGTGCGCGCAATAGAGCTCTTGCAGAATTTAAAGCAGGGCAAGTGACGACTTTAGTTGCTACCGACGTTGCTGCACGAGGACTGGATATTGAGCAGATGCCTTTGGTCATCAACTATGATTTGCCAGATGTTGCTGAAGATTATGTTCACCGTATTGGCCGAACAGGACGCGCAGGTGAAAAAGGTACGGCTATTTCTCTGGTTAGTGCAGATGAAGTCGATAACCTGAGTGCAATCCAGAACCTTATTCGGAAACAGCTGGAAAGGAAAGTTATAGACGATTTCGAGCCTCAGCATGCGTTACCACAAACCGCATTAAAACCGCTGAAAAAGAAAAAGCCGCATAAAAAGAAGTTGGCAAAAGCCAAACTCAAACAGCCTAAGTCTCAACCTAACTCTCAAGCTAGGGCTCAGGCGAATAAAGGTCAAAGTAAACCTAAATCTCGGAAAAAGAAGACCGGAGGTCGCAGTCCAAAACAGGATAAGACATAAATAACTTTGACCTCGCCACGATTGCGAAACTAGCGAGGTTTATATTGTGTGGGGCAATAAACTCGATCAATCTCGGGGTTACGCAGTTTTAAATGTTTGGTTTTTCGTCCAGATACACGTTTGCGCCAAAGTCTAAAACTGCTGGGTTTTAGTTCTTTTCTCATCAGTTCAATCACCTGTTGTTCAGATAATCCAAATAATTTATCTATCGCTTCAAACGGTGTGCGGTCTTCCCAGGCCATTTCGATGACACGTGAGGTATCGCTTTCATTCATGGTTTTGCCTTTGGCTCGAAGGATGTCGAGATAGGTTAGGGTGTAAAGCGTCAAGAAATGATGAAGAGGCGTGCCAATGAGAGGAAGGTATCCGTGGATTGATTAAGGCTGGGTATCAAGTCTCCCAGCCATCAATGAAGACAGTTATGACATGCCAATATAGTTGTCCAATGACTGTATTCGGTTGACCCAGGCCGAGATTGCAGGGTACTGGCCAAGATCGAAGCCGCCTTCATGGGCAACGTGTGTATAGCCATACAGGCTAATATCGGCGGTGGTTAATGAGTCACCAGTTAGATAAGGAGTGTCAGCCAGTTGTTTTTCCATAACCGATAAAGCTTTGTGACCGCCGGTCTGTTTCGCTTCATACTCCGCACGTCGATTGTCGGGTAAGCCCAAATACTTTGCGATAAAACGAGCAACTGCGATATAAGGCTCATGGCTGTATTGCTCGAAAAACTGCCACTGCTGTACTTTGGCCAGGGCAAATGTATCCGTAGGAAGAAGCTCGCTGCCAGCGGC
Source organism: Kangiella profundi (assembly GCF_002838765.1). NCBI lineage: Bacteria > Pseudomonadati > Pseudomonadota > Gammaproteobacteria > Kangiellales > Kangiellaceae > Kangiella > Kangiella profundi. The sequence goes on along the minus strand of NZ_CP025120.1, from coordinate 1,797,097 downwards.
CAGATAATTCAGAATGGCATTTGACTCAGATAAACAGCGCCCATCATCCAGCTCCAATAAAGGAATTTTGCCATTGGGGTTTTTTCCCAAAAACTCAGGGTTGGCTGTATCTCCTGCAAGAATATCCACGGGAACCCATTCATGCTTGATCTCTAGCAGAGAGCACAGCAGTTTGATTTTGTAGCAGTTTCCAGATTGTATATCGCCGTAGATTTTCATGGGTTTTCCTTCAGCTATTAATTTTAATATCAGTAGTTTGAGCTATTGCAAATCAGCGCCGATGAGTGTCGTACATTTTGAAAATTCAACATCATGCTCCCTTGCGATATTTCGTAAGGATTCAATTACAGTATCAATAGTGTCGTTTTCTCTAAGAGGCTGGTGTTTGTCTAATAAAAACTCTTTGTTACATCGCGGTTTAATATTGACCAGTGCTTTTTTCTCTAAAGTAGAAACTATGGTTTTGGCTTGGGTCTGTTCAAAGGAGCCCGCGAGGCGCAGGAGGTTGAAAGAAAACCTGTCTAAAATAGAGTTGTCTGAGTGAGAAGAAAGGTAATCCCAGTGCTCGTTGGCAAATCCAATACGGTTTTTACCAGTGACCACGCCTGTATCTTTGACGCGCTGTTCAGAATTATTGGCGAAGATGTCAATTAATGATCGCTGTAGATGAGGGTGGCTGACCTGTTTGAAAATGGTTTGCAGTTTTTTGGATGGGTTTTGCGATGCTCCAAATCCTACCCTGGAACCTCGAAGGGTAATGGTCTCAAGGTGTCTTAACCAGCGATCGGTAAGGATTTTCCCACCAATGGGTTGGTATTTACCTAAGTAAATCACTTCGTCATCAAATCGTATTAAGTATAGGCCAGGTCCTGATAGGTTCTGTTGTATATCTGAGGAAACTTTATGTAACCCAAACGAAAGATTGAGTGGCTCAGATAATGTGTTGACTGAGTTAACTTTGATGACTTCGTCAATGGGTACTGAAGTGACAATCATGACTTCCTCGAAAATATTAATGTATTTAGATTTGTGTTAAATGACCAAACGAATTATTGATCCTTACCGGATTTTGATTTTTTTTGAGCGCGCCATCTGGTTGAGCAAATCTTCAACCTGTTGTCTTGAACGACAAACATTCTCACAAGGAATGACGTCATTGTCACCATCTCTTTTTCCGAACTTGCCATCAGGATGATCGGCAATAACTTCCGCACATGAGCGGTAATACTTGCAATACTTGGCTTCACTTATTTCCGGTGTGAATAGCAGAACAATTACCAATAGAAGCATAAGGAGTTTTGTCATATTGTTCCTATTAACGTTAAATTTGAACTCAAGAATTCCGTGACTTTCTGAAGTAATTGGCTATTTTTAACGATTTCTACCTTCTAAAGTTGAGTATAGTACTGGTGTGTGTCTAAGGGTCACATTATGCGGTAAGTAAATAGTGAGACTCTTTATAACAAAGGCATGATGCATGAAAGTATATTCGTTGCTGATTAACTCTAATCTATTTCCTGATATGTCGTAATCGAAATTCAGTAATTCGTCAGCGATCTTCTTAGGCTTGGTTTGCTCACCATGGTAGCCCACGCTGTCCAATGTTGCCTCAACTTCAACCTTTATTTCTGTGACTTTGGTTCTTTTTGTTTTGATGTTATTCGAGCAGAAGCATGTAATGACAACTTCAGAAATCCCATTGGATGAAAACTTTTGAACAGATGAGCCGTCCACTGAATAGTCTTTGGCGTTCAAATCTTGACTGAGCATAAGAAATACTAAGATTATTAAAATTTTTTTCATGGGTTATCCTGTGAGTTTTACGCAAACCTTACTAGTTCTTGTTAGTGCCTCTAGCCCGCTTTGGTTTGCTACAAAATGAGCATAAAATTGTTATCCAATAATAAAGTCCGAATAAAAATACACTTGATATTATTATTAGCTCTAATGCATCTTTACCCAAGCTGGTTGGTAAAAACCATGCAGGCTTATCAATTAAGGCCCAGATAAGAACAATGCTGGTTACCAGAACGCCGCAACTTACAAGGGCAAAGTTTAATCTAGTTTTATAGTGTTCTTTGAATGAAATCAGCCAAAGTCCAATGGTACCCAAAATAGTGAACAATGAAATAGCTATGCCGAAAATACCTTCAATTGGGAATTGGTATGTACCAAACAACTTCTCTATACCAACAATCCCAAACGAAGCTGCAGGTACACATAGCATCGTAGCAGGTAATGCCGCAAAGATAACTGTAGCTATTTTTCTATACATGAACATTTAACGCTGTGGTTTGTACGCATGATTAGGGTACAAGCAAAATGAGTATTGTCATTTTTTTTCTCTGACCCCATCATTAATTTTTCTCATCTCACTATTTTCATTCAAAATAGGGCTCACCACTTGGGAAAAATATATCGTATTTTTTACTTATTCTCTTGAGCATTGGCTCGATATCTGATGCTAAATTCAGAGCTTGCAACGTATCTGCACCATAAGTTTCGCACACATTACTACCTTCGAATACATCATCTGGACTTGGGCCAATAATCTCAATGGTACAGCCTGCTGTTCCAGGTGAGAACTTGAAATCTACAATGCCGAGTTCTAATAGATAAGGAGCGCCAATTCTTACGACTAGATCACGAATCTCTTCTGATCCCTTGGGTACCGTGGTGGTTTGCAGTGGCTTGTGGAGTCAACCAGAAAAGACAAAGAGTTTAAAAGCCTAAGAGCAGATTCTGATTTTCATCAGAATGACATGCCTTGGGGATTTACTTTGGTGGTGGATTACAGGATAGGGTTTGAGGAACCGCTACGCTAATTCTGCCCTAAGGGTGCATCACCGACCTACAGATATATTAAATATAACGTATAATTGACAATATACATTTTAAAGCGTATAAAATGCTTTATGAGTACAAAAAATATACCAACAGTTGCGGTTATCACTGGTGACGTTATTAATTCCAGGGCCAAGAAGGACTCTAAGGATTGGCTTGAGCCTTTGAAAAAGGCGTTGGCCACGCTTGGAGAGTCGCCTCGTCAGTGGCAGATCTATCGTGGAGATAGTTTTCAGCTTCGACTGGATAAGCCTGAGTATGTGTTGGATATTGCAGTCTGGTTGAAGGCGGTGGTGCGTTCGACGAAGGGCTTGGATGTGCGTATGGCGGTTGGGATTGGCGATATGACGCATAAGGCGGATACGATTCTTGAGTCGAATGGTTCGGCCTTTGTGAATTCCGGTGATCTGTTCGACAGCCTTAAAAAACGGACCTTGGCGATTAAGACTCCTTGGGATGAGGTAGATGAGTTGTTAAATCTCAACCTCAAGCTGGCTTTATTGACGATGGATAGCTGGTCGGTGACTGTGGCTGAGGTGGTGCGGGCTAGTATGCAGATGCGGAAAGCGACGCAAACTGAAATTGCTGAAATGTTAGGTATTACTCAAAGTCGCGTGAGTGAGCGACAGAATCGGTCGGGGTTCGATGCTATTATGGAAATGTTGGCTTACAGCCAGAAGCTGATTAAGCGGCATCTATAATTACATCGATTCTAAGGATTTAGTGGGAAGCCTATGACATTACTTTTCTTAAAATTATTACTGGCACATCTGGTCGCTGATTTTGTCATTCAACCGTTAAAGTGGATAAAAGATAAGGAGCAGAGGGCGTTTGCTTCTACCGGCTTGATTTATCATGCCGGAGTCCATGCTCTGCTTTATGCCATCGCTTTTTCGTTTAATCCGGAATACTGGTTAGGCTTTGTTATTCTGGTGGTTTCTCATTACCTGATTGATGGGTTTAAGTGCATGGCAGGTCGCTATGCGGATAACTACAGCCGTCCTGACTCTTTGTTGAATCGGCGAACGTTCTTTGTGATTGATCAGGTTTTACATCTGGTGATTATTGCGTTTGTTGTATCGCTGTATTTCACAGGTCGCAGCGAGTGGGTCATTCCACAGGAAAAGGTCTTGGCGTTAGTCATTGCTGTGCTGCTTTTAACCCGTGTTTCTTCGATTATTATCAAAGTGGTTATTTCACGCTGGGCGCCATTGAATGTTTACGATGGTGATCATTCGCTAGCCAATGCTGGAAGTTTTATCGGAATGCTGGAGCGCTTGTTTATCTTTGTGTTTATTCTTTCAGGCAACTGGCATGGTATTGGCTTCCTGCTCGCCGCCAAATCGGTCTTCCGCTTTGGTGATTTAAAAGAAGCCCATGATCGCAAGCTGACAGAATATATTCTGATTGGTACTCTGATCAGTTTTGGTTTAGCGATTGCCGTTGGTTTGGGTTATATGATTTTTATTCAGTGAACCATTTAAAGTAATTCTAGTGTAGCGAATAGCAAAAGTATTGTGGGCGCACACATAGGTAGCGCCCCTACCTATAAGTATTAGTTTAGTGGTAACCGGACACTTTAATCATCAATCAAATCTTCAAAGTCTTCGCGGTAGTCTGCAATTTCTTCGAGCAAGTGGCGCTTCTGTTTAGCGCTTAGTGTTCGGAAGATTTTGAGTTGGTATTCTTTGTAGATTTCGCCATTGTGGTCTCTGATGGCATTCAGCTCTTCACCGCCAACCTGGTAGGGATCGAGGATCAGACTTTTGATCGCAGCTTGGCCAGATGATGTTTTACGCTCTGTTAGGGCGGTTCGGAAGGCGTCGCGCCATCTGGCTCTGTATTGGTAAGTCACTTCACCGGACGATTTTAATAGACCAGCCATTTCTTTAATAATCGATTTTTGTTCATCACTCAAACTGCCAATCCATTCACCAAAGCTTTCTTCTAGTCGTTCAAGGCGCTCTTCCTTTTTATCTTCTTCTTTGGTTTCTTTAAATTCTTCATATTGGTCTTTAGCTTCTTTATCAAGATTATCCATCAGCTGTTTGACCTGTTCATCGCTGAGGCTGGCAGTTTGTGCAACCAGATCATCACTCATCTCATTAAGCAGGGTGTTGTAGAAGCCGCGCATATCTCGGCGATAGCGGTCATAGGTTTGATGGATGGCTCCTGATTTGATATCGGCTTCCATGCGGTTGAGCATGGATACGTATTTAGGAAGTTCGTTGGAGCGGTGCCATTCTGTTTTCAGCTCGAGAAGCTTTTCCAGGGTGTCTTCCTGCTGGCTAGTCAGCTCAACATAATCATCAAGATACCAAGGCACGACCCAGTCAAGACGGTTATACCAGAATTTAATGCCGCACGCCTGAATAAAGAAAATACCTATCAATACGATGATAAATCGAGACTGTTTATTTTGGATGGTCATGCTTTTCCTTCGAGTTATTTTAACGACCATTTATACAATGGCGGTCATTGTTGTAATTACTATAAGCGATTCGAGTGAATAAACTGTCAATTAGTTCCCTGTTTCAGGACTTATACCAATGATATAGAATGTGCGGGTTTCAACATTTGGCTTTATCCAACAACATAACACAGATAACCAGAATATAGAGGGAATATCATGAAGCGTTTTCTTGGGGTTTTTATGGTAGCGAGTTCGCTACTTTTTATGAGTGCCTGTTCTGAGGACAAGCAGCAGACTGTAAAACCTGCGTCCAAGCCACTAGTTCAGGCCGCCTGGTTGCAGGCATCTCTTCCAGACAGTACTGTTGCCTATGTTCGCGTACCCACTGCTTGGTTCTTGTTCACAGGGCAGGACAATGGATTCAAATTAGCGCAAAACAACGAAGCGCATAATCAGCAAGTTCAAGCCATTCAAACTGCACTTAATCAAAATATCTTGAGTCATCTTGAAGCGCCGTCAGATGCTGTGGCGAAACTGTTTGTTGAGCATATGACATCACCGCTTGAGGTGGCTTTCATCCAGGAGTCAGCTGGCAAGCCAATGCCGATCATGGTTTATGCAACACGCTTTGATTTTGCTGATAATAAATCGTTTAACGATACGCTGGTAAGCTTAACTTCGGATTTAAAAGCTCAAGGTATTAACCATACGGCTAATGATGACGGTACTGGTTCTTTCGCGATGCCAGGGGCGATGGCGCGTTATCACTATGATGCAAATACTCAGCAATTTGTGATGGCTACTGGTTTTGCAACATCATTTACCGTACTTAGCAATGTCATGGACTCTTTGAAAGATAATTCAAAGCATGCCATGCATGATATTCAAAATCGTATTGATAGCAGCGGCAAGGGTTTATTTGCCTGGGTCAATACCAAACAGATTATGCCGATGTTGAGCATGAGTTTGCCACCTCAGCAGCTAAATGAACTTAAAGCTTTGGGGCTTGACCAGATGAATGCTGCTGGTTTTGGCTATGGTGTCAGCGACGGTAAAACACGCTTAACCATGCTGGTTGATATGCCGAAGGTTGGCATCCGTGATTTTATTCCTGCAGTTAATAATGACTTTGATATCAAAACGGTTGGTACGCCACGAACCATGGCGATGATATCGATTCCCACTTATGAAGAGCTGGTGCGTTTATTCAACAGCATTAATAAAGCCAAAGACGGTAGTGCAAGTCTGGAAGAACTGAACCAGCAAGTTGTTGAGAAACTGGGCTTTGACCTAGAGCAGTTGGCCAGTGTGTTTGGTCCTGAGTTGATTTATTTCAGAGATGATGTTGGTAGTTTTACCGCGACTAAAGTGAATGACCCAGAGTTGATGCAACAGATGATTGATAGCGTGATTAAAAATGCCGAAGGCAACTATCAGGTAGCCAAGCATCAGGGTAAAGAAATTCATGCCTTATCTTTCAAGGCCATGGCTAAAGAAGATCTGGCTGAGCTATCGTCTGCGACTCCTTTAAGCTTTGAGAAAACATTTTCTAAACTCAATACGCGCCTATATTGGACGATTGAAAATGGTTACTTGATCTACTCATCAGTGCCTCAGCCTCTGATTGAGAGAAGCAAGCGCAGACCAACCACATCCCTCGCAAAATGGGTAAATGATACCCAAGGCCAGGATGTTAGCCATTCAATCTTTTCGGCAACCACATCAGTGCGAGACCTGTCCCGTAATTCTTATCACTATTACTTGGAAGCTTTGTTGATGGTGGCTGATATCACCGAAGCTGACTTCGATATTATGGCGTTACCAACAGCTGATCAGATGGGCTTTTCTGAGTATGGAGCCGTGGGCTTTAAGTTGGACTCAAGCGATAAATACCTAGGTGTAGAGTTTACTTTTGAGCAAAGTGCCAGCGATATTCTATTTGCTGGTGGTGGCATGCAGGCCGTTGCAGTCACTGGTGTTCTTGCCGCTGTGGCAATTCCTGCTTATCAGGATTACACCAAGCGAGCCAAGCTGGCGCAGGCAACAGTTACAGCCAATACTCTTAAAAGTCAGGTTGCCTATGCGCAGGCGATGGGGGAGTCGTTTGAAGAGCTGGATTTAGGCAAGCACGGCATTGGAGCTGAGTTAACGACAACCGAAGTTATTGAGTATGTGGACGTTAATGATGGCGTGGTTACTGTTTATCTTGACCCTGCAACTTTCGGAAATGGTTATAGTGAAGTCTATGCTAAGTTTGAGCCAATTATAGAAGAAAAGGTTATCGTTGGCTGGAGTTGTACTTCGAATCTAGACTTCAAATTCCGCGAAAGAGTGTGTGGGTTTTGATGAACGGCTGTCATTGCGAGGAGCTGGGCGGATAACTCGCCCAGACGACGCGGCAATCTCTTGATGCTTGGTATTACTTCCTACTGATCGAGATTGCCACGAGTTCTGGGAACTCTCGCAATGACGAGCTATAAAAAAGCCCGCAGAACCTGATGGTCTTGCGGGCCTTTTTCTTTCTAGGAAGTATGAGCTTACAGTCGTTTATGAAACGATATCAAGTAACTCAATTTCGAATATCAATGCCTGGAATGGACCAATAGCACCACCGGCACCTTGTTCACCGTAGGCAAGGTTATATGGGATATATAGCTTCCACTTTGAACCAACAGGCATTAATTGTAGTGCTTCTGTCCAGCCTTTAATCACGCCGCCAACTGGGAATTCAGCCGGTTCACCACGCTTGTATGAACTGTCGAACTCCTGACCATTAACCAAAGTACCAGCGTAATGAGTACGAACAGTTGAGTCAGCTGTTGGCTTGTCGCCAGAACCTTCGGTGATAACTTCATACTGCAGACCACTTTCAAGAACAGTGACTTCGTCGCGCTTGGCGTTTTCAGCTAAGAATTCTTCGCCTTCTGCAGCATATTTTTTAGCCAGTTCAGCTTGCTGGGCCTGTAGGCGCTCCTGCATTTCCACAAATGCAGCATTAATGTCGTCGGCTGGAATCTGAGGGTTCTGACCAGCGAATGCATCTTGAATACCAGCAACAACTGCGTCGATTGAGATACCTTCGAAAGCACCTTTAACCTGCTGGCCCATTTGTAAGCCAATACCGTATGAGGCTTTGGCTTCGGTAGACGTGAAGTCTGGAGTAGACATATTAATTTCCTAAATAATGAATCAATTAGCTATGTGGGGATAGTTTGGCGAAATTAAAGGCTTTTCAGGGAATTTGTTGGACTACTTATTGATTTGAGGCAGTAATAGCTAAAATTTGGTCTGGTGAAGCTATGGCGGTTGAGCTGGAATTTCGCCATAATACGGACCCTAATTCTTACGCAGATATTGTCCTCATGTGGTTTCGTAATTGTCATATTTATCACCTCACAACACCATTTCAACACTCACCAGAAGAGCTTGCTGAATTACTGGAAAATCAACGATTTAGCTCAGTGGGTAGACAGGACACCGAAACCTTGGGCTGGATTTCACCGCTAAATCGTCAGTTTGAGCACCTGGTTCATGCAGCGAATGGCTGTATTTTACTGTGTATGCGAAAAGAGCAGAAAGTCATTCCAGCAAGCATGGTCAAAGAAACTCTGGAAGAGCGTGTTTCGACTATTGAAGCAGAAGAAGGTCGAAAAGTATTTGGCAAGGAAAAGTCCGCGCTTAAAGACGATATTCTAAGTCTGTTAAAACCTAAGGCCTTAAGTAAGTCGAGCCATACTTATGGCTATATCGATCCAAGAAACAATCTGCTGGTTATTAATGCCGGAAGTAATAGTGTTGCTGACAGTTTTATCCAGTTACTGATTGATAGCCTGGGAACTTTAGGGGCTATCCGACTGATGGGGGAAGAAAGCCCATCAGCGATCATGAACCGTTGGCTGAAAGACGGCTTGCCTCATGGATGGACCTTAACCGGCCAGTACGAATTTAAAGATCCACAGAATGACCGTGTAGCAAAATTCAAAGACAGCGAAGAATCCAATCCGCTGATTGATGATTTGTTGGAAGATGGATATTGGGTTGAAAAGCTGGGAATTCGTTTTAAAGATCAATTTAATGCAGTGATTCAGTCTGATATGCTGGTAAAAAGCATCAAGTTCGATGATGAATTGCTTAAAGAAAATGAAGATGTCGATGATGTTGAGCCCTATGCGCGACTGGATGCTGATCTGGTGTTGATGACTCAGACGTTTGCTGAGTTTATCGCAGAATTAAAAACCGAATTTAAAGTTATTACCGAGAAGGAATAAATTGTGGTTGAACACGATAAAACCTTAACGACCGAACAGAAAGCGCTGGCGGTTAATCTTAATCCTACTCAGTATGGAACAATTGTTGAAATTGGCGCCGGTCAAGAAGTGGCTCGCCAATTCTTCTCCGCAGGTGCTGCCGCAGGAACCATCGCCAAAACCATGTCTGCTTATGACATGCAGGTCAGTGATGATATTTATGGTAAGGCAGGGCGCTATGTAAGTCGTGAGCGGGTGGAGCAGATGCTGGTTCATGAATATGACCTACTCCATTCTCGACTTGATGAAGTTCGTTCTGAAGATACTCAATATTTTAGTTATGCAGCAACGGTAACTGCCCGCAGCTATACCCAGAAAAATGAGTGTCATGGTTGGATCGGCATTCGTATGCAGCTTGAACCCAAAGCGCCACCTAGCGAAATCGTTATGCACGTTCGGATGCTTGATGAAACCAATAAAGAGCAGTCGGAAGCGCTGGGTATTTTTGGCGTAAACGTGGTGTATGGTGCTTTTCATTACCATAAAGATCCTAAGGTTTTCATTGAGTCTTTACTGGATAATCTGGTCAATGATTTCGGGCAGAAGCGTATTGAAGTGGACTTGATTCATTTCGCTGGCCACACCTTTGAAAAAGTTGAAAATCGACTGATGAATTTACACCTGGTCCGCTCCTGGTGCTGTCGAGCAGTGATGTTTGATGCGCAGGGAGCTTCGGAAGTTCCGGGAACCATGTTGCGTAAAAAAGATGTGCTCGTTATTCGTGGTTCGTTCAAGCCGCCCACAAAAGTTCATGTGGACATGACCGAAGCTGCCATGAAGCAGTTTCTTGAAGAAGAGGGCGTACAGCGCGATAAAGTCTTTACCGTCGCTGAAATTACAATGGCGGAGCTTGCCAATGACGCCGAAACTGACGATGCAAGCTTCCTCGCGCGCGTCGACTTGCTGAATAAACTTGGTTACAACGTACTGATTTCCGATTACCTGCGTTTCTTCCGATTACGCTCATGGATGCGTCGCTACACTCAGAATCGGATAGGTATCGTGCTCAGCATTCTCGATTTTGATCAGTTATTTAATGAGTCTTATTACGATGGCCTCGAAGGTGGAATTCTTGAAGCTATGGGTAAATTATTCTCGGGCAACACCAACGTTTATGTTTATCCTACTCGCGTCGGCGAAAAGCTGGTCACTCTTGATAATGTCGAAGTGGCGGAGAACACCAAGTATTTATTAAAGCATTTGATCGAAAACAAACACCTCGTCGCTACCAAAACCTGGAACGACGAAAACCTGCACATATCCGCACGTAATATCGCCAAAGAAATTCCTCTGGGGCAGGGCGATTGGGAAAAGCAATTGCCGGACGCCATACGCGATGAAATTAAAGCGCGTTGTATGTTTGGTTACTGTGAGTTGCCGGAAGAGTAGGTGGGTTTACTGAAGCGAAAAGTTGCTTTATCGTAGGGTGCGTCGTGACGCACCTCTTTTAGTGCCAAATAGCTCAATGGTGCGTCACGACGCACCCTACGAAAAAGAAAGGAACTCCAATATTGTTATCTGAATTAAAATCCATAGTTGAGGAACATACCGGCACATTTAAATGCGTAGAAATTGGTAATGAAAACAATTGCAAAGAAGTACCTTTCAAACACTTAATCGGATCTTTAAAGGATTATAGTGACTTACCTAATGTTGGAGATATTCCTGACTTTTACCATACTTTTGGTAGTGCAACGCTTTACCATGATGAAGCCAGTGGTGACTCAGCGGTCTATATCGCAGAACCAGAATATTGGGCTGAACTTCATAACCATTTTTCTGATTGGGTTGAAGACTTAGATGATGATGAAAGGGCGGAGCTGGTGCCAAGATGGGTTGATAACTGTGTTGTCATTGGTGAAATACCGGCTTCGGGAAATTACATTTTGATACCAACAACTGGACAAAAAGCTGGTTATGTATTTTTGTTTGAACATGATGGATTTGAATTTATTGAATTAGCATCAAATATAGAGGCTTACATTCATAGGATGCTAAATTTAGATAGCAATATGCTGACTCAAATTGCTTCGCACATGAGGTTTGTCGAAAAAGATAGTTACAATCAGTGGTGGATAAAAGAACTGCGAGATAATAAAGGAAATCTAGTTAAAACTGATGATATCTAAATATAATGGAAATCTGCTTTGACCACTCTAAAAACACTCCTCGGCACAATCCGTCTTCCTTTCCTGCTTTTAACACCATCATGTGTTTCAGTAGGCATCGGTACTGCTTATTGGCAGTCAGGAACTCTTAACGGCTTTTATGTACTACTGATTATTATTGGAGCTTTGTCGGCTCACATTAGTGTCAATGTCTTCAATGAATATTATGATTCTAAAAGCGGTTTAGATTCTAAAACCAAGCGAACGCCTTTCAGTGGCGGTAGCGGTGCTTTGCAAGCTAATCCCAGTTTAGCGAAAGCGGCTTTAGGGCTTGCCTGGTCAACATTTGGGATCACTGCTTTAATCGGTATTTACTTTGTTACTGTTTTTGGCTGGCAGCTATTGCCTTTAGGTATTCTTGGTTTGCTTTTACTGGTTACTTATACGACATGGTGGGTATATAACACCTGGTTGTGTCTTGTTGCACCTGGTCTTGGTTTTGGCATTTTGATGATTATGGGAACGCATTTTGCTTTAACCGGCGAATACAGTATGACTGCATTTGTAGCATCTTTGCCTGCGACTTTTTTAGTGAGCGGTTTACTGCTACTCAATCAGTTTCCTGACGTAGAAGCGGATAAGTCTATTGGGCGAAAACATTTTCCCATAACCATTGGCTATGAAAAAAGTGCTTTAGTATTAGGTTGTTTCTATCTTTTGACTTATCTGGCTGTGATTTTTGGTGTGGCAGCGCAACAGCTGCCAATCTATGGCTTACTCGCATTAATAACAGTACCATTGGCGTTGAAAGCATTTCGTGCAGCTAAAGATTTCGACGGAGATGTTTCTCAATTAATTCCTGCAATGGGGATTAATGTTGCTGTGACGCTTTTAACACCTGTATTGCTGACTGTTGGCCTGTTTATTGGATAAATTTTATTTCACTGGTAAAGTGCTCTATTCTACTTTTTAGCTGAAACGGAATTTTGTATGCCCACGAAAACAACAGCCAATAAAAAAGTATCCGGTGGAGTGGTTCACGACATCCCAAAAGACTTATTGAGTGCTTTAGTGAATGATATTAAAGCACTTGAGTATTGGGAGGATATTACTGAACTTGCTCGAAATGAATGGATCTGCTGGGTGGAGGATGCTAAGAAGCCTGAAACTCGTCAGCGTAGAATAGAGCGGGTTGCAAGTGATCTTAAAAATGGCAAGCGTAGACCTTGCTGCTGGCCTGGCTGTCCACATCGTACAAAGACTGGTAAACCGTAAACTACCAAGAGTTTATATTTAGCATAACTTATGAATACTTGCCCCTGCCGCATTAAAGACAATATCAACCTTCTGGCTTACAGCGATTGCTGTGAGCCTTTCCATTTGGGCAATGCTTTGCCGGAAACTCCCGAGCAGTTAATGCGCTCTCGATACACTGCTTATTATCTGGGGCTGGGCCAATACATCTTTGATACTCACCACAGTAATTTCCGAGGAAACACCACTGTTGAAGAGTTTACTTATAGTGCACAAGCTACTCGTTGGTGTGGTCTTGAGGTGATACATGCCGAGCAGGATGGTGATAAAGGTCTGGTCGAATTTAAAGCTTATTTTCTGGATAAGGATAAGTTGCATTGTCTGCATGAGGCTTCTAACTTTGTTAGGGAGTCAGGCCGTTGGCTGTATACCGATGGTGAATTTAAGCCTAAATCTGTGGTTAAAATCTCAAGAAATGATCCATGCCCCTGTGGCAGTGGTAAAAAAGCAAAAAAATGTTGTCTAATGGATTAAACCTTTTTGGCTGTTTGTGCATCTAAAGGACGTTGCAACCATAATCAACAATAAAGTGATAATTAGGAGAAGGGATGATAGAAGTTAGGGGTATCTCTAAACGCTACGGCGATTTGCAGGCCGTAGACAATCTTTCGATTACCATCGAGAAAGGCCATATTTTTGGTTTGCTGGGGCCAAATGGCGCGGGCAAAAGTACCACTATTTCCATGATGTGTGGACTGATAAACCCTGACCAGGGGCAGGTTCTACTGAATGGCAATGCGCCAGGACTAAAAGAAACCAAACACAAAATTGGCCTTATTCCACAGTCGATTGCTCTATATGAAGAGTTGACTGCACTGGATAATTTAAGCTTTTTCGCAGACTTGTATGGCCTGCCTTCTGATCTGAAAGCTGAGCGTATGGAGTGGTCTTTACAGTTTGTAGGTTTGCAGGACCGCGCTAAAGATACGGTAGGCGAGTACTCTGGTGGTATGAAACGTCGCTTGAACTTAGCAGCTTCTTTATTGCATGACCCTGAATTTATTTTTATGGATGAACCTACAGCCGGTGTCGATCCTCAGTCGCGTAATAAACTTTTTGAAAGCGTATTTGAGTTAAAAGCTTTGGGCAAAACCATTATTTATACCACCCACTACATGGAAGAAGCCGAGAAATTGTGTGATCGCGTGGGAGTGGTTGATAAAGGACAATTATTGGCATTAGGAACTGTTGATGAATTGATAGAACAGCATGGTGGTGAATCCAGCGTTCATATACAGTCCGAGCAGGGTGCTGAAACTTTTATGACAGCTAATCCGGTTAATGATTTGATGACGCGTCTGAAAGGGCTGACAACAGTTGAGAACTTAAGTTTACAACGCCCCAATCTGGAAACCGTTTTCTTGAATCTAACTGGCAAGCAATTGAGGGATTAATCATGAAAGCCGTTATTGCATTAATGAAAAAAGATTTGAAGTTACTTTTTAAAGACAAAATGGCTGTCTTTTTTACCTTTATTTTCCCGCTTCTGTTTGCTTTCTTTTTTGGTTCAATCTTTTCCAGCAGCGGTGGCTCACAGGGCTTAAAAATAGCTGTTTCCGATCGAGACCAGACTGAAAAGTCACAGGCTTTTATTGAGCAACTCAAAGAAGCCAGCGAGTTTCGAGTAACAGAAACGAATGAAGCCAATGCCAAGGAGCTGGTACGTACTGGTAAACAGGTTGCGTTCATTATTTTGCCGGAAGGTTTTGGTGAAAATTATGGAGGTATTTTTAGTGGTCAGCCTCCAGAAATTCTGGTGGGAATTGACCCAGCCAGAAAAGCCGAAGCGGGCTATCTGGAAGGTTCATTGATGAAGCTTGGTATAAAGCGCTTCGAACTGGCTTTTTCTGACGCTAATGAAATGATAAAGCAGCTTGATTTTTCAATTGAGGATATTCAGCAAAGTGATGATATGCCTGCGGAGTGGAAATCGCTGCTTGGCGACTATCTGCCCAAGTTTAAGGAATTAACCGAGCAGGAAATTGCCAAACAGCCCGAAGGTTCGAGCTCTACAGGTCTCAGTTTTGGTTCTGATGGCGATAACCCTATGATGCCATTGAAAATTACCAAAGAGGAAATAACGGTTCAAAAAACAGGTCCTCGCAATTCATTTTCAATTACCATTCCACAGGGCGTTATCTGGGCCATCATGGGCTGTGTGATTGGTTTTGCTATCAGTCTGGTTCGTGAGAAAACACTGGGCACTTTGGACCGACTTGCTATTGCGCCTATCAGTCGTACTCAGATTTTGGCCGGAAAGGCTTTGGGTTGTTTTGCCGCACAAGCGATGGTGGTCACACTGTTATTTACCATTGCTTATTTTATGCTGGGTGTCCGATTTGATCCGATAAAGCTGGTGTTAGCAGTGTTGGCGGCGGGTGTCTGTTTTGTCGGCGTTATGATGTTCTTTGCATCAATTACCAAGACAGAACAGTCGGTAGCCGGTATGACTAATGCGTTTCTGATTATCATGGGTATGATTGGTGGTGCCATGATTCCTTTGTTTGCGATGCCAGGCTGGATGCAGTCAATTAGCCATATTAGTCCTGTGAAGTGGGCCATCTTGGCTTTTGAAGGTGCCATCTGGCGGGACTTCACTTACATAGAAATGATGATGCCGCTTACTATTTTAACCGCAATCGGTGTTGTCACCTTCTTTATCGGAACCCGTATGCTAAAATTGAAACAGGCGTAGCATTATTTAGTGGGGTGAACTTTGTTTTACCCCACAAAAACCTCCAGGTGTACTATGAGTTCCATCGAAGATTTACAAGAACAGATCCACGAGCTGCAATCCAAATTGGCATTTCAGGAAGACACTATAGAGCATTTAAACAAGATGGTGACCAAGCAAGATGACATCATTCGAATGCTAGAACGTCGCTTCATGCATCTTGGCGATAAGATTGATGATATTCGTTCACAGTTACCCGATAAACCTTTTAACCCTGCAGATGAAATCCCACCTCATTACTAATAACTCAAACTTAATTTGAGTTGAATCATCTGCCGGATGCCTGTTAAGTTGTAGTTATTATTGGATATAACAAAGAGGCAGTCATGGGTTTTCGAATTGAAAAAGACAGCATGGGTGAAGTTAAGGTTAAGGAAGATGCTTTATATGCCGCGCAAACGCAACGAGCTCTGGATAACTTCAAAATCAGTGATCTGAAAATGCCAATTGCTTTTATAGAAAGCATTTTGGATATCAAGCTGATTGCCGCAGAAACTAATCATGAATTAAAGCTTCTTCCTAGAAATAAATATCAGGCCATTACTAAAGCCATAAAAAAGATCCGTAAGGACAAATTAGTTAATCATCGAAATTTTCCTCTCGACGTTTTTCAAACAGGTTCCGGCACCAGCACTAACATGAATGTTAATGAAGTGGTCGCCCATCTAGCATCTAATTCGCGCGTGAAAGTTCATCCTAATGATGACGTTAATATGGGGCAAAGTAGTAATGATGTCATTCCTACTGCTGTTTCTGTTTCTGCAACACGTGCTTTAGTGCATGACCTAATTCCAGCATTATTGACGTTAAAGTCGACTATTGAAAATAAAGCAAAGTTACACAAAAAAGTCATTAAAACTGGGCGAACACATTTAATGGATGCCATGCCGCTGAGTTTGCAACAGGAATTGTCAGGGTGGGCTCAGCAAATCCAGATCAGTATTGATAACTGCCAAAAAATAATTCCAACTATTGCTCAATTGGCTCAGGGGGGAACAGCTATTGGTACTGGCATTAATAGCTCGGCAAAATTCCGAGGTCTGTTCGCACAAAAACTGAAAGCTCATAGCGGATTACCTTTTACTAAAAGCAAAAATACTTTTGCCAGTATTGCAGGGCAGGATGCCAGTGTTGCTCTTTCAGGTGTGTTGAACACGCTTGCGACAGCACTGATTAAAATCAGTAATGACTTACGCTGGATGAATAGTGGACCAGTCAGTGGTTTGGGCGAAATACAGCTCAAAGCCATTCAGCCGGGTAGCAGTATTATGCCGGGTAAAGTTAATCCAGTGATACCAGAAGCTGTGGCGATGGCTGCCGCACAGATAATTGGAAACCATTCAACCATCACTATAGGGGCTCAGTCTGGCAACTTTCAGCTCAATGTGATGTTGCCGGTCATTGCATACAATTTATTGCAATCCTTGCACCTTGCGACAACTTCGGCAGAACACTTGGCACGTACTATTGCTCACTTCGAAGTGAATAAAGAGTACTTAGAGTCGCAGCTGAGTAAAAATGCGATATTAGCGACAGCTCTGGCTCCAGAAATCGGATATGAAAAAGCTTCCGAAGTTGTTTACAAGGCTCGTAAAGAAGAGCGAAGTATATTAGAGGTTGCAGTTGAGCTCACCTCAATTTCTAAAGCCAAGTTAGAGAAAATTTTAGACCCTAAGAAGCTCACTTAAACTTGCCAGCACAATTGTGGTCTAACTCGGTAGTTGCTGTTGGTGCTTTGCTAGAGGTAGTGGTATGAGGTTTATAGCTAGAACATTTCTTGTAGGGGTAATTGCTCTATCCCTTTGTGCTGGAACAATAGCTGCTGAGCGAGGCCCCTTATTAATATCAGAGGTTCCCTCCAACCAGGTTTTTACTGAAGACGAAATCAGAACGGTTAAAAGCAAGGATATCAGCAGCTTAAAAAGCCAGCCAACGAATGCACTTGTCAGCGATTATATTTATTTTTTAACTGTAAGCGAAGTCAAGCCTGAAGTAGCAACACAAGCTGAACGTGATATTTTGCAGAGAGCTACTTCATATAAACCTAACGCCTATCGAGAACATTCAGAAGGGCCCATAGCAGTTCCTATCTTTGATATTGCTTCATTGGCAAAGCATAAACTAATGCAAATGGGTGCTTACGCCAAAAAGTCAGAGTTTTCATCTTTGCTGCAAGCCAATCCAGATCGGTTTGCCACATTGAGTACTAGTAATGGAGTTAATCTCCATTCAGCCAAGATGGCTCTTCATGATGCTGAAGGTCTCTCTCCAACAATTACAGACACTTTAATCGAAAAATATTCATCTCTGGGCGGGCACGAAAGTCTAGTTTTATTGAATGTGTTAGTTGGTACACAGAAAAGCTTTAAGGCAGCTGAGGCATTATTTGACTCTAATTTAAAGTCTCCACTAAAGCATCAATTGCTAAGAGCTCTCCCAAAACACTTTACTGATAGTCAGCAGGAAATGTTATTGGAGCGGTTGATTAAGAAGCGAGCAGAGCTAGCTTCTCAAGCTATTATCCAGTACAGCAGGCTACCCTCAAATAGAATTAACACAGATTTGTTCTATTCTTATTTGTCAGATGGAAAGCTGGGTGCCAGTAGCGCTTATGCATTATCTCGAGTTATCAACCGTGACGGCGATTACTCAAAACTGATCGATTATTTAAAGAGTAATCGTTCATCTCGCCTGGCCGTGGCCAATGGGATTTTAGCCTTGAAGTTTGTCGACACCCCAGAGTCGAAGGGGTATCTCAAAGAGCTCCTGGAAAATGATGAAATACTTTTTGAAGACATGAAAGCTGAGGTGGCATTATGGCTAAAATAAAAGCATGCATCCTGGCAACAGCTATTGTTTCTGCGGTGGGAATAACGCAGGCGGAAGTTCTGACCTATACAGAGAACACCAACTCCAGTAACCAATTAGCAATCGGTTACCCAGTTCCTATACCTGTGGACTCCCTCACTCCAGTTGATGGATTTAGAACTTACGATAGTCTTCATAGCCAACACCAATCCTTAGCTCTCACTCATCCTGAAATCAGAAGCAGTATTGTTGGTCAAACTCACAACAATCGAGATATCTACGCATACCGTTTTGGTGATACTGATAGCCAAACTATTGACGGTTTGCCTGAGCCTGCTTTTTTGATCAATGGCACTATCCATGCTCGGGAGTGGCAAAGCCCAGAAGTGGTTACTGAATTAATGGAGCAATTAGCAGAAGGTAAGAATGACCAAGGTGTTATTCAATATTTATTGGATAACACCAATGTTGTCATTCTTCCTGTCATGAATATTGATGGATTTTTACAGACACAACGTTTTCCCAATCAAGTGAATCAATCACCAGGAACCAACTCTAGTTCAACCCCCGCACAGAAATTTGCAGAGCCCCGCGATGGCAGAATGCGCCGTAAAAATATGCCCAATGTGGATGAACTGCTATCGACTGAGGCCGATCGTCTAAGAGGAGTTGACCTGAATAGAAATGGGCCTGTGTTCTTCGGTGTTCAGGCTGGAAATAATGATCCCAATAGTTTGATTTATGGGGGGGCTTCAGCACAGTCTGAAATTGAAACTCAAGCGTTATTATCTGCTGCAGCACTAGGGCCAAGAAATCGCCTCAGGTTCTACCAGGATACTCACTCTTTTTCCCGTGTTTTATTTATTCCGCAGCCAAACAATTCAAGACTGAATGACATAACCACCAGTTTAGCTAATAAGTTTCAAAGTGCCACTCAGGCCCAAGGTTCGAATTATTTCCCAATCTACAATCCGGTCGGAAGTGGTATACCGGCTACAGCAGAGTATTTTGCTTACACTGACCTGATTCCTGCCTGGACGTTGGAAATTGAACCACCACAGGGTTTTGATAATGAACCTGATGGTGGTGCATTTTATGGCGGAACAGGTGCTAGTCACTCTGGTTTTATTATGCCTGACAGCGAAATTGCACGCACTCGCGATGAGCTCGCTGTGGCACAGATTTTAATGCTCTATCACCAGGCCGGTCCCGCATATGTAAAATCAATTAGAGTGGTGAACAGTAACGGCAACGATGTATATTCCGCTAGCTGGTCGGGAGGGGCTAACAGAACACTTAATGTGACCGCGAACAATACTTTACTGGGAGGTGAAACCTATACACTGTATGTAAGTTTTAGTAAGCCCATGCGTGTTAGAAATTCTTCAGGTAATGTCATTCAATATACAGGTCAATCTATTGCTTTAAGTCCTTCCGTAACAATTACAGGAAACGGTGGTAGTGGTAACTTTACGCGTAATATAGGAGTTTCTCGATCTAACTGGTTAAATCAGGAGCTTGATGGCCTCAGCTTTAATCAATACATGGATGATGCTTTCAAAGTTTCTTTTCAGTTGCCGACGGATATACCCGTTAGCTCAACAACTGGAACTACAGACATTACTATTAACATTACTGCTGAAGATTTGGCGGGCATGGAACTCGATTCTAATCCTGCAACTGCGGTTGATTGGTCAAGAGGTGCCTGGACTAATTATGAAAGTTCAAATGGCCAGAGTGGTGATACAGGTGGTACAGATTCATCCTATAAACTGAGAGTGTCAAATCAAAATCTGACGCTCACTGAGCCTCAGTCTAGTGGTGGCGGTGGGGGTGCACTGCACTGGTTCTTATTGCTGTGGTTGGGTGTTTTTGGATTAGTACGAAGAACCAAAAAAGTAATATAAATGCAGCATCACTGATAAAGACTTAAAGGGCGGGTAATATCCGCCCTTAATACTATTACTGCTTTGCCCGGCACACTAATTTTGATCTGATTTTTAACTCACCCATCAGGGTTCTATGTACTGGGCATTTGTTGGCGATCTCGAGCATGCGCTCCTGTTGCTCACTATCTAAGTCACCGGTTACTTTTATCTGACGCTCAAAAATATCAACAAAGCCTTTTTCGGTTTCACAATCGTCGCAGTCTTCCGCTTTTATTTTCTTATGAATCATATCCACTTTGATCTGCTCAACCGGCCATTTTTTTCGAGTTGCGTACATATTCAGGGTCATGGCGGTGCAGGTGCCTAAGGCGGTGGCCAGATATAGATAAGGGTCGGGACCTTTATCATGGCCGCCAAGATCTTCAGGTTCATCAGCGACTAGCTTATGTCCCCCAGCATCAATATTGCAGAATAATCCATCCTCGAAATTATTGATGATGGTTGCTCTATGCACTTTGTCTTCAAGCATATTAGTTCCTTTATTTCTTCTTGATGTCTTCTCGGTTTATCACAAACACATTTCCCAGTCCAATGAGTAAAATGCCACCAGCGATAATCCAGGTCCAAACAAAGTCTTCGAAGAAGGTTGAGATAATTAACGCCACAGCAGGGAAAAGAACAACTGCGTAAGTCGCTTTATGTATACCAATGCGTCTGAGTAGGGTGAGGTAGGCACCAAAAGCCAATACTGAGCCAAATACCGAAAGGTAGATTAAGCTTATCGTATAACCAGCTGCCATGTCATAGACCAAAGCCTTGCCTTGCACCAGACCCACTAACAGGCTGAAAAGACTCCCATAACCCATGGCATAGGCATTCATCTGAATAACTGGCATATCGTACTTCTGAGTCTGAACTGAGACCATGTTACCGATTGAGGCGCAGAGAACGCCCAGTAAGGCAATGACCAGTCCATACAGCTTGGCATTTTCAAAGCTGAAGTCAGTCAGCTCATTCCAGAAAATCATGACCATGCCTAATAAACCCAATGCCGAACCTATAATGACTCTCGCGGTAATTTTGGTTTTAAAGAACAGCCATGAATTGAAAATGTTCACGATAAGAACCGCTGAGAAAATCACGGAGGCCATCGCTGAGGTCAGGTATTCTTGAGCCTCGTATACCATCAAATAATTCAGGCTGAAAAAGGTGATGCCCATTAATACCAGCCAGGCATGCTGTAATAGACCATAGCGCATTGGTAATTTTTTCAGCCAGCAATAGGCAAACAGTAGAATGGAAGCAAGACCAAAGCGGTAGAAAGAAGAGTATTCGTGGGGTACAACGCCAAGCTGGAATTCGATTGCAAACCAGGTGCTCCCCCAAATCAGTACGCACAGTGCATACAAAACCGGGGTGCTCATAATGAAAGCCATAACTATGTGTTACTTATCTGAAATTGATCCCGTGATCATGCCATAAGTGGTAAGATCCTGTCGCATGATTTTTGTAAATGCATATTATCGTTAGAATTCATAAGGCTGGGGAATGCAATCTAAAGACGTGATTATTATCGGCGCTGGCGCTGCCGGCTTGATGTGCGGTATTACCGCAGGTCAGCGTGGTCGTTCAGTAGCTATTCTGGATCATGCCAATAAAGTCGGTAAAAAAATTCTGATGTCAGGCGGTGGGCGTTGTAACTTCACCAATTATTATGCAGAGCCGACGAATTATTTATCGCATAACCCTCATTTCTGTAAGTCAGCTTTAAGTCGCTACACCCAGTGGGACTTTATTGCCTTGGTTGAAAAGCATGGCATTCCCTATCATGAGAAAAAGCTTGGACAGCTTTTTTGTGATAACAAGGCTAAAGATATCGTCAATATGTTACTTGATGAATGTGCCCAGGCTGGGGTGGATGTCCGCACCGATTGCTCGATTCAGCAGGTGGATAAAGTGGATGATGGCTTTATCATTCAGAGCAGCCAAGGCAAGTGGCACTGTCAGTCGCTAGTGATTGCTTCCGGTGGTTTGTCGATTCCAACCATGGGAGCGACAGGATTTGGCTATGACATTGCCAAGCAGTTTGGATTGAAGCTTTTTCCAACTTACGCTGCGCTGGTTCCTTTTACGCTTACCCCAAAGTTGTTGGAGCAGTTTGCAGGATTATCCGGCACTTCAGCCGATGCGTTAGTAAGCTGCAATGGCCAGTCATTCCGCGAAAACATATTATTTACGCACAGAGGTCTCAGCGGCCCATCCATTTTACAGATATCATCATACTGGCAACCGGGTGACGCTATATCAATCAATCTCTTTCCAGATTTGGATTTGTATGAACACTTAAAGCAATTGCAGCAGGAAAGACCAAAAGCTCACATTAATACGGTTCTGGCTGAACAGCTCACGAAAAAACTGGCTGATAGGTTGTGTGAGATTTGGTTCTCGGCTTATGTACAGAAGCCATTGACTGAATTATCCAATGAGGCATTGCAGACTATTGCTGAGCAATTGCAGAATTGGCAGCTTAAACCAACCGGCACCGAAGGCTACCGAACCGCTGAAGTCACCATGGGTGGCGTGGATACTGATGAGGTCTCCTCTAAAACCTTTGAAGCTAAGAAAGTACCGGGACTTTATTTTATTGGTGAAGTACTGGATGTCACTGGCCATTTAGGGGGCTTTAACTTCCAATGGGCCTGGGCTAGCGGATTTGCGGCTGGGCAATATGTTTAAAAAAAATAGTCCACATCAATAAGTCTATTCATGTGGACTATTTCTGCTGACTTTATTTACTGGCTTTTAGATCTTCAACCGGAATCATAATGTGAGCATAGGGAGTATCGCCCCACATCACATAGGGCCCACCCTCAGACGGATCATCAGTGATTCCTGACAGCATTTCTTTGGGAACGATGATCATCAAATGTGGACCAGTTTCCACATAGTCATCTGCATTTTTATGGTCATGGTGATGGGGATTGGAGTTGCTTACTCCAGAACCTTGATCACCCTGCAGCATATAAGAAATACCAACCTTATTGGCTGTGAAGTCCTCTTTTTTACCCATAGCCTGCATCATTTCCATCCAGACTGCATCAACGCAGATCGGTGCATTATCGCCCGGGAAGGTATCTGGCATGCATGTCCAGCCGTTATTTCCTTCGACCAGCACTTTATCACCATCAACAATGGTTGCGTCAGCGCTTACTGAAGGAGGTGCTGCAGAACGCGCTTGCTTGATGCGCTTCTGATCACTGGCTGTTGCTGCGTGACTGAGAATTAATAGAGTTGAACAGCATGTTAGGGTTAACGCTTTGTACATTCGAGATCGGATTTTCATAACATATCTCCCTGATATAAAAAGAAAAAAGTACCGATCTGGCAAGGAGGTGGTGAAGATTATAGAGGTTTCATTGACAGATTATAGGTACCTAATCTGTCAATTCTGTCGCGGGTAGAATTGTTGTACCGCAGGCAGGACCAGATCCTTGTCAGCCCAGCTTGCTAGTATAGCAAAATATTTAATATTTTGATTAAAAATTAACCAATCTGTTGATTGGTTACCATTCCGCAGGATCGAGGCAATAGTACTGTTTAAACTCTTGATAAAGCTCTGTGTGAAGCCTTTTCAGCTTCTGTGGCTTCTCAAAAAAGATTTCTGAAGCAACTGCGAAAAATTCAGCCGGGTTTGTTGCGCCATATTTATCCAGCAATGTTTCCTCGCCTGTAGATGCCTTACGTTGCAATTCCTTAAACTCATGGGACATGATTTTTGACCACTTATCATAACTTTGCTCACTGGAAAGTGGCGGTGCTCCATTCGTTACCCCGGACTCACCGTCCAGCTGATGTGCGAACTCATGAATCACCAGGTTGTGACCATCTTCAAAATCTGCGCCACCATTGGCTGAGTCAGTCCAGGATAATATAACCTGTCCACGGTTCCATGATTCACCTAGTAAAACTCGTGGTTCCTGACTTTGGATGCCTGACGCATCATAACGATTGTGACGGGTAATAAATGCTGCGGGGTAAACGATTATGCTCTTCAAAAATGGATAAAAATCGGTAGAACGGTTGAGCAAAAGCATGCAGGCCTGAGCGGCAATGGTGACTTTGACTTCATCAGTAATGTCTTGTCCTTTACGCCCGATAAAATCTTTTTCCGCTAGAAAGATCTGCATCTTGTCTTTGAGTTGGAGTTGCAAATCCGCGGGCATCTTATAGAAGAAGGGGAGATTGCTGCGAAGGATCTGGCGCCACTCTTTAGGGAAGGGCTGGCTCGCAATTTGCTGTCTCTTGCGCTTCTTTCGCTGGTTTGAGGTGAGTATCCATACGATGGCAAAAACTGAAATTGAGAGAACAATATAGAGGGCGGTCATAAGTCTTTATTCTTCATGGTGTTTTACCAAGATTGGGGTGATTGATTACTTTTCAAGCACAAGGTGGCCTTTTAAGACGCGGTGCGGGCTAAAACCGCTGATATGACCTGACTTTTCTTGAATATCCCTTGCTAGATAGGGTATAACTTTGCACTTGGCTTAATTTGAGGAAATGAGATGGATAATAATAACGGGGCTGCGCCAACTGGGGCTATTGCTCGATTTTTGAATGGTATCGAGCGAGTTGGTAACAAACTGCCCGATCCGGCAATGATTTTCTTATCAGCAATGCTGATAATTTGGGTACTTTCGTGGATGCTTTCCGGTATCAGCTTTGATGCTATCGACCCGCGTACTGGCGAAGCAATTATTGTTAACAACCTTTTAACAGGTGATGCTTTAGCGAGCTTCCTGTCGAATATGGTGGTGACCTTCACTAGTTTCGCACCCCTGGGTGTGGTGCTAGTAGCAATGCTTGGTGTCGGAGTGGCAGAGCATTCTGGCTATATCAATACCGGCATTAAGCTGATGTTGAAGAGAACACCGCAATTCCTGTTAACGCCTACCATCATATTAATCGCTATTGTAAGCCACACGGCAACCGATGCTGGTTATGTATTGGTAATTCCTTTGGCAGGTGTGATTTATTATGCAATGGGGCGTCATCCACTAGCGGGGATCGCAGCAGCATTTGCCGGCGTGAGCGGTGGCTTCAGCGCCAACTTCATCCCTTCAGGTATTGACCCGTTACTGCAAAGTTTCACACAGTCAGCTGCTCACATTATTGAGCCAGGCATGCAGGTTAATCCATTGAATAACTGGTTCTTTACCGGTATTTCTAGTGTATTCATCATTCTTCTAGGTTGGTTTATTACGGCACGAATCATTGAGCCACGTCTACAGAATACTAAAGTTGATGGGGATACTGATGACCTGCCAGAATTCCATGAGATCACTAAAAAAGAGAAAAAAGCATTCGTAATTGCAACTTTGGTGATGTTAGCGGGAATCTCAGTCTTAATTTACGCAGCTTTGGGTACAGACTCATCGTTACGTCACGAAGGTTCATTAACCTCATTCCAGGCACCTCTGATGAAATCGATTGTTCCTTTGATTTTCTTATTGTTCTGGGTTCCTGGTGCGGTTTACGGTTTCACTGCCGGAACTTTCAAGAAAACTAAAGACATGATTGATGCCATGAGTAAGGCGATGCACGGCATGGCTTACTACATAGTAATGGCTTTCTTCTGTGCCTTGTTTATTGCGGCTTTCTCACAGTCAAACCTTGGTGCCTTATTGGCTATCGAAGGTGCTCAGGTGCTTAAAGCTATGGCATTGCCAAGTGCGGTAACCATTGTAGGTATTATATTCCTGACAGCTTTCGTTAACCTGTTTGTGGGTTCTGCATCTGCAAAATGGGCATTACTTGCACCAATCTTCGTTCCAATGTTGATGCAATTAGGCATTTCTCCTGACTTAACTCAGGCAGCGTATCGTGTGGGTGATTCAAGCTCAAACATCATCACACCTTTAATGCCATACTTCCCATTGGTTGTGGTTTACTGCCAGAAGTACGTTAAAGACACCGGTATCGGTACTCTGGTAGCTATGATGTTGCCATTCTCGGTAGCATTCCTGATTGGTTGGAGTTTATTCCTGTTGGCTTACTGGTGGATTGGTATTCCGCTAGGCTTGCAGGCTAGTTACATTTATCCAGCTGGGTAATTGTTCCTGAGTTGATAAAAATGCCGCTATTTAGCGGCATTTTTTTTGTAAGTTTTGTAAAAAAGGGTTGTCTATGACGCCTTTAATTCAACAGCGGCCTTGATAATGTCATCCTTGCTGGGAAGAACGTATTGCCATGAGGTTCCAATTGGAATAAAGGTGTCATGGCCGGTAATGCGTTTGATTTGTGGTAGTTTCTCAAGGCGTTCAACCAGTCCGGTGATGACTTCTTCGCTGACAGAGCCTGTCTTACGACATTCGTCAACGATGAGTACCTTTTTGTACTGGCCTGCGATTTCGGCTATTGCTTGGTGATTCAACGGCGCCAGCCAACGTAAATCCATGATGGTGGCGTCCAGCTTGTGCTTTTCACTTAAATCCTTTTGAGCCTGCGCAGATAAGTAGTAGCCATTACCGTAGCTGATAATCAGCATGTCTTTGCTATCGACTGCTTTGCCTTTGCTGTTGACCGGTTTGCGTATGCCTGGCTGACCAAACTCAACCACTTCATTCGGCTCAGGATATTCAAATAACCAACCGTTGTCGCCGGCTTCGTGCAGATCCTTAGCATGATAAAGTGCAATTGGCTCTAGGAAGATGACTACTCGTTTTTGTTCATCAGCAAGGCGGAATGCTTCGCGCATCATTTTAGCAGCATCCTGACCATTAGATGGACAGGCTAGGATAACGCCGGGGATTTCACGAAGGAAACCGATACTGTTGTCATTATGGAAATGGCCACCAAAACCTTTCTGATAAGCAAGTCCTGCAACTCGAACCACCATCGGGTTGGTGAACTGGTTATTGGAGAAGAAAGAAAGCGTAGAAGCTTCGCCTCGGATCTGGTCGATGGCATTGTGCGTATAGGCCAGGAATTGAATTTCCGGCACTGGCAGATAACCAAGGTGCGCAGCACCAATCGCGGTTCCCAGAATACTGGTTTCATCAAGTAGCGTATCGAACACGCGATGTTCGCCAAAGCGATTCTGCAAATTGGTTGATACGCTGTAAACGCCGCCTTTTTTACCGACGTCTTCACCGAACATTATGGAGTTCGGATACTGCTCCATCAGATCTGTAAGTGCATAGTTGATGAGCTGCGCCATGCTTCTTGGTTTATCCAGAAACTTAAACTGGCGACCAATCTCAAACAGTTCCTGGCGGCGGGTGATTTTTGCAACTGGTGGTTTATCTTTGGCAGGTTGCTCAGGGGCAATCGAGGCGCAGACTTCTTCGGCCGTACTGATTTTAGGTAGCTTGATGGCTTGCTCTGCAGCTTTCTCGACTTTTTGGCGGGTGCTTTCATAAAGATCAAGCACGTCGCCAGTAGATAAGTAACCCGCTTCTATACAGATTCTGGCCGAATGCAATAAAGGATCCTGCGCTTCAGTTTGCTCAATCTTTTCAATGCTGTGGTAAATGCTTTCAGTGTCATTACCGGCATGCCCCATTAGGCGCACTGTTTTCATGTGCAGGAATACGGGGCGTCGCTCATAGCGTGCAATCTCTTCCGCTTCTTGTGCCGCAAGGTAGACATCAGGCAGGTGTAGGCCATTACACTGGATATATTCGATGCTGTGACGATTCCTGACGTTATTCTCCACCCAGTTCGGCGGTGTCGAGACCGAGATGCCGATGCCATTGTCTTCGCAGATATACACAAGAGGCAAAGGTTCACCTTTATAAGACAGGTACTGGGCAGTGTTGAAAGCTGACTGAGCCGTGGCATGGTTGAAGCTGGCATCACCGAAGTTACAGAGAATCACGCTGTCACCAGGGATGGTGGCATCGAAGTTGTTGCGCTCAGCTCGTCCTAATGACCAGGCTGCTCCCATCGCTTTTGGCAGATGCGAGGCAATGGTGCTGGTTTGTGGCGGCACAAACAATTGCGCGCTACCGAATACCTTATGGCGGCCTTGAGAAATCGGATCGTCTTTGGCTGCGACCAGCGAAAGCATCTGATCGCGAATCGGATCGATATTAGGTAACTGTCGCGAGCGCTGGGTCATCAATGCGCCAGAGCGGTAATGCAGAAAAGCCATATCGGTATGACGAAATACCTTACCCAACACCGCATTGCCTTCATGACCGCTACTGCCAATTGTGTAATAGCCAATACCCTGATCCTTGAGGATTCTGGCTCTTAAATCCAAGTGGCGACTAATGACTTGAGACTCGAATAATTCGACAAATTCGTTAGGGGAGAGCTGCGTCACTGACGCCTTGATATTGCTGACTTTTTCCGGGAACTTGGCTGTTTTGACAGCGATTTGGAAGTTCTTATCAATGACACTGGCACGATCTAACATTTTATAGCTTTTATATTGGTTAAAAATTGCCGGTTAGTATGCTTTATGGCTATAAGGATGTCACTGATGGAGCAACTGGTTGGATCTGATCAAATGGCTTCAAAGATCCCGCCAATATGATAAAGTAGCGTCCATTCTACAAATAACCGGTTGTTATAACCCAAACGCGAAGGTTTTATGAAGGTATACAGCAATATTCTTGAGATGATTGGCCACACGCCAATGGTAGAGTTCCAGAATCTGGATACGGGTAAATGTCGCTTGTTCGGCAAGATGGAATCCCAGAATCCCGGGGCTTCAATTAAAGATCGCATTGCGGTCAGCATGATTGAAGCAGCCGAGAAGGCAGGGCACATTAAGCCGGGCGATACGTTGATTGAAGCGACTGCCGGTAATACAGGTTTGGGTCTTGCATTGGTCGCATCTCAAAAAGGTTATACCCTAAAAATCGTAATGCCTGACAAGATGAGCATGGAAAAGGAATACAACTTGCGTGCTTTTGGCGCGGAAGTGATTCGTACCCGTTCTGATGTCGGTAAAGGTCATCCAGAATATTATCAGGATGTTGCAAAGCGCCTATCGGAAGAAAACGGCTGGTTCTTCATCAATCAATTCTCTAATGAAGCCAATATCCAGGCGCATTATGAAACCACTGCTCCAGAAATCTGGGAACAACTGGATGGCAAAGTTGATGCCGTGGTTCTTGGAGTGGGCTCTGGTGGCACTATCACTGGTATCGGTCGTTACATGAAGGAAAAGAATCCGAATGTCCAAATGGTATTGGCTGACCCTGAAGGCTCTATTTTGGCTGATTACCTGAAAACTGGCGATATCAAAGAAGCTGGTAGCTGGGTGGTTGAAGGTATTGGCGAAGATTTCATCCCAGATATCTGCGACATGAGCCTTTTTGATAAAGCTTATACCGTGAGTGATAAAGAAGGCCTGATGGCGGCACGCGACTTGATGCGTAAAGAAGCGGTAATGGGCGGATCTTCAACCGGTACTTTATTAGCTGCAGCTTTGCGCTATTGTCAGGAGCAAACCGAGCCAAAGAATGTAGTGACTTTAGTTTGTGATACCGGTAATCGTTATTTATCGAAAATGTATAACGATGAATGGATGAAAGAAAAAGGGTTTCTATAATGACTCAGCCTTCTGAACAAAAAGTACCACAGCCAGAAGTTTTCAAATTATCACCAATTGCTTTGTTACTGGACATTATCGGCATGGCACTAGTTGTGTTTGCCGGATATGAGATCTATATGAACAATGAACAGGGTGGTGGTTTGTTAGTTAATACCATCAGCTGGCCCTATTATCCATGGGTTATTATGGTGATTGGTGTATTGCTGATGATTCCATTCCACAAACAAATTTTTAAAGCCTACCGTATTGTTAAGCAATACAAGAAAGAGCAGGCTAAAGCTGACCGTCCTCGCTTTTAGAAAATCATTAAGGTTTAAAGGTAAAGAATTCTATGTCTGATAAGAAATTGAAATTTGGTAGCCGTGTGATTCACGCAGGTCAATCACCTGAGCCGATTACTGGCGCGGTTATGCCGCCAATCTTCACGACTTCAACTTATGCTCAGCCAAGCCCAGGTGAACACACTGGTTATGAGTACTCGCGAAGCCAGAATCCAACGCGTATGGCTTATGAGCGTTGCGTGGCTGATCTGGAAGACGGCAAGCAAGGTTATGCCTTTGCATCGGGCATGGCAGCGACCAGCACTATCCTTGAATTACTGGACGCGGGTTCGCATGTCATCGCCATGGATGATTTATATGGCGGTACCTTCCGTTTGTTCGACAAGGTTCGTAAGCGCACTGCAAATCTTGATTTCACTTTTGTTGATCTGTCTAACTTAAGTAATCTGGAAAAGGCGCTTAAGCCCAATACCAAAATGATCTGGGTCGAAAGTCCGACTAACCCCATGTTGAAAGTGGTCGACATGCAGGCGGTTGCCGATTTTGCCAAAAAGCATAACTTGATTGCGGTTGCCGATAACACGTTTGCTACGCCTTACAATCAACGCCCGTTGAACTATGGCTTCGACATTGTGATGCACTCAGCAACCAAATATCTCAACGGGCACTCGGATATTGTTGGCGGTATGGCAGTAGTAGGCGACAACGATGAGCTACGTGAGCAGATGGCCTTCTTACACAATTCTGTTGGTTCGATTCAGGGACCCTTCGACTCTTACCTGGCATTGCGTGGTGTTAAAACATTGGCCCTTCGTATGAAGCAACATAATGCCAGCGGTCAAATTATCGCTGAGCATTTAGCCAAGCATCCGCAGATTGACAAGGTTTATTATCCTGGCCTTGCTTCACACCCTCAGCATGAGCTAGCCAAGAAGCAGATGAAAGGGTTCGGTGGCATGATTTCCGTGCTGGTTAAAGGTGACACTGAAGAGCAGGCAGCCAAGAACTCTCGTACCTTTATGGAAAAGCTGAAATTATTTACTTTGGCGGAGAGTTTAGGTGGGGTTGAAAGTTTATCGAACCATCCTGCAATTATGACCCACGCGTCAGTTCCTTATGAAATTCGTCAGGAGATCGGTATTCTTGAGAATCTGGTACGTTTGTCAGTGGGTATCGAAGATGTTGAAGACTTGATTGCTGATATTGATCAGGCGTTGCAGTTTTAACTTCTTATGATTGTTTAATAAAAAAGGCGCCTTGGGCGCCTTTTTTATTTCATGAGTTCTATTACCAGATTTTATCTCTGTCGCCTTTACGTACAGTCCACGCTGCTATGTAAGCTGAAAAGAACAATGGTGAGGCTCCAATTAAAAAGCCTTTTGAGAAAAAGCCGGCTATCCAAAATCCTAAACCTAAGGCCACACAAATTTTTTCTGCGAAAATTAAGCTCTTGCGGTTCTGAATTCCCACCATGTTTAATCTAAACCACCAAGGCTGTGCTTTCCACTCTTCTGTTTTCTTGTCTATCACGATAATCTCCTTTTGCAATGTTTCAGTATCAGTTTCGAAAACTGCAGCTAAAGCCTTTAATGATTCCAAACTTGCGCGATTACCACTTTCTATCCGCTGGATTGTGCGGATACTGAGGCCACTAAGTGTTGCTAACTGTTCCTGTGACCATTGTTTATTTTCGCGTAGTTTTTTGATGACCATTAAATTGCTCCGTGTGCTGTGTTCTCGATTGGAGATTATCCAGAAAATGGTTACTGGCGGTGACGACAAACACCCGCCAGTAGGGTGACAGCATAAAATATAGACAAGTTGTGCTTATTATTTAAGCAAATTAGCCGGTGAATATTGATCGGTTAAGACTTCTGCTTCAGTATCCCAATTAACTTCATCACTGATCGCATCGAATAAAGCCAATGTATCCACGCCATAAATTAATAGTTCTCCTTTCAACTTATTAGCTTTTTGTAGCAACTGCCGCTTTTCAGGTAACGGTTTCTTACTAACAATAATCACGCGGTTAGTTTTCTTGTTTTTGAAGTTAATTTGGTACATGGGTCCAAAGACTTCAGCGTACGTGGCAGACTCATGATGAAATAAATCACTGGTGCTGAATGTGTTCGCCATGATGATTCCGTCATCTTTGGCCAATGCCTTAACTTCTTCCAGATACTCCTTGGTCATCATGTGTTCTGGAATGTAGTCGCTATTGAAGGCATCCAGTAAGATAAAGTCATACCGTTTATCGTCTTTCAAAGCGCGCTTTACAAACACACGACCATCGCGGACATGGGTCTCAAAATTAGGTTTGGAGTCATCGTAGTCGAAATATTTTTTGGCCATTTTGACTACAACCGGATCAATTTCGACCGAAGTAATGTGAGCATCTGGGTAAACTTCGCCAAAGGTGTTGGCTAAGACACCACCACCAAGACCGATGATTAGTATTTCCTTAGGGTCGTCTAGAAAGAAGGTTGCGCCCATCGCCTGCTTGTAATAGTCAAATACAAAGATTTCCGGGGCATCAAGAAATATGCATGACTGGCTGAGGTCATTCTTATTTTTCTTACGGAAGCGCATACAGTGCATGCCGTACTCTTCAACCATATATACATTCTGATAAAGAGAGCGTTCTTGCTCAATGATCTTGGCATTGGCCTGCTCGGGTGCTGCGATAAAAAGAGCGGATGCAGTCAGAGTGGCCAGAATCGTTTTGGCGATAAATGATTTCATAAACTTCCTATTCTATATGTTCATTTGAGTTAACGGCTGCGGACAGTGGCGGTTGCGGGAAGAAAAAGGCAATCAGGCCGAGTGTAAATAATATTAATGCAGAACCGTATAAAATATGATCAATCTTAAACCATAGTACTAGATAAAAAGACGTGGCTAAAGTTCCGCCCGCGCTGCCGAGAGTAGAAACGAAGTATAAAAAACCTGCGGTTTGTCCACTGCTATGAGCAGTTCTGACTAATAAGCGAACTGAATAGGGAGCAACCATGCCCAAAATAATACTAGGGATAAGAAAAAGAATGGTCGAAGCCAGTAATGAGCCATAGCGAGGGTCATCAGTAACATCGAACACCCACTCTGAAACAGCTTCATGGCCCATAGTTAAAGGTACGACGGATATCGCCGCGAGCATAAAAATGATGCCATATTTGCGTGTATTAGGATTGTTTAGCGATAACTTGCCACCAAATAAATAGCCAACGGAAAGGGCTAACATAAAGACAGTGATGATGCTCCCCCATACGTAAACACTGCCACCAAAGTAGGGCGACAAGATTTTACCGCCCAGTAGTTCTATGGTCATGATTAGAAAACCGCATAGAAAGGCGCAAGTAAGAATTAGTATTTGCATTGATGTAGTTTATTATTGGTTAAATGAACACTGATAATAAGGGAACGGCAGGGAATGTCAAAGCCAACCAGCTTGCAAATTTGAGGCCCTGATAGCTTGGCTCTATTGGGTCGTAGAATTGATCGTGTTAGAATGTATCCCCTTTACAGTGAGCGTAACAACTTATTTTGTAACCAATTTTTCAAACTAGGAGAGAAACATGGCAATTGAACTTCCTGCATTACCATATGACCGTGATGCGTTGGCGCCACACATTTCAGAAGAAACGATCAATTATCACTATGGCAAGCACCATCAAGCCTATGTGACTAATCTGAATAACATGATTGCCGGAACTGACTTCGAAGGTAAATCATTGGAAGATATCATCCGTACTTCTGAAGGTGGTGTTTTCAATAATGCTGCACAGGTATGGAACCACACATTCTACTGGAACAGTTTGAGCCCTAACGGTGGTGGTGAACCATCAGGTGCTTTGGCTGACGCAATCAATTCTGCATTTGGCTCTTTTGCTGACTTCAAAGAGAAGTTCACAGCAAGTGCTGCAGGTAACTTCGGTTCAGGCTGGACCTGGTTAGTGAAGAACTCTAGCGGTGCTTTGGAAATCGTTAACACCAGCAATGCTGGTACGCCAATCACTAATGCTGGTGTAACTCCGTTGTTAACAGTTGACGTTTGGGAGCATGCTTACTACGTAGATTACCGTAATGCTCGCCCAGAGTACTTAAAGCATTTCTGGGAATTGGTTAACTGGGACTTTGCTGCGAAAAACTTCGCGTAATCTCAGTAACACACGTATAAAAAAACCGGCATTTGCCGGTTTTTTTATGTCTATGCAAAGTACTCACTTAGGATGCGGTTTGATCCAATGTTTCTGCATCTCAATGTAAAGCAGAGATGCCGTCCAAGCAATAAAGACCAGTCCTATAACCGCTTCGATACCAGCCATAAATCGAATGGGGCCCTCTGGAACAATGTCACCAAAGCCTAAACTACTATACGAAGCAAAAGAAAAGTAGATACAGCTAAAAAAGTCATTAACGATTTGCCCATCCACATTAACCAAACGGTCAGGGCTTTCATGGTAATTGCCGAGCAGATAATAGGTAATACCAAATATCCAAATTTCTATGAAGTGGGCAATCAACGCCAGTAGTACCCCCAGCATTACCTTGTAGCGGCCAGCTGTTTTGATGCGCTCCAGAAATACTGAGATGCTATATAAGGCCTGATAGTGAACTCCTACAGTCAGCATGATCAATATAACCGTTACAACAAGGATAAATATCATGGTTAAAGCCTTTGTTTGTCAGAGACTTACAATACTTTAGCAGAAAAAATAGGCAATAGGCATCCGTTAATCTCAATGCTATAGTAATGGGCAATAAATAAACGGAATGGATATATGGAACCAAAGCAACTAACAAAAAAGCAAAAGCACTGGCTTCAATATGAGTCAGATGAGTGGGTAGAGCAGGGGGTTATAAATTCACAGCAGCAATCTCAAATCCTTGGCCGCTATTCAACCAGTTATGTTGAAAGTTTTTACTCCAGCTGGAGCAGTTTGTTGCTTATTTCTCTGGGAGCAATCTTAATTGGCGGCGGCATAGTTTTATTAATTGCCCATAACTGGGAAAGCTTTGGCAAGGGAACTCGAACCGTTTTATCTATTCTTCCTTTGCTATTGGCTCAGGCACTGACCTGGTATTCGGTCCGATATAAACCCCAGCTCACAGGTTTACGGGAAGCCTCCGGCATATTGTTATTTTTTGCCGTGGCAGCCAGTATTGCACTGATTAGTCAGACTTATCACATATATGGCGACCTGGAGCGCTTCCTGGTCACCTGGCTTCTGCTCGGCATTCCAACACTTTATCTGGTGGAATCTGCTGGTGTTCTGATGTTGGTGTGTGCCTTGATATTATGGCTTTGTGGCCTCGAGCGCGAACCCTACTGGCTCTATTATTTAACCCTGGTTCCTTATCTTTATAGTCTCTATAAACGACAGCGACTGGTGTTATTCCATTGGGCGCTCTGGTTTATTGTAATCGGAACCACTATCTCAATCATTTACAGTGTCGCCTGGAACTCGCCACTAGATGACTGGATGATTTACATAACACTGGCACTTTGCGGCTTTTATTATTCATTGGGCAAGTGGTTGTTTGGATTCAAGGAGCATGGATTCTGGGCAAACCCTCTTTGTTCAGCTGGTGTTCTCGGCATCCTCTTTATAAGTTTGCTACTAACTTGGGAAGACTTTTATTTTATAAGTTTGCTACTAACTTGGGAAGACTTTTATCGCTATAGTCGTTTGGATACTGAAGCCAACTGGGGCTTTAATGATTATTTGATTTTGTCAGTTTTTGCCATATCCATAGTATCAATAGTTAGTTTTCTGATTCATAAATTTAAGTCACTACAGATACACCAATGGTTATTGATAGGCAGCGTTCTTTTAGCAGGGCTGGGCATGGCTGGTTTCCAGCTAGGTTTATCAGAATTGGTTTACATCGTTTTGGTAAACGTATATGTGTTGGTCGCTTCTGTTGTTTTAATGTCACAAGGAATTCGACAACATCGGCTGATGTTATTGAACGGTGGCTTGCTTTGGTTTTCCTTCCTTGTGTTATTCCGTTTCTTTGACAGTGACATTCCTTTTGTTCTTAAAGGCGTTGTTTTTATCTTTATCGGCAGTGCGTTTATTGGAGTTAACATCTGGTACAACAAAAAACTCAAACAGCAAGCTGAGCAGCAGGAGGGTCAGGCATGAAGCTAAAAATAATTCTATTAATTGCACTGTTTGCCATCCAGCTTGCAATTCCAGGCTATATGATTTTTGAGCAAAATCAGATTCTGACAGAAGGCACAGCGTATAAGTTTAAGACTCGTCCGATAGACCCCTATGATCCATTTCGTGGCCGATATGTGACCCTGGCCTTTGAAGCCAATCAGGAAGTCATTCCAGTTGTTGATGGCGCTGATATTGAAAGTGAACAATGGGTATATGCGCTGCTGGGTGTTGATGAAGAGGGCTATGCAGTGCTTAGAGGACTTACCGATACAAAGCCTGATTCAGGACAGGATTACCTTTATCTGGAAACTTATTACCGTAGTTACGATGGTGGATATCACGTGAAATTACCTTTCAATCGCTATTACGCGTCAGAGAAAAGTGCCCCTAAAATTGAATCTGCAGTCTGGCGACGTCAAAGAGATGAAGTTGAAAATGTCTATGCTGTCATCAGAGTGTTAAATGGAAAGGGCTCAATTGAAGAGCTAATGGTTAATGATATGCCCATACATGAGTATATTGCTCATACCAGCGAATAATCACTCCCCCCCATAATTAAATGCAGGATATATCCATATCCTGCTTATATTTCAATAAGATACCTTCTTTCAGTAACGCTCTGGATTGATCTCAGTCAAAAAGGCGTAACTCTTTCAATAATCATAATAAGAATGATTTGCATTTAGATGTTTGTTCCTATATAGTGCGCACGTTTTCGAATAACCAACCATATTTTCAGGGGAACACGATGAAATTCAAACTTGCACTTGTAGCTGCAGCAATCATGTCTTGTGGTGTTGCTAATTCAGCGGAGCCAACCAATCAAGAATTGCTTGATTTAATTAAAAAACAGCAGCAAGAACTCAAAGAGTTAAGAGAGTCTGTTGAAGAAACCGACAAAAAATCTGAACAAACTATCAAAGCTGTAGAAGCCAACATGAGCGCATCAAACACTTCAAATGTAAGCTTAGGCGGTTATGGTGAACTTCACTACAACAACATTGAAGACAATGAAAGCATCGACTTCCACCGCTTTGTACTATTCATGGGTTATGAGTACAGTGATGACATTCGTTTCTTCTCTGAGCTTGAGGTTGAACACTCATTAGCTGGTGACGGTAAGCCAGGTGAAGTTGAGCTTGAACAGGCTTATGTTGAAATCGATTTGAATGATTCAACGTCTGTTAAATCAGGCTTGTTTCTGGTACCAGTGGGCATCCTTAACGAAACTCACGAGCCACCAACGTTCTACGGAGTAGAAAGAAACCCAATCGAAGGTAAGATTATTCCTTCAACCTGGTGGGAAGCAGGTGCATTAATCAATCACAAGTTTGCTGATGGTGTATCATTCGACTTTGCAATCAATTCAGGTCTAGAAGTTCCAAATGACGCGGGCGTTTATGATTTTAATATTCGTAGCGGTCGTCAAAAAGTAGCTAAAGCTAACGCTGACAGCCTGGCTTATACTGCGCGTTTGAAGTACACAGCGGTCCCAGGT
Source organism: Kangiella profundi (assembly GCF_002838765.1). Taxonomy (NCBI): domain Bacteria; kingdom Pseudomonadati; phylum Pseudomonadota; class Gammaproteobacteria; order Kangiellales; family Kangiellaceae; genus Kangiella; species Kangiella profundi. Next base: position 1,759,169 of record NZ_CP025120.1, on the reverse strand, counting down.
CTAGAGTTGGCAGCATCGGTTCAGCACCAGACTGACTTGACTCAAGGTGTACTAAACGCTGATGCTAACCTTTACACTGCTCACGCTATTTATAACACTGGCGGTTTTGGTTTGAGAGCTTTATATGCTAACTGGTCAATTGATTCAGCAGAGGCAGAGGCGACCGGTCAAGACAAGCAGGATGGTTTCTTTGTAGAGCCAAGCTACCGTTTTACTGATAAGTTCGGTATATTTGCTCGTTATAGTGAGTGGGATAATCAAGCTGGCGACAGTTTTGATACAACCATGGAGCAAACTAATGTTGGTTTCAACTACTGGCCACACGAAGATGTTGTTTTCAAGTTTGACCTTGAGTCTCGCTCTGGCGCTCAAGATGGCGATGGATTCAATCTTGGTGTTGGTTACCAGTTCTAAGCTAACGCTTGTGTCATAAAATTACAAAGACAGGCTCTATGCCTGTCTTTGTGCGTTAAATATTATGATGAAAAACAAACGGCTTATCACAATTTTATTAGGACTTGCGGTATTCATCTCGATGACTGCAAATGCACAGGTATATATAACTCAGCAGGAGTTTCTAGCTCAGCGATTTAAGCATGTAAAGTCTGATCAAAAACCGAAAGTCGAAACACTTTGGCTGGATCAGTCGTTACAGGATTCTCTAACTGGTATTTTAGGTCATCCATATCCAAAGTTACGTTTACGCTATTGGAAATTGGATAATCAAACAGTGTGGTTTCTTGATGAGATCGGTAAAGAGCGGCCTATAACTTTTGGTGTCAGTGTCATTGATAATCGTATTGATAAAATTGAAGTTATCGAATTCCGTGAAAGTCGTGGATATGAAATCCATATGGAAACATTTTCTCGCCAATTCGATGACTTAAGTTTAACTGAGGATAATGATTTGAATGGGCACATAGACGGTATCACCGGGGCAACTATGTCAGTTAGTGCCATGAAGAAAATAGCTCGAGCAGGACTGCTTCTTCACCGGCTAACAACTGAGGGATGAAAATGAGCCGCAAAAATCCGGCTACACCTAATTCAAAATCTCGATATAAGATGCACTTTAGAAAATGGCATCGTCGCCTGGGCTTCCTGGCCGCAATCTTCCTTCTAAATCTTTCAATAACAGGGTTATTGTTAAATCATTACCAAGCCCTTTCTCTTCATAAAAATTTCGTGTCTGCTTCACTTTTGCTGAATTGGTATGGTGTAAAAGCGCCTAAGAGTGCAACGTGCCAGTCTCAGAAAGAATTAAAAGTTTGTCAGATAGGAGATCAGTACTTTATCAATGGTAGCTACTGGATGGAATCATCCAGTGATTCACTATTACTGGCAGAGTCACCTTTAGGAATAACTTTTGTTACCAACGATACTGTTTACTGGCTAACGGACTCAGGCCAACTGATCGATCAAGTATCAATCACCGATTCTATTGATTCTGCTGCAATCTCTGCAACCATTGAAGATGAACATTTACTAATAGAAACATTAAGCGGTTTATATTCCTTTGATGAGCAGGTTTTTGACTGGAAGGAGATAAACACTGAGGTTGATTTCCAAAGTCTAGAAAGGGTGGTACTGGAGAGGGATAAGCTATCGGATCTGCAGGATAAGTATCGTTCGCGTCAAATCACACAGTTAAAGCTTGTTCAAGATTTACATAGCGGCGCAATTTTTGGAGTTACAGGAACATTATTTACAGATATCACTGCATTGATACTGATTTGGCTAGTCATCAGTGGTTTCGTAACCTGGTATCGACGCCGAAGCAAAACAAGCACTTAAGGTATTGATATAAAACATGCTATATTGGCATTCATGTAGGTTTTAATAAGCTTGTTGTCGATAGATTGACAAAAATTAATGTTCATAAAACGATAACTCTAATTCTTCAAGCCATTCTTGTTGTTGAAATTCTATTGGCACTATGGAATGAACAGTGGTTTACCGCACTTATCACTGCTGGAATTATTATTATCACTCTGGCTCCACTTTTTATTGCAAAGTTCCTTCACGTCTACATCCCACATATCTTCTCGCTAATGGCCATAGCCTTTATTTTCGCCTCGTTATTTCTTGGTGAGATTCGTGACTACTATACGAAGTTTTGGTGGTGGGATATGGCTCTCCACACCACATCAGGTTTTTTGCTTGGCATCACAGGTTTTCTGATGGTGCATGTGCTGAATGAGACCGATGAGATTGGAATTCATATGAAGCCCGGTTTTGTTGCATTCTTTGCGTTTTTATTTGCGATAGGTATCGGCGTAATTTGGGAAATTTTTGAGTATTCAATGGATGCATTATTCGGAATGAATATGCAAAAGCCGATGCTAGGAGACCCCTCAGGGCTTACTGATACCATGTGGGATTTGATTGTTGACTCCATAGGCGCTTTAATAGTGTCAATGTTTGGATATATCTATATTAAAAGAGGTAAGAAACAATCATTTCTTGAGCGTTGGGTCACCGCCTTTATTACCAGTAACCCAAGGCTGTTCAAGAAAAGGGGAAGAAATGAAGGACAATAAGTCAGAAACAATGACTAAAAAAAAGCTATCGACCGCAGTTAGAGGAGCTTTGATTTATGCAGTCATAGGTGGTTTATGGATATTATTTTCTGATAAGGCCTTAGAATCTTTTACTCAAGATGTAGATTACATTAGTCTACTGCAAACTTATAAAGGCTGGTTTTATGTTTTCGTAACTTCAGCACTGCTCTTTATCTTACTTAAAAGGGCAATAGAGAATACGGAAAGGCTTCTTTCCCTAGACCCATTGACCCAATTGCCACGACACTATCAGTTCACCCGATTATTAGACAGGCTACTTAAAAATTCCAGCAGCGATAAAAAAGTTGTCCTTATTTATCTTGATCTGTGCAAATTTTCTCAAATTAATCAAGAGTTTGGACATCGTAAAGGCGATGTTGTTTTACAGAAATTGACGGGTGAGTTATGGGAATGCTTCCATGAAAATGGTGCGCTTGGTCGCTTAGGCTCTGATCAATTTGGTATAGCGGTTAAAGTAAAAAACAATGACAAGTTAGTTGAAGAACTGCCCGATATAGTATTTCGATTGACTCAACGGGTAGGTCTTGAATTAAAAATTCCACTAAAGGTATGCCAGGGTCTTGCTATAGCTCCCTATGATGGCAAAGACAGTAAATCCCTGCTGTCTGCTGCCAGTATTGCGCTCCATAACGCTAAAAAATCAGGTGATGATCAGTGCAGCTTTTTTAGTCATGAGTTATCTGAAATTGCACTGCATAGACAGAGACTAATTACAGAACTTAAAAGCTCTGAAGTGTTTAAATACTTTAAAACTGTTTACCAACCTCAGTTATCAATCGCTGATAATACAATTACTGGTGTGGAAGTACTGATTCGTTGGATTCACCCAGAACTAGGGTTTATTTCTCCAGAAGACTTTATCCCAATTGCAGAAGATATCGGTGCCATGCCTAATATATCGCGTTGGGTTATTACTAATGCAAAAAAAGAATTGAATGAAGCGAACTTAATTCCTGACACAATCAAACGAGTATCAATCAACATTTCTGCTCGTGAACTGAATATAGAAGAGCAGGCACAGAATTTGCATCAGGTTTTTAAAGAAAACCTAGACTTTGCAAGTATATGTCAGATCGAAATCACGGAAACTACTGCAATTTACGATATTTCGACCAGTCAGAAATTTATTGAGAGTCTTAAGGAGTTAGGTTTGAAATTCTCTATTGATGACTTCGGTACCGGATTTACTTCATTATCAAACCTTAAAAACTTACCTGTTGATGAGTTGAAAATTGACCGCTCATTTATTGACAAGATTGAAACTGAAAACAACTCGCAGATTATTGTAAAATCTGTAATCGATTTAGCAAATAACTTTGGTATTAACTCTATTGCTGAAGGCGTTGAAAATGAAAATCAGCTCGAATTTCTAAAAAACTATAATTGTGACGAGGCTCAGGGTTATTACTTTGCAAAGCCGATGGGGATAGATGACCTAAGAAAGTTTGTCGATGGTTAACGCTTACTTTTATTTAGGTTTCGTATATGTTGTTGGTTAGTTTTAAAGCCTCGCTCCAGTCTGTTGTCTTCAATCTGGCACCTTATTTGATAAATCTGTTGCTCAGTTAACACCACCTCATTAAATCCCTGCAAATACTTTTTAAGACTATGCTGCTTGATAACATTACTGGGCAAGTCAGTTTTAAACGTAGCATCACCAGCAAAAATAATCACTGAATGAAAAAGATTGAAGGGAAGCTGTGTGAGATCTTGAAGAGTTTTAATATGTTTGTAGTTTTGCCTAAGCGGATTTTGAAACTTTTTTTTATTTTTATAAATTACCTGTGTCCAATAACTGCTCTTTTCTGAGCTAAATATCCAGCCGGAATAGTTTTTGGTCTCAATAACAAAAGTGCCTTGGGTCGATATGATGATGTGATCTATTTGGGTGGTTCCGGTAGGTGTGGGTAAAGTAACATCGTGGAAAATAGTGTAGGAGTCTGGATCCAATTGCAGAGTAATATTTTTAACGCGCCTTTCTCCGGCCCAGCCTTTAAAAGTTGCAGACTTTAATATTCCCAGAACAAAGATAAGAAGCAATAGCCACCAATAGTTAGCAACTACATGCCACCAGAGTTGACTCATTTGATGTGCTGCATCCATAACAATTTCCTTATACATAAAAAAGCCTGACAATTTCTTGCCAGGCTCTTGGTAGAGGAGTTAGACGTCTCTAAGCTCCTCCGTTCCCCCAACCTTTGTAGTACTTGTTACTGTCATTTAAGAGCTACTTTTATTTAAATGCTTCTTAAAAAACGCATCGAGTTCATTTAAATAATCTAATGTTGTCGATACCTTCAATAGGCCATGCTTAGCTCCCGGATAGAAACGAAACTGGATATTGTCTTTGCCTAGTTGCTCTGAAACATACCTTAAACGAAAATAATGCTCCATATCAACAATTGCGTCGTTTCCTCCCTGAGAAACAAACACAGGAATCTCAATATTCTTTAATTGATACACAGGAGAGTGCTCTACTAGGTCCTTAATTTCTGTTTCTGGATTCCCGATATAGGAAATGAAGAACTCTTTTAAGTCTTCATCTACGTGGAAGGCATATTCACTGTATAGCAATGTGAGGTCGGTTACTCCCGCAAAAGATGCTGCACATTGATAGTCATCTTTATACTTTATCGCACTCATTAGTGCTGAATAGCCACCATAGCTGATTCCGAATATACAGGTGTTATCAGGAGCTAAGTCAAAAGTTTCAATTGCTTTAAGTTTTGCATAGTGAATATCTTCCTCAATCATCCTGCCCCATTGCTTTTGTCCTGCAACCAGGAAGTCCTTACCAAAACCTGAGGAACCTCGATAATTGGGTTGTAGAACATTATAGCCAAGCTGTGACAGTGCCTGTGCATACTTGTCGTAATATGTATAGTCTCTAACACCAATTGGGCCACCATGCGGCATCACTATTAATGGCGATGTTTGCACAGAGTGTGCTGAAGGTAGGAAGTAAGATTCTATTTCTAATCCATCAGAGGCCTTGGAGGTGATAATTCTTGCTGATTGAAAGTTTATGTCTTTTATATCTGGCTGACTATAGGCAAGAAACTGTACTTCGTTTTTGGTTTTATCAAAAAAGTAAAATGTTCCAGGGTCATTCGAGTTTAAGGTTACCAAGATAGACTTTTCGCCACTCAATATTTGATCAGTGATATAAAAGTTTTTGCTTCCTAACTGACGTTTAATTGATTCATACTCTTTTTTGCTAGCTGATTGCACAAACTCGAATAAGTGAGCGCCATCCACAACGTGGGCAACGGATATGATTTCCCCTGTATTTTGATTAAATTGAGCACTAGAAATATCTTTTGTTTTGAGCTGATATTCATAGTCAGTAAACTGTTCATCGTCCAGACTATACTGTCTGACATAATTTACTCCTTGAACGGATAGTATCAGATTCAAGTATTTCTCATCTGGAGATACTGATACGGGTATAAGCCTTTGTCCCACTTTGCTTTTCAGCAGCTCTTTCCATTTACCAAACTTCCTATAACTGACAATTACTTGATCATCTTCTTTTTGATAAGCAACAATGGGTTCTCCCTCTTTATCGAAAAGCCAGTCGGTGTAATCTTCTGCTCCACGATTTAAACGATACTTGGGTTTTAATTGTTTTGAGAAATATTCCTGCTTTATATTCGCCTTAAATATTAATGAGCCCCCTTTATCATACCTTTTTGCAAAGATAGCCTGATTTGGCACATGCCTTAATGGGTCTTCCACGTAGTAATCATTAGTGATTAAGTTTTCATCAATGACTATTTCCCCATCTTGGTTGCTAATGGTATAGCTGAACACTGATAAACCCATTGTTGGATTAACAAACTGAGCGATGACATCGTCACTATCTAACCAGTTTATTTCAAACATCCCATCGACAATCCATGGAGAGTCGACTTCTATAAACTGCTTTTCTTTCTCCGACTCTAAAAATTGAACATAGTAATAATATTTATGCCCATCAAATTTATAATAAAAGACTTTTGTTCCATCTGGACTTAGGCTGTAATTACCTTGCCCATTCGGTGAAAAAATATTTTTTAATGTTTCATTGGCAGATGACTCTTTTACAATTTCCTGTGTTTCTTCGTTTGTAAAACCGGTAAGTATACTCAATGACGCTATTAGTATTAGTAATTGCTTTATCATGGCCTGTCCTCATTCTTCGTCAGTGAGTCCATCTTTTCTAGATACTCAAAAAAATAATCTTTGCCATAGCCAGTATAAACTGCTGGGTACTTATCTAAGTAATCCTCATAATGTGTTTTTATGGTCTCATAGGCCCATGCTGAGCGGTTGATATACTCAAATTTAGCTTTCCCGTTGCCTTTATTGTAAATAATAAAGTCAGCCGAGTAGGAGATAGTGTTGGGCTCTACTTTTGAAACAAATGCCTCATCTTCAAGGGTGAAGTATTTGTCACCCCAAATAGTAACTCTTTCCCATTTGTACTCACCAGCTGGTAGCTTTACTAAATAATGGTTTTCACCGATGTTAATATTCTTAATATTGTATGTTTCAGGCCCCTCTAGTCTAATCCGTAAGATTCCTGAATCGCTTTCTGTAGTAATAAAAGGATTGTTGAAGATGACTCTTAATAGTAAATATCCCTCGTTTTGATCTAGGTTTGTATCTGTTGAAGAGTCTGAGAGTGAGGTTGGGTGATTAAAGACAATAAATAGGAATAAGGTTATTTGAATTATTATTTTCATGTTTCTCCCTCATTATTAAACAGAAAAGCGGCTATGGAGCCGCTTTTCTCAACTTTTTAGTATTAATCCCAAGATAGGGCACCACCAGTTTGGTATTCAATCACGCGGGTTTCGAAGAAGTTTTTCTCTTTCTTCAAATCCATGATCTCACTCATCCATGGGAATGGGTTCGATACGTTTTTGAACTGAGCTGGTAGGCCTAGCTGTGCAAGACGGCGGTTACAGATGAACTGTAAGTACTCTTCCATCATGCCAGCGTTCATGCCCAACACGCCACGAGGCATAGTGTCGCGTGCGTATTCGATTTCAAGCTGAGTACCTTCAAGAATCATTTGAATTACTTCTTGCTTGAACTCTTCAGTCCACAAGTGTGGGTTTTCCAGTTTGATCTGGTTGATAACGTCAACACCGAAGTTAAGGTGCATGGACTCGTCACGCAAGATGTACTGGAACTGCTCAGCAACACCGGTCATCTTGTTACGGCGACCCATAGATAGAATCTGAGTAAAGCCACAGTAGAAGAAGATACCTTCGGTAACACAGTAAAAGCCAATCAGGTTGCGCAGCAACTCCTGATCCGACTCTGGAGTACCTGTTTTGAAAGTAGGATTAGAGATACCTTGCGTATGCTTGATACTCCATGCCGCTTTTTTAGCGATGCTCGGTACTTCGCGGTACATGTTGAAGACTTCAGCTTCATCCATGCCCAATGACTCAACACAGTATTGGTAAGCGTGAGTATGAATCGCTTCTTCAAACGCCTGACGCAAAATGTACTGACGACATTCTGGATTAGTGATTAAGCGATAAATCGCAAGTACTAGGTTGTTCGCAACCAACGAATCTGCGGTTGAGAAATAACCCAAAGAACGCATCACGATTTTACGCTCGTCTTCGGTTAAACCATTAGGGTCTTTCCAGGTCGCAACGTCTTTAGTCATGTTAATTTCTTGTGGCATCCAGTGGTTGGCACAGCCATCAAGATATTTTTGCCATGCCCAGTCATACTTGAATGGCACAAGCTGATTCAAGTCAGCACGGCAGTTGATCATTTTCTTGTCATCAACTTCAATACGGGCCGCGCCCATTTCTAATTCTTCCAGACCAGGAGCAACATCAAGTTCATCCAGAGCAGCCTGTGCTTTGGCAACATTGTCCAGTGCTTCTGGTTCTACATATTCTTCTTGTGTCGCTTTTGGCTCAGCGGCAACTTGTGGCGCTGGTTGCTCTTGCTTCTCTTCGACTACTGGAGCAGGAGCAGGTTGTGCTTTTTTCGGCGCTTCGGCCTTGTCCTCTTTTTCGTACTCATCCCAGTTGAACATGTTTACCTCTCTTAAATTTTGTTGAGCTTTTCACCATTCGATTTATTTTCGGTGAAAAAAGGGGCGAACTTTCGTTGCGACCCCATTCCGTTGTCGTCACTTCTCTTTTTAGTTATTCACTAAAGCGAAAAGCTTGCCATTATTGGCAAGCCTCGCAATCTGGGTCATCAATGGAGCAGGCTTTTGGTGCGGCAGAGCCAACTGGTGCTGGACCAGAGGATACTGCGTTAAGCTTGCCATCACTGATGGTTGATTTCTCGGTGCTGGTTGCGCCAAGTGAACGCAAGTAGTAAGTGGTTTTCAAGCCTCGGAACCAGGCCATGCGATAGACCATATCCAGTTTTTTACCGGAAGGTTCGCTCATGTACAGGTTCAGTGATTGCGCCTGGTCGATCCATTTCTGGCGACGGCTGGCAGCTTCCACTAACCATTTTGGTTCTACTTCAAAAGCGGTTGAGAACAACTCTTTAACATCACTTGGGATACGGTCAATGTGCTGTAGGCTACCTTCGTAGTATTTCAGGTCATTAACCATAACTGTGTCCCACAACTTGCGAGCTTTAAGCTCTTTCACCATGTATGGGTTAACTACTGTGAACTCACCTGACAGGTTAGATTTCACATACAGGTTCTGATAAGTCGGTTCGATTGACTGTGAGACACCTGTAATGTTCGAAATAGTGGCTGTCGGTGCAATCGCCATAACGTTTGAGTTACGCATACCGATAGACTGAACACGTTCACGTAGCGTATCCCAGTCCATAGTTGAGCTGGTGTCGACTTCGATGAAGTCAGAACCACGCTCTTCAACCAGTTTCTGAATCGAATCGATTGGCAGAATGCCTTGCGACCACAATGAGCCAGCGAAAGACTCATAAGTGCCACGCTCTTCGGCTAGATCTGTTGATGCCTGAATCGCATAGTAGGAAATGGCTTCCATGGCGTTATCGGCGAACTCAACTGCTGCATCAGAGGTGTAAGGAATCTTCTGCAGATACAATGCATCCTGGAAGCCCATTAGACCAAGACCAACCGGACGGTGACGCATGTTTGATTTACGCGCCGTTTCTACTGGGTAGAAGTTAATATCGATAACGTTATCCAGCATGCGAACAGCTGTCTTAACTGTTTTCTCCAGTTGTTCAGTGTCCAACTTTCCGTCTTTCATGTGCTTAGGCAGGTTGACTGAACCCAGGTTACATACCGCAATCTCTTCACCGGCTTTGGTGTTCAGAGTAATTTCAGTACAAAGGTTCGAGCTGTGTACTACGCCAGCATGTTGCTGAGGTGAACGGATGTTACATGGGTCTTTGAACGTGATCCATGGATGACCGGTTTCGAACAACATCGAAAGCATTTTACGCCACAAGTCTTTAGCCTGAAGGGTCTTAGCTGTTTTCAGCTTGCCGTATTTGGCCATCTCTTCGTAATACTCGTAACGCTCTTCAAATTCTTTGCCATATAGGTCGTGTAAATCAGGCACTTCGTTTGGACTGAATAGAGTCCACTCGCCATCGGTGCTGACACGTTTCAGGAATAAGTCTGGCACCCAGTTGGCTGAGTTCATGTCGTGCGTACGACGACGGTCATCACCGGTGTTCTTACGAAGCTCCAGGAATTCCTCGATATCAATGTGCCAGGTTTCAAGGTATGCACAGACAGCGCCTTTACGCTTACCGCCCTGATTCACGGCCACAGCAGTATCGTTGGCCACTTTCAGGAAGGGTACAACACCTTGTGATTTACCGTTAGTGCCTTTGATGTATGCACCAAGGCCACGTACTGGAGTCCAGTCATTACCTAAACCACCGGCAAACTTCGACAATAGGGCGTTATCTTTAATCGCGCCATAGATACCGTCGAGGTCATCTGGAACATTGGTCAGATAACAGCTGGAAAGCTGCGGACGCAACGTACCCGAGTTAAATAGAGTAGGGGTTGAGCTCATGTAATGGAATGTTGATAACACATCATAGAACTCAATCGCACGCGCTTCGCGATCATCTTCGTTGATTGCAAGGCCCATGGCGACACGCATCCAGAACACCTGAGGCAGCTCAATGCGCACTTCATCTTTGTGGATGAAGTAGCGATCAAATAGCGTTTGAATGCCAAGGTAAGTGAACAGCATGTCACGCTCAGGTTTGATAGCATTCGCTAGCTTCTCAATATCAAAGCTCAGTAGTTCTGGACTTAATAATTCGTTTTCAACACCAACGCTTAAATAGGCTTTGAAGGCTTCAGGGTAAATGGCCGTCATTTCGCTTTGGGTGGCGCGTTTGGCAACGCCTAGCTCTCTAAGAGCTTCAGAGCGAATGCTGTCCAATAACAAGCGAGCCGTTACATAGCTGTAGTTTGGTTCCTGCTCAATCATAGTACGAGCAGTCATCACCAACGCTTGATAAACGTCTTTAATGGCAACACCGTCGTAAAGGTTACGCATGGTGTCTTTAAGAATCTGGTCAGGAGTGACGTCAGAGAGGTCTTTACAGGCCTCAACCACAACCGTATGCAAACGCTCAACGTCCAATGGACGCTTGCTACCGTCTTCAACGGTGACCATCACCTGGTTGTCGCCAACGATGGCATCCAACTTGGCTGAATCGCGGGCTGCGCGCTCGCGAGCACGCTCTTCACGGTACAACACGTATGAACGGGCAACTTTTTGCTCGCCATTACGCATCAAGGCCAGCTCTACCTGATCCTGAATGTCTTCGATGTGGATGATACCGCCACCCGGCATTCTGCGCTTGAACGCTTCAGTGATTTGCTTAGTTAATTGGCGCACCGTTTCATGCACACGGCTAGATGCTGCTGCCGCACCACCTTCAACCGCAAGAAACGCCTTGGTCATGGCAACTTCGATCTTGCTGTCGTCATAAGGCGTCACCTTTCCATTGCGGCGGATAACACGAATTTCACCCGGTTTAGTGGCTTCAACTTCGTGGCTGGATGGTGTGTTTGTTTTTGGGGTTTTGGCAGCTGATTGTTCAGGTTTGCTGACTTCGGTTTCCATTATTCCTCCACAGACCTCTTTGCATTATTTGTCGGTTGGCTGTTTTTTGTTCATTATTTGACTGAGATAACAGAGAATCAACAAGTTAGACGAACTTCTTGATTCACTATATATAGTTAGTTGCTCTCGCAATGGATACAAGATAGTGCGTTTTTTGCCGCTTGGCAAGAGCATATCTTGGGGAATTTTCTGTGGATAAATTGTTAAGAAATAGTGGGTAACTCGGGAAGCCTTATGGGGCTTGGGCTTGCGCTAGGTCAAGCGTTTTAAGTCATATTTGCATTTTTTTTAAAATTGGTTAAAAATTTTACAAAGAAATGTGATCTGGATACACGATCAAGTGCTTCACATCCAGGTCGAACCCTATATCTTGTGATAATGGATAATCGTGATGACTAGGGAAAATGGCCTTTAATTGCTCGTTATTGGACAATTCCAGCTCATATTCAATGATTGCACCCTTAAATACCTTATGGGTAACCTTGCCGCGCAGAGGCGAGTTCATATTGGGCTTAACATCATCGGGTCTCATCAGTACCAGAACGCTGTCGTTTGGGGTGAATTTTTTTCCATTGGCAATGGTGAAGTTTCCAAGCACCGTATTGACGTGCTGATGGTCTGAAATGGTGCCAGCAATAAAATGCCCTTCACCAATAAATGAGGCAATCTGAGCATCCACTGGTTTATGGTATAGGTTGTAGGGCGTATCCCACTGCAGTAATTTGCCCTGGTGCATAACACCAATGTAGTCTGCCATGGCGAACGCTTCCTGTTGATCATGGGTCACCAGCAGACTGGCAATGTTCTGCGCTTTCAGTAATTCTTTTAACTCTCGAGCCAGTGAGCGACGTAAATGGGTGTCCAGGCTGGAGAAGGGCTCATCCAATAGAATCAGTTCAGGACGCGGTGCAATGCTGCGTGCCAGCGCGACGCGTTGTTGCTGGCCACCCGATAATTGGTGCGGATAACGCTTTTCCATCGCTTCCAGCCCAACTAGTTCAAGACACTCCTTTACGCGCTCGCGGCGTTCTTTGCGTGGCAGATGGCGTAAACCAAAGGCTACGTTGTCGAAGATATTGAGGTGTGGGAAAAGCGCATGGTCCTGGAAAACCAGGCCTAGATGGCGCTTTTCAGGAGGCAGAGTAAAATCAGGCTTTGAGCAGAAGCGACCATGGATACTGATATAGCCTTCATAAATGGGCTCAAGTCCGGCAATGGCACGCAACAAGGTAGTTTTACCGCAACCACTAGGCCCAAGCAGGCAGGCACTGTCGCCAGCTTTTAGTTTGAAATCAATGTGGTTAACGATAATCTGTTCGCCATGACGACACTGAACATCGTTCAGTTGCAGGATAGGGTGGTCGCTAAATTCGCTCATAAAGGTGCGTTTTCTGCCCGTAAAAATTTGAAATCGGATTCTAATTGAAACTAATTCTCATTTAGTAACGCATTGTAGCGACAAGAATTCTGCTTGCATAGATGCAGATCAAGATTTCTTACGATTTACGGTGCTCATCGACCTTGAAAAGCGTTATAATCGCCGCCATCTGATATCGGGCAGGGCGCCTAATTAACAAATTTGAGGTCATACATGAGCGACACTATTGAGCAAATCAAACAACAGATTGCAGACAACAAAGTTTTAATTTACATGAAAGGTTCACCAAAACTGCCAATGTGTGGTTTTTCTGCTCAGGCGGTCCAGGCATTGATGCAGTGTGGTCATGAGTTTGCTTATGTAGATATCCTACAAAACCCAGACATTCGTGCTGAGCTTCCAAAATACGCTAACTGGCCAACATTCCCACAGCTATGGGTTGATGGTGAGTTGATTGGCGGTTGTGACATCATTCTTGAGATGTTCCAGCAAGGCGAACTTCAAGAAGTCTTGAACGAGTCTTATGGTAAGCAACCTGAGTAAAACGTCGTTTTACACAAACAGCTTATATGATTAAATGCCGCTATACGCGGCATTTTTTATGGATAAATTAAATGTTCTGGTTTGTATTAAGCTGGCTTCTAATTTTTATTCTTATCCCCTATTTGTTCCTCGTAAAGGAAAAAAAGGGAGATTACAGGCTATGGTATTTAACAATACCTTCATTGATTGGCTACTTCGTTTACTACTTGTTATGTATAGGAGTATTTACCCAATACAAGGGCCTGGAGCTATTCGAGCTAGAGCTTATTGATAATAACAAAGTTACTGCACTTGGTTATTTTTATTTCGCCTTAGAGTCACTAGTTGGTTCAATCCTGGGATTAATATTCGGATATTTATGGTGGAAACATTTGTTAACTAAAAGAGTAGTGAAATGAAAGTCATCGGCCATCGTGGTGCCATGGGACTGGCTCCCGAAAATACTCTTCTATCTTTTCGAACTGCTCTAGAGCTAGGGGTCGATGGTATTGAGTTCGATGTGCAAAACATTGATGGGAACTTGCTTGTTTTTCATGATGACACGCTAGAGCGAACCACGGATGGGGTAGGCCATATTCATCAGCATTCCGTTGAGTACTTACGAACACTGGATGCCGGTCAAGGTGAGCAGATACCTTTCCTACAGGAAGTGATTGCGCTAATAGGGACTAAGACCATGATCAATATCGAGCTTAAAGGAGTTCGGACTGCGAGTCTTGTGATGCATCTGGTCAAGTTGCTTGATAAAGATCACTACAACAAAGATAACTTTATTATCTCCTCCTATTTATTTTCCGAACTGTTTTTGATTCGCCAGCTCGATCCTGACATTAAGATCGGGGTGATTGCTGACGATCAGCCTGATGTTGCTCTAAGTTTTGCGCGAGATGTGAATGCTTATAGCTTTCATCCCAGTCTGGCTTTAGTAAACGAAGAGTTGGTCCAAGAGGTACATCGGGAAGGCATGTTGCTTTATGTTCATACCGTTAATGACCCTGATAATATTGCGAAAGTGAAAGCGATGGGGGTTGATGGGGTTTTTACGGATTATCCAGATAGGGTTAGGTAGCTTTAAGAGAAGCCGGTAAAGTAAGGTAGCGAGTTCTATAATGCTTTTTATTTAAACCGGTTTGCATAAAAATTAAGTATTGTCATTCACCACGGGCATTTCTGTTAGTCACCCACGAAAGCCGGCGACCGAAGGAAGTGCCTTTGGTAAATCCAAAAAAAATCATTAGTAATAAGAGAATAGATTCCCGCCTTCGCGGGAATGACATGAAGTTAAAGTGGTGCTTTAAGAAGCCTCATAAAAAAGGGTAGCTAGTGGCTACCCTTAGACTTTCTGAAGTACGACATAACGTTAAGCGTTTTAATTACCGCCTTCCTTCATTTTTTCAGCCAGGTAATTCTGAATACCAATCTTGTCTATTAAACTAAGCTGAGTTTCCAGCCAGTCGACATGCTCTTCTTCACTTTCCAGAATATCATTGAGAATATCGCGGCTGACATAATCACGAACTTCCTCACAGTATTTAATACCGTCACGTAGGTCGGGAATTGCATCAAGCTCTAACGCCAGGTCACACTCAAGCATTTCTTTAGTGTCTTCTCCGATGCGTAAGCGGCCTAAGTCCTGCAGATTCGGCAGTCCTTCAAGAAATAAAATGCGCTCAACCAATAGATCGGCATGTTTCATCTCATCGATTGACTCTTCATACTCATGATCAGCAAGCTCTTTCAGGCCCCAATCTTTATACATGCGAGCATGCAAAAAGTACTGATTGATTGCTACTAATTCATTGCCCAGTACCTTATTAAGTATTTCAATAACTTTTGCGTCGCCTTTCATTGTTTTGATCCAATTGTTAAGTATGTATTTGGTGATTGTACGACTTTGAAACCTTACAAGCAAGCTAACGCATTGCTAACTCATTGAATTTAAATGTAAATTAGAATGGTTGTTAAATGTGATGAGTTCTTGTTTGAGAGTGATTTTCGATAAATAACACTGGCATTGATCACATAAGAACAGAGCTTTCAAGCACAAAAAAAGCCGCTTTCTAAGCGGCTTTTTGAATGAGTTTCTGAGAGACAGTTTCTGCTAGAGCGCTTTACCCAAAGTTGCATCCACAAAGTTTGGAGTGGTTTGTGGGTCGAACTGAGTAACCTGACTCTTGTGCTCACGCAGAATTTGTTTGGCAGTCACTGCACATTTGCCACATTGGGTAGCAACCCCAAGGTCTTTATTCAGGCAACGCATGCTGGTTGCACCATTATAGGCAGCATCTTTAATTTGCTTATCTGTGATAGCTTTACAAAGGCAAACGTACATAGAAATAGAATAAAAAGTGTTCGATGGTGAGAATTATATCTAAATGAGAATGATTGTCAACTGCTCTTGCATTGGCATTTAGGGAAGATCAAATACTTAGAAGAGAGCCTTTTGTAATTTATTGAAAAGTAACAAATAAAAAAAATAGAAAATTAAAAAAAGGCCACACAAGGTGGCCATCAGGGGGGAGTGTTACAAAATAACTTCCTTGTTTCAGACGAGTCTTTCGACTATCGATTAAACAAACACAGTTGGGGAACTGATGTGTAAACCTTATACAACTCATTGTGAAACTGACGTGAAAACACTAAGTTTCAGTATAACTAATTGAATTTACTTGCTATTTCAGCAACACGAACACCCAGTAGCCGTGCAGTTTCGCGATCACTTTGCGGAGGGGCCACATCTGAACCCTGATCGGTGTTACTTTGTGCCATGGCACCAAGGTAACCACCAATACGGTTGATATCATCAGGTGAACCTTGAGTGCTATTGTTACCTGGCATCAAGCCTAGGCTGACCCATAGCATGCTTTGTTGTGCCGCAAATACTGACAGTTGAATCAAAGTGTTTAATTTATCACCGCTCATGGAGCCTGAATTAGTAAAACCGGCTGCCAGTTTGTCTTTCCAGCCTTGTTCAGCCCAAACCTTGGATGATTTATCCATAAAAGCTTTAAAGTCTGCACTAACGCTACCCATGTAGGTTGGGCTACCAAAAATAATGGCATCAGCTTTAGCTAAATCATCCCAGTGGTTATCGACATCTGATACCGGTACTAGTAAAGCTTCAGCCCCAGCGTCTTTCGCGCCTTGATGAACTTGTTCTGCAAGAACCTGGGTGTGGCCATAACCACTGTGGTAAACCACAGCTACCAATTTATTACTCATTGAAGTCTCCTGATTGAAACAATTAACTTGATGGCGCTACTCTAACGGGTTTATAGTTATGCATGAAATGCATTAAAGAGATATTAACTATGCAAACTGAGAATATTCGTTCCATGGATATGAATTTGCTGGTGCTGCTGGATGTTCTGCTTGAAGAAAAGCACATTTCAAATGCTGCTGATCGGCTTCATATGAGTCAGCCGGCGGTAAGCCGTTCCTTGCAAAGACTGCGAGAAATGCTGGCCGACCCTTTATTAGTCCGTGTTGGTAATGGCTATCAACTAACGGACAAAGCCGCTGAACTTCAGCCTAAACTTAAAAGCTGGTTAGCGGATTTCATGTGCATGATTCAGCCAGAAAAATTCGAACCGGCCAATGCCAAAGGTGAGATCAGTATCATGTCCATGGATTTGGAGATGAGCCTGTTTATGCCGAATCTATGGCAGGACCTGCAGGCACAGGCCCCCAATGTTGCGCTACGTTCCTTCAATATCCGTCCCGATGGCATATCCCTGTTAGAGCAGGGCGATATCGACTTTTTGGTTAGCGAGGAAGATAAGTCGCTAGAAAGCACTAAGTATCATAATTTCCACCTGATTCAACATGATTTTGTGCTCGTGATGTCAAAGAGCCATCACTTAGCTAAGAAGAAAGACATCGGGCTAGATGAGTATTTACAGCAAAGACATGGGCTGGTGACAGTCACAGGTAAAGGAAGGCCATTCATTGATCGTACTTTGGAAAAGCAGGGATACTCGAGAAAAATTGCACTGTATGTACCAACATTCCACTTAGCACTCGATATCTGTAGTCGCACTGATTTGATGTTCTCCATGCCGCGACTGGTCGCGGAAAAAGAAGGTGAGCGTTATGGCGTCGTCATGAAAGAAATGCCCTTGAAACTGCCAAAACTGGACATATATCTCTATTGGCATGAACGACAACACCAAACGGCGCTGCATAAGTGGTTCAGAACCCTGATGCGAGAAAGTTTTGAGCAAACCCGTAAAGGAATCAGCGCCCACTCAGTGATATCCCCCAGTAGCTGAGTTAAGTGTTGTCGTTCAAGTTTTTTTATAGCATTAAAAAAGACTTTAATCTTTTGTGAAAGGTCTTAAGAATTAATCGTATATCAGCGTATAATACGCACACCTAAAATTGAATAAACACACTCTTGGAGGAAATAATGGGAGTATTAGTAGGCCGTAAGGCACCAGACTTCACAGCAGCAGCAGTATTAGGCAATGGCGAAATCGTAGAAGACTTCAACTTCGCAGAAGCCACCAAAGGTAAGCCAACCGTCGTATTTTTCTATCCTCTAGACTTCACTTTCGTATGCCCATCAGAGCTAATCGCATTTGATCACCGTTTAGACGAGTTCAAAAAGCGTGGCGTAGAAGTGATTGGTGTTTCAATCGACTCTCACTTCACTCACAACGCATGGCGTAACACTGATATCAAAAATGGTGGTATCGGCCAAGTAGGTTACACACTAGTTGCTGATGTTAAGCACGAAATCTGCCAGGCATTCGACGTAGAGCATCCAGAGGCAGGCGTTGCATTCCGTGGTTCATTCCTAATCGATAAAGACGGTGTAGTACGTCATCAAGTAGTTAATGATCTTCCTCTAGGTCGTAACGTAGACGAAATGATTCGTATGGTTGACGCGCTTCAGTTCCACGAAGAGCACGGCGAAGTTTGCCCAGCAGGTTGGAACAAAGGTGATAAAGGTATGGATGCGACTCCTGAAGGTGTGGCGAAGTACTTGTCCGAATCAGCTGACAAACTATAAATTACTTGTTAGATTTTCCTTATACTTTGTTAAAACAGAATTTAAAACTGGTCATTTGCTTTTAGCAAACTCCCATCCCTAAATTCTGTTTTGCCTCGTCTAAGAAAAATCTTCCTGCGTAATTACATGTAAGAAAGCCTGGCAGTCTTGCTGGGCTTTTTTTGAGCTCAACGATCTAATCGGTCACCTCCGCTGAAAAATGATTAGCGGCCTCGAATGTGGACAATTTTCCTTCGTAATTAGGTTGATGAAAAGCTCAGCAGTTTTGTCAGGCTTTTTTATGTCTTGTGATACTAAGGATGGTTTGCAGATTTGGTTTTAGTTGCAAGTTTGTTTATGAATGACTCCTAACAATTTCTTAGGCTGCAGGACTTCAGTGTCTTCATTATTGGTTTTTACCTCAGCAATGATATCTACCAATAATGGCTGCCCTTGGTTATGACTTAGTGCGCTGTAGGTTGAGTGTAGTGCGTGTGTGTTATTGCTGATATCAACACGGAAACTTTTCCCAGTCTTACAATCTTTAAAAGTTCCTGTGTCATTGGCTTCAGAATAAAGACCAAGTTTTCGCACACCATTGGAACTGGTCTCCATGACAGGGTCATCCAGATAAGGTTGTAAAACTGCTATATCTTCATCGGATTGCTCTTTTGATGGTGACGAGTCTCGGCTTGATGTATGGTCATTGCAGGCGCTTAGCACTATGAATAATAAGAAAATAAGTGAAATGTTAACTTTCATAAGAACTCCTTTAACGCCTGCAAATAGTATTTAGTGTTCCTGATAGATTTCAATGGTGATGTTGCCATCAACATCTATGGAGCCACGGTACATCCCTGGAGTATTGAAGCTCATCATGATGTTGCCATCTTTATCTAATCCAATCACACCGCCATCACCACCCATGGTTTTCAGTTTCTCTTGAATAACGATGTCGGCAGCGCTCTGAATGCTTTCGCCTTTGTATTCAACCAGCGCACAAATATCATAAGCTACAGCTGCACGAATGAAGTATTCGCCATGACCTGTGGCTGAGATACCGCAATATTCATTGGCATAGGTGCCTGCACCTATAATCGGCGAGTCGCCAATACGTCCATACCGTTTATTGGTCATGCCACCAGTTGAAGTACCTGCAGTTATTACTCCATTCATATCAAGTGCTACCGCACCTACCGTACCAAACTTGGAATTCTTGGCTTCATCTTCGGACAACTGCATTTTGTCTGGGGTTTCTTTGAGGATCTTTTGCAGTTGATCCCAGCGGTTCTGGGTAAAGAAGTATTTAGGGTCAACCATGTCAAAGCCTTGCTCTTTGGCAAACGCTTCGGCGCCTTCGCGGGCCATCAGCACATGCTTGGAATCGGTACGAACTTTATCCGCCAGCAGAATGGGGTTCTTAATATGGCTGACACCAGCAACGGCACCAGCTGAGCGATCGCTGCTAACCATGATAGAGGCATCCAGTTCATTCTTACCTTCATGAGTAAATACTGCACCTTTACCGGCATTAAACAGGGGCGAGTCTTCCATGGTTACGATGGTCGCTTTTACTGCTTCTGTACTTGAGCCACCTTCTTTAAGAATCTGGTGACCGGTCTTGAGAGCATGAGTTAGAGCTTCAATATAAGCCTGCTCAATTTCTGGCGTCATTTTAGATTTCAATATGGTCCCGGCTCCGCCATGGATCACGATGGCTGTTTTAGACTTTGCTTTGTCTGAACTATCCATGGCATTAACTCCAGATGCTAATCCACCGATTAGAATAAGTGCGGTAAGCGTTTGTTTTATCATCGTAAATTAAAACCTGTTGTTGAAAAAGTAATCTCCTTAGCATAAGTCCAAATTCAATGGAATGCACCCCAAGCTGTGAACTTTTTAATAATAGAAGGAAATACCTATTGCAATTTATGCAAATGATAATTATTCTCATTTGTGAGTTGTAAATTATTTCTTTTGAATGAGAAGGATGTAGTGTGACATACATGATTAATGCCTGGTTGGATAAGCCCAGGCCAGAATTGCAATTAGTCGAGCGGACCTCCGGTGAAGTTGTTGCTTGTTGGAAAGGTCGACGTTTGAAAGAGTTATTTGAATCGGGATTAGTCAGTTACGAAGAACTCAGCTCGGTTACGCCTGAGAAACTCAAGCTTGTCGAGAAGGCATTAATTTTGCAGATGACCTGCGAAGAGTTATGCGGCCGCTGCTTATACAACGGCCGATAATTAAAAGGCTAAAATTGATTGGCGCGGTTAACCAGTAAGCAGAAAAGCTCAGCGGTTTTAGTGGCATCGTACAAAGCGGAATGGGCTTCTTTCTGACTGAACTCGATTCCGGCCAGATCACAGGCCTGTGCTAGAACTGTATGCCCGAGCATGAGTGCAGATAACGAAGCCGTATCAAAGCTGGTAAAAGGGTGGAAAGGATTACGCTTAATATTGGCGCGCTCACTGGCAGCATTTAAGAAGCTTAAGTCAAACCAGGAGTTATGACCGACCAGAACGCAACGATTACACTCGGCGTCTTTTTGCTCTGTCCTTAAATCTTTGAAGAGACTTTTCAGCGCTTTTTGTTCTGAAATTGCGCCACGTAACGGGTTGTCAGGGTCAATGCCAGTAAAGTCTAAGGCCTTCTGTTCTATATTGGCTCCTTCAAAGGGCTCAATATTAAAGTGATATTGATTGCTTATTTCGAGTTTGTCTTCTTCATTGAAAGTGGTGGTGACAGCCGCAAGCTCCAACAGCGCATCGGTTGTTGCGTTAAAGCCGCCTGTCTCCACATCGACAATGACTGGGAAGAAGCCTCGGAAACGCTCCTTCATGCTTAAGTTATGCATTGTCTTTGATTTTCCACTCGATAGTTTCACCGGCTCTGAATGGCACCAGAGTATCGTTTCCAAGGCACAGTTTTTTCGGCATTTTCCAAGATTCTTTTACCAAAGTAATGGTATCGGTATTGCGAGGAAGTCCGTAGAAGTCTGGACCATAGAAACTGGCAAAGGCTTCTAACTTATCAAGTGCATTGTGAGATTCGAACACTTCAGCATACAACTCAATGGCTGAATAGGCGGTATAAACCCCAGCACAGCCGCAGGCATTCTCTTTTTTGTCTTTTGAATGCGGAGCGCTATCAGTACCAAGGAAGAATTTTGGTGAGCCTGATATAGCTGCTGCTACTAGTGCAGCCTGATGCTCCTGGCGCTTCAGGATTGGCAGACAATATAGATGTGGGCGAATACCACCGACCAACATATCATTACGGTTTAGTAAGAGGTGGTGGACAGTAATGGTTGCAGCCACATTGGGTCCCTGAGAGCGAACAAATTCAACCGCATCTTTGGTGGTGATATGTTCCAGAACCACTTTGAGGTTAGGGAATTTCTCGATAACTGGACGCAACTTGGTATCAATGAAAACCTTTTCACGATCAAAAACATCAATGTCAGGAGAGGTCACTTCGCCATGAACCAATAGTGGAAGGCCCAGTTCAGCCATCTTCTCGAACACGGGATAGGCTTTTTCAATATCGGTAAGGCCAGAGTCAGAGTTTGTTGTTGCCCCAGCAGGATAAAGTTTACAAGCCTTAACAAAGTTGGAAGCTACCGCTTCTTCAATATCTTCCACCGAAGTATTATCGGTCAGATAAAGGGTCATTAAAGGCTCAAACTCAGCACTGTCACTTTTATAGCGTAAAATACAGTCGCGATAGTCTTTGGCCTGCTCAACGTTGGTCACCGGTGGTACCAGGTTGGGCATGACAATAGCGCGCGCAAATTGGCGGGCTGCATCTTTGACGGTATGTTGGAGGGCTGCGCCGGAACGCAGGTGAATGTGCCAGTCGTCTGGACGAGTGATCGTAATGCTTTGCATAAATTCGAGCCCTTTGAGGGCGCTTCACCATTTACTTGCTATAATGGCCGGCTATTATACGCAAGTCATGCTTGCAACTAAAGCGTAACTCAATAAATTAGTTTCGGAGGAATAATGAGAATTCTACATACCATGCTTCGCGTACGTGATCTGGACAAAGCACTGCATTTTTATACTGATGTGCTTGGCATGAAGCTGATTCGTAAACATGACTACGAATCCGGACGATTTACATTAGCTTTTGTGGGGTATGGCGAGGAAAAAGACAATACCGTACTGGAATTAACCCATAACTGGGATACTGACGATTATGAGATGGGCGATGCCTTCGGTCATATCGCCATCGCGGTAGAAGATGTCTATGAAGCGTGTGAGAAAATTCGTCAGGCGGGCGGCAAAGTGACACGCGAACCAGGACCTATGAAACACGGCACAACAGTTCTGGCATTCGTAGAAGATCCGGATGGATACAAAATAGAACTATTAGAAGATAGACATAACAAGTAGGCTCTATTTTCCAAATTCATTATTCATAAGACTATAAGGAAAGCTTCAATGATTTTAAGGTTAAGTTTAATTGGTCTAACTTCAGCATTATTTCTGGCAAGTTGTGCAAATGACACAGCGAAAACATCTAGTGTTGAGGATGCTACTGTAACAGAGCAACAACAAACCACCTCTCCTAAAGAGAGTCGGCCTATAAGCGAAATTTCTCAAGAGGAAGGCATTAAGCAACAAGATTGCGAAGATAAATTTAAAAATGAGCAGGGAATTTGCGAAGTACCAAATCCAGAATATCCAAAAGAACTAAGAAAGAAGAAAAATACAGACGGCGACCAGGGCGCTAACCCTTAGACAAGACTCCCTGTCAAGAAAGCCGACACATATCAAATAGTATCAATTAATAGACTACAAACAGCTACAGTTCTCTACAGTATGTCGTAGGGAACTGTGGTATAAAATTTGCGCTCTATAACCGCCGTGTTGTTATTCAATAAGGTGGACGGGAGGGAGCAAACAAATAATCATTAACAATCTATCCAAGTAAGGAGTTATTGTGTCTAAATCCAATAGTACCTTGGTAAGGTTATGCATAGCGGGTTTGTTAAGTACAACGGCTATGTTTGGGGGAAATAATATTGCCGAGGCAGCAGGAAGTGATTCTGTCAAGGTTGTATTATCAAAGCCTAAACTTAGTAAGCCGCTAACCACAGTTGCAAAACCATTGCCAGAAGTAACTAACGCTCGAAAATATAAACTACGTCAATCTGGGGAAAAGGTTCCAGGTTATGATTTGATTCGTGAAGTACCAAATCAAAACCATCCTTTTGCTGATGAACTTTTACTTCGTAACACGGATTTTGATAAAGACCCTGTGTTACAAAAAAGCCAGAAGCACGATAAGTTTTCACCGCTATTACCTTCTATAGGTACTGGATTTGACGGTATGGGTAACGTTACCGGTGCCGTACCACCGGACACTGTTGCTGACGTAGGCCCGAACCACGTTGTGCAAATGGTTAATACTGCTTTAGCCATTTGGGACAAAGAAGGCAACCAGTTGGCGGGTCCTATAGCTATCAACCAGCTTTGGTCTGGTTTTGGGGGCTTGTGTGAGTCAACTAACCGCGGTGATCCCATCGTTCTATACGATAGTGCCGCTGACCGCTGGATGTTAAGTCAATTTGCGTTTACCGATGGCTTTACAGATAACAGAGAATGTATAGCAATTTCGCAAACTAACGATCCTACAGGTGCTTACTATCTGTATGATTTTGCTTATAGCACAACGAAATTCAATGATTACCCACACTTTGGTGTTTGGACTGATGCTTACTACATGGGTGTAAATCAATTCCAAGCACCCAATTTGAATTATGCAGGCGCAGGTGTTGTTGCCTATGAAAGAGATAAAATGCTTGCAGGCCAACCAGCGCAGCAAGTCATTATAGATCTGCAAAATCTTTATCCAAATGCATTTACACCAATGCCAGCGGATATTGATGGTACTTATCTGCCGCCAGAAGGAATGCCAGGTTACTTTGTAACATCAGGCGCTACTCCAAATACTATGGATGTTTACACGTTTGACGTGGATTGGAATACCCCAGAAAACTCATCTTTTAGTTTGAAAAACTCCGTTCCTGTTGCTGAGTACAACGGCGGGATATGTAGTTATGCGCGTGATTGTATCACTCAGCCTAATGCACAAAAGCTTGATGCTATTGGTGAACGAATGATGTTCCGTTTGGCATATCGTTTACTGGATGGAACTGACCATAAATTGGTAGCAAATCATAATGTGGTTGGCTCTGATACTGACGATAACATTGCAGGCGTTCGCTGGTATGAGTTTGATCTTGATCCGGTAACGGGGCAAGCTTCGGTGGCAAATCAAGGTACGTTTAACTTAGCCGACGGGAACTCCCGCTGGATGGGTAGTGCTGCGATGGACGCTGCCGGTAATATCGGTGTTGCTTATAGTGTGTCAGGTCCTTCCACTAATCCTTCGATTAGATTTAGTGGTCGTTATGCAGATGATCCTGCAGATACTTTGACAGTACCTGAACAAGAGCTCAAAGCGGGCGGTGGAGCACAGGCTGGAGCTAACCGATGGGGTGACTATAGTAGCCTGAGCGTTGATCCGGAAGATGACTGTACTTTCTGGTATACCACTGAATATTACAAAGCTGAAAATGATAATAGTTCTGCTTGGTCAACTTATATTGGTAGCTTTAAATTTGATAACTGTGTTGCCGGACCAAAGGGCTACATTGAAGGTACGGTAACGGATAACTCAGGTAATCCTATCGCAGGTGCTAAAGTTTCGGCTGGTGCGGCGACAGTTGTTACTGATGAATCAGGTAATTACACCATGACGTTGCCTGCTGGTAGCATTTATGACCTAGGCTTTTCAAAATACGGTTATATTGCTGGTAGTGTTAACAACATCGATCTTGCTGAAGATGAAGTTGAGGATGTTGATATCGTACTGGACAATGCCGAAGCGATCACCATTAGCGGAACAGTGGCCGATGGCTCTGGCTTAGGTACGCCTCTCTACGCTGAAGTGATGATTAAGGCACCGGGTGCAACAATCACTACTTTCACAGATCCAGTAACCGGTCAGTACTCAATTGATGCTTATGAGGGTACTTTGGTTAAGATTCAGGCATCATCAATTGACCCTGGTTATCTTGAGCAAAGTTATGACATTTTACCTGAAAATACTCCAGTCCAGAACTTTGACTTGCAGATTGATTCAAATTGTACTGCTCAAGGTTATATCTGGAATACTTTCTTCGAAGGTTTTGATTCAGGAGTACCGCCAGCAGGTTGGACTGTAGAGGATATTTCTGGTTCAGGTATGCAGTGGCAAGCGGCATCGACAGCACCAAAAGGCAACTTGCTTAATGTTAGCGGCGAAGCTGCAGCAATTGACAGTGACGCGGCCGGAACTAACAATTTAGTGAGCTCTGTATTGGTATCACCAACTATTTATGTTGCTGATATTGAGTCAACTACATTGAATTTTGCCAGTCTGTTTAGAACATTCGGTTATTCCGATGTTTATACAGTTGACATTAGTGTCGATGGTGGTGAATGGACAGCAGTCCATACATTTAATCCAACCAATATGGTTGAAACTATCTCGGTTGATCTTTCTGCGCAACTTGCTGGAGCCACAAGCTTCAAAATCCGTTTTGCATATGAAGCAGACTATGAGTATTACGCCTACATTGATAACGTAACTTTTGGTACACCAAGCTGTATCGCTAGCTCTGGTTCCTATCAAAGTGGTTATGTTGTAGATGCTAATACACAGCTTCCTATCATCGGTGCGCAAGTAACGTCAGGTAATTCAACAGCAACAACAGTTGCTACCGTTGATAACGAACAGTTGGAAGATGGTTTCTTCAGAATCTTTATAGGTTCAGGAGGTACGGCTGAAGCTGAAGTTACGGCGAGTAACTATAAAACTGTGACTGTTGATCTAAGTGGTTATGGTCTGTCACAACCAATCGCACTGGATGCTGGCTTGCTTGAACTAGGTGCTGCTGATTTTGAAGTGGCCGAAGGTTTGGATCGCACAGTTACAGCGCAACTTGAAAACCTTGGCAATGCTGACGCTAACTATGAGCTTTCTCTTTACATTACTCGCGATGACTCTCCAGTGGCTAAGCCATATGGTATTTTCCATCAGGCAACGCGCAGATTTGGGCCAAAAGCACTACAGGAAATGGATACGAAAAAAATCCGTTACCGCTCAATGGCTCCAAGTGTTCCAGAGGTTGAGGTTGAATTCGTTTCTCAATTCCCAACAGAGCTAACTTTGGGTTGGGGTATTGGCTTTGATAAAACCACATCTGAAATTTGGGTTGGTGATGTTACGGCTGGTGGCGCTCCTTTAGATGCATTGCATAAATACGTTGATGGAATTAAAACTGGTCACTTCATTGATACCAGTGCTGTTACCGTTGGTTATGCTGCAGATTTAGCCTACAACGCTCGTACTAATACGTTCTGGCAGGTAGCTGTAACAGGCGATACTTGTATTCATGAAATTGATACAGTTGCTGGTACAGTTACAGGCAATAAAATCTGTCCAACTTTTGGTACTTCGCAACGTGGTCTGGCATACGATCCAATTTCAGGAACTTTCTATGCTGGTTCTTGGAACGATAGCGTAGTTCATCAGTTTGATGCTGAAGGTAATATTCTACGCTCAATCAATGTTGATCTAGCTGTTTCAGGACTTGCATTGAACCCAGTAACAAACCATCTATTTGTAATGTCAAATGATGCGGCTGGTAGTATAGAGCCCGATATCGTAGTACTAGATGCATCCACACCTGAACTAGATCCGATTGGCTTAATCTATGTTCCATCAGTTGATACAGATGGCGATGATGTAGCAGAAGACTTGATGGACGGTGGTCAGGCTGGTCTTGCGATAGATTGTGATGGCAATTTGTGGGCGGTTAACCAGTCTAGACAAACTGTCGTTGGCATTACCTCAGGAGAAACTGGAGTGTGCGATATTACGCCAACTTGGGTTGAACTTAAGGCTGACAGTGGTTCCATTGGTGCCAATCAAGCTGGCGAGCTCGAGCTTGATGTTTCAACCAAGAGTTTATCGGTAGGTAACTATAGTGCTCAGCTAATCATGACTAATGATACGCCATACGGTTCCATTGTTAAGCCAGTAAACTTAACAGTACGTGAGCCTCAGTATGGTCAATTAGGTGTTAGCGGAAACTCTGGTGCAATTCGTAACGGTGGTGATATTCAGGTTACTGTTTCTCGTGTTGACGGATCTGATTATCAGGTGTCTGTTGACTACACAACTGTTAATGGTACTGCTAATTCGGGAACCCACTATACTGCAGCTTCTGGTACGCTAACGTGGGCTGATGGTGATACTGAAGATAAGGTTATTACGATTAGTACAATTGATACTGATCAAAGTTCAGACCTGAACTTTAGTGTCGAGCTATCTAACCCGGAAAAAGCTCAGCTTGGTACTAGTCAAGTTAACTTAACGATCCAAAAAGACCCGCCAAAACGTGGCGGTGGTGGTAGTGCAGGATTTGCTATCCTTGCGTTATTGGCACTGGCAGGTCTAGCAAGACGTAGAAAATACCTTTCTTAATAGTATTTTCTAAACCCTAAAAGCACTGATGGTTTCCATCAGTGCTTTTTTCATTGTAAATGCCCATAGGTAAGTGTTGAAACAATACAACAGGTTAAAGATGAGAGTTGAAACGATATTTGGAGCTGTAGTGCTGAGCTGTGCAGTGAGTGTATCAGCAGCAGCGACTTCCATAGAGAATCCAGCACCAGAATGTAAGCAGGGTTGTGCTCCATTCAACCACAATCAGAGTAATAATGAGCAGGCTGGTTCAGAAACCAATGTGAAGAAAGTTACTGTTATTGCAGGTAGAACACCGAATCATTTTACTGATTTAAATTCTGCCAAAAGTCTAGTTTCTCCGACACGGCAGACCATTGAACCAGCTAATATATTAGACTTATTAACAAAAGTTCCGGGAGTTGCAGAGAATGGGCAAGCCGGACTATTTCAGGTTTATTCCATCAGAGGTTTGTCACGACACAGAGTGCTAACCTACATTTCTGATATACCGTTGAAAGCAGAGCGCCGTGCCGGCGTTGCCACTTCGTTTGTTCATCCTCTTCTTTTTGATTATGCCGAAGTATCCAGAGGGCCTGCCTCGACCCTATACCAATCTGGAAGCCTTGGTGGAGTCGTAAAACTATCTCCTGCATACTTTAATCATAATGTTCTATCAGTAGACTACCAGACACAGGGCAATCGTAATAACCAGATTTATGGAACCGGAGGTGACGATTGGTCAGTTGCCGTTGCAAGACAATTCTCAAACAAAAGTGAAGATCCGGTAGGAAATGAACTCAACAGCGGTTATGAACAGTATTCAGGTAGTTTTATAAAGCAATGGCGAATGGCGAGTGTTGATTATGAGTGGATGCTCATGATGAGCGAAGGTGATGATATAGGTCGCTCAAGTACACAATATCCTGACAGATTGGTTATAGTTCCGAATGAGGAGCATTTGCTGAGCCAGTTCAGTGCTAAGGGCGACGATTGGAGGGCTGCTGTGTACCTTCATCCCAATAAATTGAATACCCTGACCGTTAGACCTGAACAAAGAGAAAATGATGTCACGAATGAATCTAAAGATTATGGCTTTCATGTTGAAAATGCTTGGTTCGTTAACAAGCTAGAAGGATTGTGGGGCGTGGATGGTTTTATGCGTAGTAATATTAATGCCTACGAGACAGAGCTTTCCCTAATCGATAACTCACTGACTTCAACACAAAGTCTAAACGGTGCAACCGAAAGAGAGTTAGCGGTATTTGCAACTTTAAACAGCTACTGGGGTGATACTAAATGGCAGTTTGGAACGCGCCTACTAAACAATCGACAAACCAATCCTGGCTTTGCAGCTACGGAAGATGATGCCATTACTGGCTTTGTAGGCATATCAACCCCATTAAATCCTAATTGGATATTTACAGCTAATCTTGGTACTGGCATTCGTTTTGCTACGGTTAGTGAGCGTTATTTTGTGGGAACCACTGGGCGTGGTGAGGTCATTGGTAATCCAGATCTGGAAACAGAGCGTTCAGTAAGTATGGATTTTGGTGTTCGGTATGGTGATCAATCTAAACAGTTTATTTTTAACCTATACCGACAAAAGGTTAGTGATTATATTGAACGAATTGAGGTGTCGCCAGGAGTGTTGACTTACAACAATCTGACCGATGGATTAATCTATGGAGCAGAGTTTGATGCTGACTTTGCTCTCAATGACCAGTGGCGACTGGGCTTCGGAGGAATGTGGGTTAAAGGCCAGGATGATGATGAAAATACACTGTCAGATATTCCGGCCAATCGCATGCAAACCCGTATTCAGTATCAGATAGATGACTGGTCGATCGATGGTGCGGTTCAGTATCGGTTCTCTAAGGATAAGGTTGGCTCTGGAGAAAGGCAAACGCCGGCGGCATGGGTAGGCGAATTAGCGTTTAACAAGCAGTTAGGCAATGGCTTAAATATGTCGTTATTTGTCGATAATTTATTCGATGAGCAGTATTATTCATCCTCAGATGACATTGCGCCTTTGGCGGAAGGTCGAAGCTTCGGTGTTAAATTTACAAAAGTATGGTGAATAAGCAGTGCCTAAAAGTACCAAAATTGTATTGATGATCAATACAGCGATCATGTTGATAGCGCTATGGTCGCTTTATCGTCTGTATCTGCAGAGCAGCAGTGAGATGCTGATTGCGCTGGCTCACTGGACACTATTTGGCGGCATGCTAGTGAGTAACCTGATAATTTTATTTAAAGCTAAAGCCCTTTGGAAATTCATGCGTGCAATGTTGTATGTAGTTGCATTGTTGCAAGCGCTTAACTTAATGATTATCGCTAAAGATTTTTTAACCCTGAGCGGTTTCTTGGCAATGGTATATACCCTGATGGTCGTTATCTACCTGATTGGATTCCGCGGCTATCTGAATAGTCATACATTCTTTGAGTGGTTCATGGGTGCCTACATCAAGAAAGAGCAGGATTGAGCGTAGAGTTTTAATGGGTTACGCATTGGCTGTAACCCATTCATCACTCAATTATAATTTAATCCATACAAAAACTAATCGAAATTAATCTTTCCCATACTAAAAATCCTGCGAACAGCCTTGTATCCTAAGCCCTGCACGGTATGATGTTTTTAGCCTTGACCCAGGTCAATTCTCTCTTTAAATAAAGGAGGTTATTGATGGAGTTGCTCGATGCCGTGCTACTGGCGAGAATTCAATTCGCTTTTACCATCACGTTTCACATTATCTTTCCTGGCTTATCCATTGGTTTGGCCGCTTACCTTACTGTTCTTGAAGGCCTTTGGTTAAAAACTGGCAAACCGGTTTACCTCGCTACTTTCAAATATTGGCTCAAAATCTTCTCCATCATTTTTGGCATGGGAGTTGTGTCAGGTGTGGTTATGAGCTATCAGTTTGGCACTAACTGGAGCGTATTTTCTGATAAGACTGGGCCAGTGTTAGGTCCATTAATGGGCTATGAAGTCCTCTCTGCTTTTTTCCTTGAGGCAGGCTTTCTGGGAGTTATGCTGTTTGGCATGAACAAAGTTGGTAAGGGGCTACATTTCTTTGCCACATTGATGGTGGCACTGGGTACTTTGATGTCTGCTTTCTGGATTTTAAGCGTGAATAGCTGGATGCAAACACCAGCCGGTTATGACATCAATGAAGTTGGACAGTTTGTGGTGGCCAACTGGTTTGAAGTCATTTTCAACCCTTCGTTTCCATACCGGTTAGCCCACATGGTGACAGCAGCATTCTTGAGTACGGCATTTCTTGTGGGTGGCGTTGGTGCCTGGCATCTCTTCAAAGCCAGAAAGCAGGGCGAGCGCAATGAGGTTGCGCGACTGATGTTTTCGATGGCGATGTGGATGGCGGCTTTGGTTGCTCCAATCCAATTGTTGATAGGCGATTTGCATGGACTCAATACCTTGGAACATCAGCCTGCAAAAGTAGCCGCAATGGAAGGCAATTATCAAACTCAAAAGGGTGCCCCGCTGTATCTGTTTGGCATGCCTAACAGTGATACCGAAATGGTCGATTACGCCATCAAAATTCCCAAAGCAGCGAGCTTTATTTTGACTCATGATCCAGATGGAGAGCTGGTTGGGCTCGATCAATTCCCGAAAGATGAATGGCCGAATGTGCCGATTGTTTTCTGGAGTTTCAGAATTATGGTAGCCATAGGTATGGGAATGATTGCCATTGGTTTGTGGAGTCTGTATTTACGAGCGCGTAAAAAATTGTATGACACGCCATTACTGTTGCGAGTGGCTATTGTTTTCGCGCCAGCTGGAATCATTGCTACGGTTGCTGGCTGGTTCGTTACCGAAGTAGGGCGCCAACCCTATACCGTCTACGGACTCCTTAAAACCGTTGATTCGGCCTCGCCGCTGGATGCTCCTGCAGTTGCAGCGTCGCTGTTGGCATTTATTATCGTTTACCTGATAGTGTTTGGAACCGGTGTCTGGTACACCATGCGCCTGATGAGTAAGCGACCGTCTCCTGTGATTGAGGTTGATGATGATTCGCAAACCACAGTATTTTTATCAAATAGGGTAGCGACAACTTCCGAAGGTAAAATAAAGGAAGGTGACCAATGATTGAATCTATTGGCATAGATTATGCGATGATCTGGGCTGGCCTTATTGCTTTCGCAGTATTGGCTTACATTATTCTGGATGGCTTTGATTTAGGGATCGGCATTCTGTTTCCCTTCATCAAAAACAAAACTGATCAGGAAACGGCCATGAACTCAGTGGCACCGATCTGGGATGGCAACGAAACCTGGCTGGTGCTTGGTGGGGGAGGGCTTTTTGCTGTCTTTCCATTGGCCTATTCTGTCATCATGCCTGCTCTATACATGCCGATCATTTTGATGCTGCTCGGTTTGATTTTCCGTGGCGTTGCTTTTGAGTTCCACTGGCGTACTAAAAACTCGCAGGATTGGTGGGATCGTGGCTTCTTCCTTGGTTCGCTGGTCGCGACTTTATGCCAGGGCATCGCGCTCGGTGCATTAGTACAGGGCATTACTGTTGACGATCGTGCCTATGCAGGTGGTTGGTGGGATTGGCTGACCCCATTCAGTATCACAACCGGCATAGCTTTGGCGGTAGGTTATGTCTTATTGGGTTCGACCTGGCTAAACATGAAAACCACTGATGAATTGCAAAAGCAGTCGGTTCAGTTTGCAAAAATTGCAGCCTGGCTGACACTGTTCTTCATTGGCGTCATCAGTCTATGGATGCTATTTATCGAGCAACAATATTTACATCGCTGGTTTGATGCACCGAATGTTTATTATCTAATGGCTGTTCCTGTAGCGGTTCTATTCTGCGGCTTTAAATTGCTTTATGGCTTACACAAAGGCCGAGAAACAAGTCCTTTCATGTATGCCATTGCCTTGTTTGTGCTGAGCTATATCGGCTTGTTGATTAGCTTTTACCCGAATCTGGTGCCACCATCTATTAGCATCTGGCAGGCAGCTGCACCGGACGATAGTTTGAAATTCCTATTAATAGGAGCGTCTGCATTATTGCCCATTATCATTGCTTATACTGCCTACGCTTACTGGGTGTTCCGTGGCAAAGTTAAGGCTAATGAGGCTTATCACTAATGAATCAAAAGCCTGAAAGTAATAATAAAACAGGGTGGCAGAAAGCGCTCTGGTTTGTTGGTTTATGGTTGGCTGGCGTGCTAACTCTTGCCGTAATAGGTTTCGGCATCAGGCTGTTTCTCGGTTAGCCTAATAACAGGAATATATTATGAACCTTAATCAAGTCACACTACCTGTCAATGATATTCCTAAAGCGACTGAGTTCTATCGTCGCATGGGGTTCCTGCAAATTGTCGACTCGCCACACTACGCACGGTTTGAGTGTCCCGAGGGAAGTTCCACTTTTTCTTTGATGCTGGAGCCAGAGACCACAGGCTCGGGAGCAACCATATACTTTGAACATGAAGCACTGGATGAGTGGGTTGAGAAGTTGATTGGCAAAGGCTTTGAATTCGAGCAGCTGCCAACTGACATGAGTTATCTTTGGCGTGAGGCCATTTTGTATGATCCCAGTGGCAACAAAATCAAATTGTACTGGGCTGGCGAGAATCGCATTAATCCACCCTGGCGTGTGGAAATATAAACAACCAGTTACCTGCCCATAATAGTTTCGCTTCAGCTGATCTATATCAATAGTTATGATATTGAAAATACCCCCACAAAAGATATGTGTTAAAATTAATCAACTTCTGGTATAAAGCCAGCACCTCCCAGGGAACTGGGGTCTTAAGTAACAACTCGAATAAAGGCAATTGTGGATAAGTTGCCGTGGGTTAATTATGGACTTCAGGATGCTTCCTTCCTAAAGTCTGCACCTCGCTTACTAGACGAAGACACAAGTATGCCGCAAGACACAAATACGATTTCTCCAGAATTACTTGCCGAAGCACTGAAAGCTTCAGTGGATGGTATTGTTATTGCTGAGTGTGGGGAAAACGATTTTCCAATCATATTTGTTAATCCTGCATTCGAGAGAATGACCGGTTATAGTGCAGAAGAGGTGATAGGGAAAGATTGTCGTTTCCTCAATCAAAGGGATCGTGATCAGCAAGAGTTGGACGTCTTGCGTAAGGCCATACAAGCACAGGAATCCTGTTTAGTAACTTTGCTTAATCATAAGAAATCAGGTGAGCCATTCTGGAATGAGCTAAGCCTTTCACCAGTATTTGATGGTAATGGGAAGTTAACTCATTATATTGGTGTGCAAAAAGACGTTACAGAGCGAGTCGAAAAAGAACAAAATATTGAGGAAAGGCATCAGAGCTTACTGAGCAAGAAAGATGAGCTGGAGGAATTAGCTAATCGCGATCCATTAACCGGTCTGCATAACCGCCGCTACTTTGAGCAGGAACTAAGTCGTTTATGGGCGATCCATCAGCGGCTTGACGCGATTATGGCGGTAGCTTTCATCGATATCGATAGCTTTAAACTTTACAACGACCATTATGGTCACCTTGAAGGTGACAAAGCGCTAAAGGCCGTTGCCGATAAGATTTCAGAGAGTTTCTCTCGCAAGGCAGATTTAGTCGCGCGTTTCGGTGGTGAAGAGTTCGTTGTGGTTGCAACACTTGAAAATGGAGTCGATTGTTTTCTTCAACACTTGGAGCGTTTACGTCAGTCCATTCTTGACTTGAAAATCGAAAATAAACGCTCGGCTGTCAGTGATTACATCACTATCAGTACCGGCGTTTGTTATGGAGTGCCACCGCAAGGTGCCAGCTCATCTTTATTTACTCGAGATGCCGACGTTGCCATGTATCAGGCTAAGCGAACTGGACGTAACCGAATTGAAGTCGTCAGTTACGAACCAGACGAAGAAGCCATTCTTAAGCCCGCCTCCTGACTTGCCAATAAATCATGAGCTGATCCAAAATGACGTATGCTCAGACAAATTGAAACCACTATATATTGTCCCTACTGCGGAGAGCCGCAGACGATCCTTATTGATCCTTCCATTTATCAGCAGGCATACATTGAAGATTGCCAGGTCTGCTGTCGGCCAATTGAGTTTAAGGTTGAAGTCTCGGCTGATGGTGAAGATGTCAGCGTAATGACAATGACCGATAACGATTAGCTATAATCATTTCGCATAATCGATATTGACTTCTATGCGTTGCAGTTATCTCCACTAAATCCTAATCTAACTCCTGTAAACATTTTTAAGGAGTCTGTTATGTTGATTCGTCGAGCTAATGAGCGTGGAAATTTTAACTTTGGCTGGTTAGATACCTCGCACACATTCTCATTTGGCCATTACTATGATCCCAAGTTTATGGGTTACGAAAGTCTGCGCGTCATCAATGATGATAAAGTACGTGCTGGAGCAGGTTTCCAGACTCATGGGCATCAGGATATGGAAATTGTTTCTTATGTGCTTGAAGGCGCGTTAGCTCATAAAGACAGCATGGGTAATGATGGGGTCATTCGTCCCGGCGAGGTGCAGCGCATGTCGGCTGGAACTGGTGTCACTCATAGTGAGTTCAATCATGATCAGGAAAATACAACCCGATTCCTGCAGATTTGGTTTTTACCCGCAGAGAAGGGCACCAAGCCTGGTTATGAGCAGAAAGCTTTCAGTGATGATGATAAACGTGGCCAGTTGAAACTGGTTGCTTCGCAGCAAGGACGCCAAGACTCGATCACTATCGGGCAGGATGTCGATATTTATGCAGGGCTGTTCAATGGTGAAGAGTCAGCAACCCATCAGTTGAAGGAACAACGTAAAGCATGGTTGCATCTTGCTCGTGGCAATGTGAGAGTTAATGGTCAGGAGCTGAACGAAGGTGATGGAGCAGCTTTTGCAGCTGGTGATACCATAGAGATAAGCAATGGCCATAATGCAGAGGTGCTGGTTTTTGATATGGCCCCATTAAAATAGGCAATAGACAGGACAACCTTTGACTGAAGTCATTATTTACTGGAGCGTAGCGGCAATCGCTGTTCTCATCACTGGGATATCTAAATCAGGATTTGCCGGTGGTGCAGGCGCGGTTGCCGTTCCGTTATTGTCGCAGGTTATGCCACCTTTGCAGGCAATTGCGCTCATGTTGCCGCTGCTCATTATCATGGATGGCTTTAGCGTCAAACTGTGGTGGGGGCAATACAACCGCAAATTATTAGTCGCACTGATTCCCGCTTCTTTGATAGGCGTAGCAATTGGCTATGCTACCGCCGATCAATTATCCGAAAACTGGATTCGTCTGATATTGGGCGTAATCGCCATTGCATTTGTGTTAATACAGTTTTTACCAAGTGGTAAAAGCCATAATCAACAAAAGCCAAATGTTGTACTTGGAGCTATGGCCGGAGCCAGCGCCGGCTTTACCAGTTTCCTCGCCCACGCAGGGGGACCACCCCTTAATATGTATTTACTAAAACAAAAGCTCCAACGTTCAGAATTCCTCGCTACGGCAGTTTACTTCTTCGCAGCCATCAACCTGTTCAAACTTTATCCCTATATCGCCCTTGAACAATTTAATAAACAGGTACTATGGCAAGGTGCACTATTAATTCCAGTCGCCCTAATCGGCGTGGCACTCGGCAAATGGCTTCAGTCTCATTTATCCCAGAAAACCTTCCTCAATATTATTTACGTTCTGCTGTTTGGGCTAGGGTGTAAGTTGCTTTACTCAGCGTTGGTCGAATTGCTTTAGAATATTACCCATTCGACTGAATTTAGAAGAGCAGATCCTGAATCAAGTTCAGGATGACAAGCCTGTGTATTTGAGTGCTTTCGCTGATACCTTGTTCAACCTCATATACTTTTGTAATTTCAAGAATTCCTTCTGTAAATAATATTTACCTTAATCTTTTCTAATTAGCTAGGCATGAAACCAATCATCAATAAATAACAACCTACTAACCGACATGTCATCCTGAACTTGATTCAGGACCTGCTCTTTCTTTCAGGCTAGAGCATCGCTTTACTAAATACTAAGAAGCAATACTGCTCCACAAGTCCTCCCATTGAGGGTTTATTTTCTCAATAAGCTCCTTCTTCCACTGTCGCTTCCAGTTCTTTAACTGCTTCTCACGTTCTATACATGCTTTTATATCCGAAGATGACTCAAAATAAACTAATCGCTTAGTTTTATACTGCTTACTAAAACCCTCTACTAAACCTTCTCTATGTTGATGCACACGCTGTTTAAGATTTCCAGTTACCCCGACATAAAGAACGCCATCTCTTTTAGAAGCCATGATATAGACGTAATATTCCTTCATAGTAAATCCTTTTACCGCTGTATTTCTTGCGATGATTTTTGAAGTTTGAATCAGATAAGTTGAAATGAGTTCGAAGTGAAAAATTTCAACTCTCAATGTTATATGGTCAAAAGAAAAAAGCAGATCCTGAATCAAGTTCAGGATGACAAGCTGGTATAGTAGGGCTTTTTTACTGAGTGGACAGCACTTACATACGCGTTAAAATAATATTTTCTTGAGTAGTATCTAAAACACACTCGACTATAAAAAGAAAGCACTTACGCCAAAGTCATGTCATCCTGAACTTGATTCGGGATCTGCTCTTTGTACAAGAAATTCTCTTACTCCCTGGTATGTCATCCTGAATTTAATTCAGAATCTGCTCTTCGCTTTTCTACTTTCCCATGCAGCTGTCAACGATCAAGGGTAACTCTTCAAATCATCTTGCGACTTCTCAGGGCCTTGGTCTTCAAATTCTGAAACTACTTCATCGCCGGTCATCATTTTGGTCTTATTGGCGAAGTCATAGTAATGCGGCTTTTGCTCAACATAGATCTGTTCATCGAAATGAAACTTATCGCTGTCAGCAAACAGGCCCACTGGGATGTAATACTTGTCGCTATCCGTGAGGCGATAGAAGAGGTGAGTGCCACACACATTACAAAAGCCGCGCTCAGCCCATTCGGAGGATTTATAGACACTGATATGGGCATCATTTTCGAGTATCAGGCCATCGCCACCATCAACCGCCAGCAATGGGCCACCCGACCAGGTTCGGCACATAATACAATGACAGGCGGCGATACTTTCACCGAGATTGGGGGCGCTGATCCCTGTTTTTCCACACAGACATTGAGCAGTTGCATAACTCATGGCGGTAATTTCCTTTATTAGTCCGATAAAATACAAGAATATCCATAAAACCTAATGTTTTATAGGGCTTTTTGCTATATCCTATTGCATATAAACATCGGATTCCCCGATAATTTCACATTCAACACCTTAATCAGCCTCATAACCCAGGTTGACGGGTGTTTTTTGCGACTGTGATTTTGAACGATTTCAGTTGCTCATTAAATTAACAAACAGATTGAGTAATAGCCCATTCGTAGGGGCTATATTCGAAGAGAGAGTAAAATGCCTGTAATTACATTACCTGATGGAAGTAAGCGTGAATTCGACCACGCAGTTTCAGTTTATGACGTTGCAAACGACATAGGTCCCGGATTAGCCAAAGCTGCATTAGCTGGCAAAGTGAATGGTCAAATGGTAGACACCAGCTTTGTTATCGAAAACGATGCGGATTTAGCAATCATCACCGAACGCGATGAAGATGGCCTCGAGGTCATTCGACACTCAACCGCTCACTTGTTAGCTCAAGCTGTACAGCGTTTGTTTGATAACGTTCAGGTAACCATCGGGCCAGTAATTGATAATGGCTTCTACTACGATTTCGCAACGGACAAGCCATTTAGTGAAGATGACCTGCGTGCCATTGAAAAAGAAATGGAGAAGATCTCAAAAGAGAACTTAGAGGTTGAGCGCACTGAAATGGAGCGTGATGAGGCAGTTGCCTTCTTCCGCAACATGGGCGAAGAGTACAAGGCTGAAATTATCGAGTCGATTCCACAAAACGAAACGCTATCGTTATATCGCCAGGGCGAGTTCATCGACCTGTGCCGTGGCCCACACGTACCCTCGACTTCAAAACTGAAAGCATTCAAGTTGATGAAGGTTGCAGGCGCTTACTGGCGCGGCGACTCTAACAATGAAATGCTTCAGCGCATTTACGGTACGGCCTGGACTAACAAGAAAGATCTGAAAGCCTATTTACACCGCTTGGAAGAAGCGGAAAAGCGCGATCACCGTAAAATCGGAAAGGCTTTGGACCTGTTCCATATTCAGGAAGAAGCACCGGGCATGATCTTCTGGCACGACAAAGGCTGGACGATTTATAAAACCCTTGAGCAGTATATTCGCGAGCGCCTGAAAGAACACGACTATCAGGAAGTGAAAACACCTCAAATGGTGGATCGCTCATTGTGGGAAAAATCAGGACACTGGGATAAGTTCGGCGACGATATGTTTACGCTGAAATCAGACGAGCGTGATTATGCAATCAAGCCAATGAACTGCCCATGCCACGTACAGATTTTTAACGTTGGTCTAAAAAGTTATCGTGACCTGCCATTACGCATGGCTGAGTTTGGTTCTTGCCACCGTAATGAACCATCGGGTGCTTTGCACGGCATCATGCGTCTGCGCAACTTCGTGCAGGACGATGCGCACATTTTCTGTACTGAAAATCAAATTCAGTCGGAAGTGTCGAAGTTCATCGAAATGTTATATGACGTTTACGCTGACTTTGGTTTTACTGACGTTATCGTTAAGTTGTCTACTCGTCCTGAACAGCGTGTGGGTTCGGATGAAGTCTGGGACAAAGCCGAAGCAGCGTTAGCCGATGCTCTGAAAGCTAATAACATTGAATTTGAATACCAGCCAGGCGAGGGCGCCTTCTATGGCCCGAAACTTGAGTTCACCCTAAAAGACTGTCTCGAGCGACACTGGCAATGTGGTACCATTCAGGTTGATTTCTCAATGCCGGGCCGACTGGACGCAGAATATGTGGCCGAAAGCGGCGAGCGCGAAACGCCAGTGATGTTGCACCGCGCGATTTTGGGGTCACTTGAAAGATTCATCGGTATTTTGATTGAAGAATTCGCTGGAAAATTCCCTGCTTGGCTGGCTCCAACTCAGGCTGTTGTCATGAATATTACCGACAAACAGGCTGATTTTAGCCAAAAAGTGGTCGAATCCCTGAAAAATAAAGGATTTAGGGTGAATTCGGACTTGAGAAATGAGAAGATCGGCTTTAAAATTCGCGAGCAGACTCTAGCACGCGTGCCATTCTTGTTAGTGGTCGGTGATAGAGAAGTCGAAAATAACCATGTTGCAGTCCGTACTCGCGACGGCGAAGATTTAGGCAGCATGAGTATTGAAGCCTTTGCTGAGTTGCTAGAAGCAGAAGTTGCGAAGCGAGCCAGAAAGGCTGACTAGGCACTAATTAAAGAGGAAAATTACCATCAGAAAAGGTGATAAGCGCTCTGACAGACAGCGCATAAATGAAGATATCCGGGTGAAAGAAGTTCGCCTGATAGACGCCACCGGTGAAAATGTCGGTGTAGTAGGAATCAAAGAAGCCCTGGCGCAAGCTACTGAAGCTGGCCTGGACTTAGTGGAAGTTTCGCCAGATGCGAATCCTCCAGTCTGTAAAGTGATGGATTTCGGTAAGTTCCTTTTTGAGCAGAAGAAAGCGAAAGCTGCTGCTAAGAAAAAGCAAAAAGTAACTCACGTGAAAGAAATCAAGTTTCGCCCAGGGACGGACATAGGA
The DNA here is from genome assembly GCF_002838765.1 of Kangiella profundi. Lineage (NCBI taxonomy): Bacteria > Pseudomonadati > Pseudomonadota > Gammaproteobacteria > Kangiellales > Kangiellaceae > Kangiella > Kangiella profundi. Next base: position 1,718,431 of record NZ_CP025120.1, on the reverse strand, counting down.
GACTACCAGGTAAAACTACGCAACCTGATACGTTTCCTCGAAGACGGGGACAAGGCGAAAGTAACTGTTCGCTTCCGTGGTCGTGAGATGGCGCACCAAGAACTCGGAATGGAGTTGTTGAAGCGTGTCGAAAAAGACCTGGAAGAATACGGAGCAGTTGAACACCGCCCATCAATGGAAGGTCGTCAGATGACGATGGTGATTGGACCCAAAAAGAAGAAGTAAGTAAGAAGAGTCTCGCAAGAGCACTTACATTCTTCATAGGTTGGGCAGCACGGTTTAACCACTGAGCTGTCCGTTTTAGTAACTAGTCATGCGCTCAAACGATTGCATAATTTAAAGCAATGGCCATGACGGGTAACAATGCGAGTATATTACTATGCCAAAGATGAAAACTGACCGCGGTGCATCGAAGCGTTTCAAGAAAACTGCTTCTGGCCGTTACAAGCACAAACAATCACACTTGCGTCACATCCTGACCAAGAAATCTACTAAGCGTAAGCGTCATTTACGTCACGCAAAATTAGTTGATGCTGCTGACACACGTTCAATCGATCGTATGTTGCCAAACGGTTAAGGTGAGGATTAAGAGATGCCAAGAGTAAAACGTGGTGTGACTGCCCATGCGCGTCACAAGAAAATCTTAAAGCAGGCTAAAGGTTATTATGGTGCACGTAGTCGTGTATTCCGTGTAGCCAAACAAGCTGTTATCAAAGCGGGTCAATATGCATATCGTGACCGTCGTCAGCGTAAACGTCAATTCCGTGCTTTATGGATTGCTCGTATCAATGCTGAAGCTCGTGTACACGGTTTGTCTTATAGCCGTTTTATCAATGGTTTGAAAAAATCAAACATTGAAGTTGATCGTAAAATGCTAGCAGAATTAGCGGTTTTTGATAAAGTAGCATTTGCTGCTTTTGCAGACCAAGCTAAATCTGCCCTTGAAGCTTAATAAGCTGATAACTGTTCTTTAACGAGAAGAGTATTTTAGTCGCCCCCGGGTGACGAGCGATTGAAGTAAAAAGGAAGGGCAGAAATGCTCTTCCTTTTTTTATGCATTTTCAATTAGAGACTTTTTGAGTCACTTATAGACATAGCACTTAACAACGAGAATTCTCATGGTCGATACACAGGGTACGAGTCAACAGGACTCCAGTTTACAAGAGATTATTTCGCAGGCTGAACAAGAGATTTCAGCGGTTCAGAGCATTCCTGAGCTAGAGCAGGTCAAAGCCCGATTCGTGGGTAAAAAAGGCCTTATCACAGCACAGATGCAGCAAATGGCAAAACTTCCACCAGAAGAGAAGCCGAAGTTTGGTGCCCGTGTCAACGAAGCAAAAAAAGAAGTGTTCGCCATTATTGAGGCGAAGCACAAAGCGATTAAAGACGCTGAAATTGCCAAGAAACTGGCCAGCGAAACGATAGATGTGACATTGCCTGGTCGCAATATTCAGGACGGTGGTGTGCATCCGGTTAATCGCACCTTACACAGAATTGAATCCTATTTTGCTCAGATGGGCTTCTCAGTTGAAGAAGGTCCAGAAGTGGAAGACAACTTCCATAACTTCACCGCGTTGAATATCCCAGAGCATCACCCGGCGCGCGCCATGCACGATACCTTCTACATTGACGCCGAGCGTTTATTGCGTACGCATACCTCGCCAGTACAGATTCGTGTGATGGAAGAGCAAAAACCACCATTTAGAATCATCGCACCTGGCCGTGTATATCGTTGTGACTCAGACTTGACGCATACCCCAATGTTCCATCAGGTTGAAGGCCTATTAGTAGACGAAAGCACCACGTTCGTGGATTTAAAAGGTATTTTAGACGAATTTCTGAAGCACTTCTTCGAAAAAGATTTGGCTGTTAGATTCCGTCCCTCATACTTCCCATTCACTGAGCCATCGGCAGAAGTGGATATCCAATGTGTGATGTGTAATGGCGATGGTTGCCGTGTCTGTAGCCATACAGGCTGGCTGGAAATCCTTGGTTGCGGCATGGTCCATCCAAAAGTGTTGGAAGCCGTTGGAATCGATAGCGAAAAATATACCGGCTTTGCCTTTGGTATGGGCGTTGAGCGTCTGACCATGTTGCGTTACGGCGTGAACGATTTACGTTTGTTCTTTGAGAACGACTTGAATTTTTTGAAGCAGTTTAATTAATTGCACGGGCTTAGATTCATGTCATTCCCGTGAAGGCGGGAATCCATAAAAGCTCTTTAAAAGAATAGACTCCCGCCTTCGCGGGAGTGACGAAAATATAAGCGAATAGCAAAGCTACAAAGAGTAGCAAACTAGGTAAAGCATTATGAAATTCAGTGAAAAGTGGTTAAGAGAGTGGGTAAACCCTGAAATTTCTACTCAACAGCTGGTAGAAAAATTAACAATGGCTGGCCTGGAAGTTGATGGTTTCGAATACTTAGGCAATAAATTCTCAGGTGTTGTGGTTGGCGAGATTCTGGAAGCCGAGCAGCATCCAGATGCGGATAAACTGCGAGTCTGCAAAGTTTCTGTTGGTCCAGCCAGCGACGAAGAGCTACAAATTATCTGCGGTGCGCCGAATGCACGTGCTGGCATCAAAGTCGCGGTAGCCATGATTGGCGCGGTGTTACCGGGCGACTTCAAAATCAAGAAAGCCAAGCTTCGTGGCATTGAGTCGCAAGGCATGTTGTGCTCATCCACCGAGCTAGAAATTGGCGAAGATGGTGACGGTATTCTTGAGCTGGATAGTCAGGCGCCACTCGGTCAGGACATGAAAGACTACTTCGACCTCAATGATCACGTTATTGAAGTCGATCTAACACCAAACCGTGGTGATTGCCTAGGCATTCGTGGTATTGCCCGTGAAGTGGGAGTACTAACGCAAACTGCTGTTACCGAGCACAAGCCACAGGCTTTGACTCCTGAAATCAGCGATGTCTTACCTATTAAGCTTTCTGCACCACAGGCCTGTCCGCGTTATCTTGGTCGAGTTATTAAAGGCATAAACCCGCAGGCGAAAACACCAGACTGGATGGTTAAATACATCGAGCGCTCTGGCGTTCGTTCAATTGATCCGGTTGTAGATGTGACTAACTATGTATTGCTTGAGCTTGGTCACCCGATGCACGCGTTCGACCTTAAACAGATTGAAGGCGGCATTGATGTTCGTATGGCGAAACAGGGCGAGAAGCTGACTCTGCTAGACGGTCAGGAAGTTGAGCTAACTGACGATACCTTATTGATTGCAGATCATAACAAGCCACTAGCTATTGCCGGTGTAATGGGCGGTGAGCATTCAGGCATTAATAGCCAAACCGACAACATCTTCCTCGAAAGCGCTTACTTCGACCCTATTGCGATTGCCGGTCGTGCTCGCCAATATGGCCTGCATACAGATGCATCGCATCGTTATGAGCGCGGGGTAGACTTTGAATTGCAACGTACTGCTATGGAGCGTGCGACTGAGTTATTACTTGAAATTGTCGGTGGTCAGCCAGGCGACATCATCGAAGCCGTTGATCACGACGCCATGCCAAGCAAGCGCCACCTGCGTTTGCGTCGTCAGCGCATCGAACGCGTTGTCGGCTTCCCATTTGCCGATGATCAGGTGCAGGACATCTTAACGCGCCTCGGCCTTAAACTTACCGCCAACGCAGACGGTTGGGACGTCGTTGTGCCGAGCTTCCGTTTCGATATCGACAACGAAGAAAGCTTGATTGAAGAACTGGTTCGCGTCTATGGCTACAACAAGATCCCAAGCCGCAAGCCACAGGCCGAAATGGCCATGTTCGACCAGCCGGAAAACCGCGTCTGGAAAAACGACATGCGCGATGTACTGGTTAAACGCGGCTATCAAGAGGTCATTACCTACAGCTTCGTAGAACCTGAGTTCCAGTTGCAACTGCACCCAGGCATTGAGCCATTGTCGCTGATGAACCCGATTTCCAGCGAAATGGCGGTTATGCGCACTAACTTACTGCCGGGCCTGGTTAACACCGCGAAATTCAACATCAACCGCCAACAGAACCGTATCCGTATCTTCGAACTTGGCTTACGCTTCATTAACTCTGGCGATACCTTGCAGCAGATCCCGACCATTGCCGGTCTGGTCTGCGGCCTGCGTAACAAAGAAAGCTGGAACACCGATGGTGAGAAAGTGGATTTTTATGACCTGAAAGGCGACGTGGAAGCCTTGTTGCAGGCTACTAACAAGTCATACGACTTCGAAACTCTGCACATGGACATTCTTCACCCAGGCCAGGCTGCGGAAATTGTGGTAGACGGTCATGCCGTAGGTTATATCGGTAAAATCCACCCACAGGTTCAGCAGGAAATCGACCTGGATATCGACGCATTCGTGTTCCAGATGGACCTTGCACCGCTTTCTGAGCGTAAATTGCCCGAATTTAAGCCATTATCCAAGTTCCCATCCATTCGACGCGACCTTGCGCTAGTTGTAGAAGATTCTGTGAAGGCGGGCGAATTACTTGATTTTATTGTAAAAAATGGTGGGAAATTACTGACAGATGCCCATATTTTTGATATATACAAGGGTGAGCACTTGGAACCAGGCAAGAAAAGTATTGCATTGGCCATGACACTCCGTCATCCGGACAAGACGCTAGAAGACGCAGAAATCAATGCTGTGGTCGATAAGGTCGTGTCTGGACTTGCTGAGCAATATGGAGCGGTATTAAGAAACTAGCCGCTTCCACTGGAATCAAAGGGGATATATTATGGCACTGACAAAAGCTGACATGGCAGAACGTTTGTACGAAGAGCTGGGGCTCAACAAGCGTGAGTCGAAAGAAATCGTAGAAGCGTTTTTCGAGCAGATCCGTGATGCCCTGGAAGATGGATATAACGTCAAACTTTCCGGCTTCGGAAACTTTGAACTCAGGGACAAGGCACAAAGACCTGGGCGTAACCCTAAAACCGGAGAAGAAGTTCCAATCAGCGCGCGGCGCGTAGTGACCTTCAAGCCTGGACAAAAATTAAGAGGAAAAGTCGCCGACTATGTTGGAACCGAGCAACAATAACGAATTGCCGGCTATTCCCGGCAAACGCTACTTTACTATTGGGGAAGTAAGCGACCTTTGCGCAGTAAAACCACACGTCCTACGCTACTGGGAACAAGAGTTCGACCAACTGGATCCCGTGCGTCGTGGTAACCGTCGTTACTATCAACGCGATGACGTACTAATCGTTCGCCAAATCCGTTCATTATTGTATGAACACGGTTATACGATTGGCGGAGCCAGACAATGCCTGAGCGAGAGCAACGGCGAAGAAGCTCCGGTCAACAAGGCGCAAATCGATGAGTTAATTGAAGAACTTGAAAAGCTCAAGCAATTCTTAGCAGCCTAACCCCAGCTAAGAATAAGCAACAACAAATCATTGCAATATCAGGAAAATGCGGTACTATTGGCACCGCATTTTTTATTGCCTAATTGAAAATGCTAGTCGGAGCGTGGCGCAGCTTGGTAGCGCACTTGCATGGGGTGCAAGGGGTCGGAGGTTCAAATCCTCTCGCTCCGACCAATTCATAACCAGAATTCAGCCAGTTTAGATTAAATAGTAATCAAAACTGACCGGTTATGAAAAATAACAGAAAAAACAGCGATTTTTTTGCTAAAAAGGCTTCCATAAGGAAACTTCATACGGTATTATTTCGCGCAATTCGGAGAGGTGGCAGAGCGGCTGAATGCACCGGTCTTGAAAACCGGCGTGGGTTTGTAGCCCACCGTGGGTTCAAATCCCACCCTCTCCGCCATATCTTAAAAAGACGCTAACCAGCGTCTTTTTTTATGCCTGAAGTTCTTGGTTAGCTTATCCGAGCAAAGTCGATAACCATCTGTGGAACAAATCACCATATCCCCAAACAACAGTTCCAAGCACTAGCATAGTCTTAGCAATGATCTCGCCTACATCAATCCATCTCTCAAGTTTCTGGAGGTACATGGTTTCTATTAGCGACTTATTTTTCATAGTCAAACTGACCAGACCGATTTCCGCAAAGATTGCCAAAGCAACTGCAATTGAACCACTTCTCTGAAACCATACTTCAGCCAGCTCATCAGAGGGTTTTAGCAAGCCCGTCATTGAGGTTATTATGAAAAGTAAAGAGGTAATTAGCATGGCGTATATAATTATTAACTTTCTTTTGAATGTCTTTTCCATCAGGGTACGTTTTATTAATTACGGATATAAAATCTTATCACTAAGTTACGCTTTTAACAGATATGCTTTTAATGCATATTTGCATTAATTCAAAAGTTGAACGGGGTCACATTTAAAGCTAGTATCAATGGGCTACAAATTGATACATAAGATGAGTTTATTAAAGTCAGTCCTAAAATCAGCAACTACTAATAAATAAGCATAGTTTATTCAGTAAGCATATGTTGTTAATACAAAAGGAGTAATTAGTGTTACTTGATAATAAAAATAATGGCTATGTTGGCGAGGAGCTAAAAAAATATAACTTTCAATCTTCTAAGCTTTCGGTTTTATCTAGCATGTTTACTCTTTATGGATTTAATGCATTAAAAGAAGAGTTGAAAAAATTAAAGAGTGCAAGAGTTCTACTGACTTCCTGGGAAGACGTGTCTTTACAAACACTAATCGGTGGATGGCAAGAAGTTAGACTAATTAACCAACTAGACCAAAAAAGTATAGCAAAGGAGTTCGCAGCTTGGTTAGAGAATAAAGCAGAAGTTAAATTCTGTACTGAAGAGCAGGCTGGACAGAATTTAATAAGCTTAGAATCTGAAAGTGGTAGCTTTTCTATCCATGGAAGTGCCACTATAACCCCAACTGGTCTTGGGCTTGTCCGTGCAAATAACATCCAGATGAATACTGGCTTTTCAGACAGTGAAACGACCCAGCAACTTTTAAGTATGTTCGATGGAGTCTGGAACGATGAGGTAGCGACACAAGATATTAAGCAAGACCTTATAAAAAAAATTAATTTTATAGCTTCTCACCAACCAGCATATTTTGTTTACTATCTAACTCTATACAGTATCTTTAAAGACTTTCTTACAGATTTTGATGAAGAAAACATTATCCGGAGCAAGACGGGTATAAAAGACACTATTGTGTGGAATAAACTGTATAAGTTCCAAAAAGATGGTGTTTTAGGTGCTATTGATAAGCTTGAAAAGCATAATGGCTGTATTATTGCGGACAGTGTCGGTCTTGGTAAAACGTTTGAAGCACTTGCTGTTATAAAGTATTACGAACTACGCAATGACCGTGTGCTTGTTTTGTGTCCTAAAAAGTTGCGTGAAAACTGGACTGTCTACACCATTAATGACAAGCGTAATCTGCTTGCCTCTGATCGCTTCAACTTTGATGTTCTGAACCATACAGACTTAACCCGAGATAAGGGTTACTCAGGAGAAATCAACCTGGAAACCGTTAATTGGGGCAATTATGATCTTGTAGTTATTGATGAATCGCATAATTTCCGTAATAGTCCAAACAAAGCAGAAGGAAAAACACGCTATGAGCGGCTAATGAACGATATTATTCGCTCAGGGGTTAAGACTAAAGTGTTAATGCTTTCAGCAACGCCCGTTAATAATCGGATGAATGATTTAAAGAATCAAGTAGCATTTATTACAGAGGGACGAGACAACGCTTTTTATGATCTCGGTATCCAGAATATCGACTCAACGTTAAGATTAGCTCAAAAGCGATTTAATCAATGGTCTAGTGAGCCAGTTGAAAGCAGAACCACTGCTTCTCTTCTTGAAATCATGAACTTTGATTATTTTAAGCTACTAGATATTGTGACTATTGCCCGTTCAAGAAAGCATATTGAAAAATATTACGGTACAGAAGAAATGGGTGATTTTCCATATCGTTTACCACCCAGAAATATTTATGCCGATATAGACCTTTCCGGTGAATTCCCACCTCTTAAAGAGTTAAATAAAACCATTCGTATGCTTTCTTTAGCAGGTTATTCACCCTTAAAGTTTGTAAGGCACGCAAAAAAAGGAGAATATGCAAGGCGTTACGACCGAGCAGTAGGCGGTGGTAAAGGAGTATTTAAACAAATAGACCGTGAAGAAAGTTTGATTCACTTAATGAGGGTCAATCTTCTAAAGCGAATGGAGAGTTCAATCAGATCATTTAGACTTACCGTGGAGAAGCTAAATACCCAAATTGAACATCTTCTTCAAAAAATCGAGGAGCACGAGGACGGAAGTGTCGAAGAACTAAACATTGAAGAAATACATGATATAGAGCTAGATTCCCCTGAGTTGGAGCCTTTTCTAATCGGTAACAAAACGAAAGTATTGTTGCAAGATATGGATTTAATCAGATTTAAACAGGAACTGGAATCCGATCGACTATTCTTATCGAATATAGCTGGAGCTGCTAGAAAAGTGACTGTTGAGCGTGATGCTAAGTTAGAACAGCTTAAAGACACAATTTCAGAAAAAATCCTGTACCCCCTAAATCCCAATAACAAGAAAGTCATTGTTTTTACGGCTTTTGCTGATACAGCTCAGTACCTTTACAATCATTTATCGAGATGGATACAAAAAGAGCATGGCTTACATAGTGCATTAGTGACTGGATCAGGTACGAATAAAACGACCTTAACGGGGGTTGGGGGTGATTTAAACAATATTCTTACTGCATTTTCTCCAATATCGAAAGAAAGAGATAAGCTTGATCTGGGGCAAACTGCAGAAATTGATCTGTTAATAGCTACTGACTGTATAAGTGAAGGCCAGAACCTCCAGGATTGCGATACCCTGATTAACTATGATATTCATTGGAATCCAGTAAGAATCATTCAGCGATTTGGCCGAATTGATCGTCTTGGCTCAAAAAACAGCCAAATTCAGCTGATTAATTTTTGGCCAAACATGGAGCTTGATGAGTACATTAATCTAGAAGCAAGAGTTTCCGGGCGCATGGTATTACTTGATATATCAGCTACCGGAGAGGAAAACGTCATTGATGAAAGCGATAACGAGATGAATGATCTAGAGTATCGCCGAAAACAGCTACAGCAACTCAAAGACTCTGTTATCGACCTTGAAGATATGGCTGGCGGTGTTTCGATTACCGACTTAACCCTGAATGATTTCCGTATGGACCTCTCGGACTACATGAAACGGGACCGTGAGTCGCAAAAAGGGGCTGGTGTCGACAAGTTGCCAGATCTCGAAATGGCTCCATTAGGTTTGTTTTCTGTTGTTCCCCTTGATGAAGAGCTTAAAGACGATGGTTTCAAGCCCGGTGTTATTTTTTGCCTGAAAAACCTCAAGACTGGCAAGCAAGCGGTGCAGGTTGATAGCAATTATCCATTAGCACCTTATTTCTTTATCTATGTCACTGATGATGAGACGATTCAGCTTAACTTTACTCAGAGTAAGAAAATCCTCGATTTAATGAAAAGGCAGGCATTTACCTATAGTGATGTAGTAGAAGAGTCTACACAATGGTTTGATGACGTTACCAACAAGCAAAAAGACATGTCCCATTATCAGCGATTGCTTGCGGTGGCCATTGATAGTATTCAGGATAAAAGCGAAGAAAAGGGCGTAGAAAGCCTGTTTACCAAAGGGGGAACAGTCCTTTCCGCTTCCAGTGCACAGGGGATTGAAGACTTTATGGTTGTGTCCTATGTGGTGTTGACCGAGCATGCTTAAAAAAAGAGTCAATGAAAGAACTAGAAAAGCTTGTTAAATCTGAGGCTGAGTGAGACTTTGCAGATGAACAGTTTCCAAGAATTGCTAGATTATATGGCTTTCCCGGAGACTACACTGTTGGATAAGCCATTATACAAGAGGATGTTCCTGGAGCATGCCTCTTTAGATGCTGCGGATAAAAAAGCACTTAAAGAAACGATTGATAAAATACGCTGGATATACACTCTTAAACCCAGCACCATTAACATTGCGGCTTATTCCGATGACCAGTATGATTACTCGGAAATCGCAGTGTTACATGTTGAAACTCATAGTGTTAAGCAATATGAGCGAATTGGTGAGTTTATCAACAGGGCGATCCCGTATCCTTTGGTTGTTCTAATGTCTACAACAGTTGGCAACAGGGAGTATGTAAACCTGTGCCTGGCCGATAAAAGACAAAGTAAATCGGATAAAGACAAACAGGTTATTGAAGAGCTTTATTTCTCTGGCTGGATTGAGTTAGCTGTTTCTTACCCTGGACAGTCTAATCAGGGACAGTCCAACCAAAAGCAGTCTGAACCAGAACAAACTGAACAAGAAAGTCCAAATCAGGATTTTTTGGCAAGCCTAAAGGTCTCAGCATTGCCATTCACAGACTTTAGACGCTTTTACCAGGCGATGATAGACCGAGTGGTAGCTTTGAACTGGGCTGCAAAGACCGGGAACTTTGTGCTATTGACCAGCCAAGAGAGAAGCTTGGAGAAGAGAAAAGCCCTAAAGCAGTATCATGAATTAGAACTAAAGATTCAAAAATTACGCAAAGAATTAAAGCAGTCAGCTTTTAACCGCCAGGTTGAGCTGAATGCAACCATTAAAAAATATCAACAAGAGCTCAAACGGTTAGAACAGAGCTTGTCGTGAGAGGTGTGAACGTGGGTAAAGATTTAGAAAAAATGGACGGTAAAACATTAGATATAGTTACTGATAATATCAATAAATTAAAAGAACTGTTTCCTGAGGCTATTACCGAAGGAAAAGTTGATTTTGATGTCTTAAAAGAAGTGCTCGGTGAATACGTTGATGACCGAGAAGAGCGCTACAGCTTTACATGGAATGGCAAGAGCAAAGCTCGCCGATTGGCACAAATACCGAGCACCGGAACCTTGCGCCCATGCAAAGAAGAGTCGGTGGATTGGGATAACACCCAGAACCTATTTATCGAAGGCGATAACCTTGAGGTGCTCAAGCTCCTGCAGAAGAGCTATCACAAAAAAGTCAAAATGATCTATATCGATCCACCCTATAACACGGGTAAAGATTTCGTTTATAAAGATAACTTTAAAGACAACATTAAAAACTATAAGGAAATCACTAGGCAGGTTGATAGTCAGGGTAAAAACTTATCAAGCAATACAGAGACTAGCGGGCGTTACCATACTGACTGGTTAAATATGATGTATCCGCGTTTAAAGCTTGCCCGTAATCTGCTTGCGGATGATGGGGTAATCTTCATTAGCGCTGATGAAGAAATTACGAATCTAAAAAAAATGTGTGATGAGATTTTTGGTGAAGAGAACTTCGTAGAAAATATCACATGGAATAAACGAATCCCGAAGAATGACAAAGGAGTTGGCAATATACATGAATATGTTTTGCTTTATGCTAAAGACGCATCGCTCAAGCCTGAATTTAATATGCGTAAAGATGGTTTGGATGATATTTATGAGCTAGTTGAAAAGCTTAAGAAAAATAGGACCCCAATTTTAGAGGCAGAAGATGAGATAAAGAAACTATACAAGAAGAATGCATACGATAGAGGTATTACTTTATACAACTCTTTTGACCATGAATATCGTTTGTGGGGAAAAATTAATATGAGTTGGCCAAATGCTAATACATTTGGTCCTAACTATGAAGTGAAACACCCTAAAACTGGGCAGCCAGTAAAAATTCCTGATCGCGGCTGGCGCTGGACAGAAGATACTTTTAACGAAGCTGCTAAAAGAGTAAATGGCAATTACACAGAAATAACTGAACTTCCTGATGGTAGCTTCATGTGTGGGAAGATCTGGTTTTCGGCAAAAGAGAATCAGCAGCCTAGCTCGGTTACATATTTAGATGAAGTTAATACCTTTCTTCTGCGGTCTATTTTGTCTATGAAAAGTGATGGAGGAATGGAGGTGGAGAGACTGTTTTCTGGTAAAAGCTATTTCTCCTACCCTAAACCTACAAGTTTACTGAAAGTGTTGTTGTCATCATATACCAATGGCCAAAATGGATTGATTCTCGACTTCTTTGCAGGTTCTGCAACCACCGCTCATGCAGCCTTACAACTCAACGCCGAAGACGGCAGGAACCGCAAATTCATCATGGTTCAACTTCCCGAAGCCTGTGATGAGAAATCAGAGGCGTTCAAGGCAGGATACAAAAACATCGCGGAAATCAGTAAAGAACGCATCCGCCGCTCTGCTGCAAAGATCAAAGAAGAAAACCCTGAATACAATGATGACCTCGGCTTCAAGGTGTTCAAACTCGACTCCACCAATATCAAACCTTGGAAGCTGGACTTTGATATGACAGAACAAGATCTTCTGGATCAGGTTGAGAATATAAAGCCTGGCCGGACTGAAGACGACGTACTTTATGAGGTGTTACTTAAATATGGATTAGATTTGACACTGCCTATTGAAGAACATGCTATTGCTGGGCACAAGGTTTTTGATATTGGTGCTGGAGCATTGATTATTTGTCTATCAGACAATATCACTCTAGAAGTGGTTGAAGGTATTGCACAATTAAAAGAAAAGCTTAATCCTGAAATCATGCGTGTAGTTTTTAAAGATTCAGGCTTTAAAGACGATGTTGTTAAAACTAATACACTTCAAATTCTCAAGCAGGCTAATATTAAAGATATAAGGAGCCTGTAAGATGTCGAGTATGAAAATTCAGTTCGATCCCAATCTCGAATATCAACGCCAAGCTATTGAGTCAGTGGTTGATGTGTTTGAAGGTCAGGAGACCTGTCAGACCAACTTTACAGTAGCTCCACTACAATATGCAGAGCAGCAGTCGATACCAGGCATGGAGACCAATTTGGGTATCGGCAATCGTCTGATGCTGTTGGATGAGGATATCCATAACAATATTCGAAAAATACAGTTGCGTAATGGTTTGGCGCCGTCAGAGTCATTTAGTTCAAAAGACGGTATCCATTTAACGGTCGAGATGGAAACGGGCACAGGTAAAACCTATGTCTATTTACGGACCATCTTTGAGATGAACCGCAAATATGGCTTTACCAAGTTTATTATTGTGGTGCCTTCGGTTGCTATTAAGGAAGGGGTTCATAAGTCTTTACGAATGACCTCTACTCATTTCAAGGAGCTCTACGAAAATACTAACTTTGATTATTTTGTGTACGATTCCAGCAAGTTGTCTGATGTTCGTAATTTTGCCACTAGCCCCGATATTCAGATCATGGTGATTAATATTGATGCTTTTCGTAAGAGCTTTACGGATCCTTCTAAGGCCGACAAGGCTAATATTATACACCGAGCTCATGACCGTATGTCAGGCATCAAGCCTATTGAGTTTATTCAGGATACTAATCCCATTGTAATTGTCGATGAACCCCAAAGTGTGGATACTACTGACAAGAGTAAGGAAGCTATCGCCTCGCTTAACCCAATGTGCACCTTGCGTTATTCAGCCACTCATGTTGAAAAGCATCACATGTTGTATAAGCTTGATTCAGTAGATGCCTATGAGCAAAAGCTGGTGAAGCAGATTGAGGTAGCAGGTATCGAAGTCCAGGATGGACATAATAAGGCTTATATCAAGTTATTAAGTGTTAATAATAAAAAGAGTCCGATAACGGCTAAAGTAGAAATCGACTCAAGACTCAGGAGCGGCTCAATTAAGCGCAAAGCCATTACAGTTAAAAGTGGCGATGACTTGCTTGAAAAAAGTGGTGGTCGTGATATTTACGATGGCTACATTATTGATGATATCTATTGCGAAAAGGGCAATGAGTATATCAGCTTTACCAGCAAGTCAGATATCCTGAAAATTGGCCAGGCCGTTGGTGAAGTCGATCCAGATGAGTTTAAGCGTATTCAAATTCGGAAAACCATTGAAGAACACCTTGATAAAGAAATGCGACTGCGCCCGCTGGGTATTAAAGTCCTGAGTCTCTTCTTTATCGACAAGGTTGCTAACTACCGTTCGTATGACGAAAACGGTAACCCGCAAAAAGGTAAGTTCGCCCTGATGTTTGAGGAGGAGTACCAAAGAGCCATTAAAAAACCTAAGTATCAAAGCCTATTTGAGGGTGCCGATTTAGAGACGGTTGCCGAGGGCGTTCATAACGGATATTTTGCTGTCGATAAGAAAAAAGATGCCAAAGGAAACGAAATGATGAAGGATGCATCAGGTAAAACAGCGGCGGATGAAGGGGCTTATAATTTAATTATGAAAGATAAAGAAAGGCTTCTCAGTTTCGACTCTAAGCTAAAATTTATCTTTTCTCACTCAGCGCTCAAAGAAGGGTGGGACAACCCTAATGTTTTCCAGATCTGTACGCTCAATGAATCCAGTTCAGTTATTAAGAAGCGCCAAGAAATTGGGCGAGGCCTGAGAATATGCGTCAACCAGGAAGGCGAGCGTGTTCATGGCTTTGATGTTAATACTCTAACTGTCATGGCTAATGAATCTTATGAGGACTTTGCCGAAAAGTTACAGAAAGAGATTGAAGAAGAAGAGGGCATTAAGTTTGGCGTGGTTGAGGAGCACCTTTTTGCCAATATTGTTATTCCAGTCGATGAGCACAACAGCGAGTATCTCGGAGTAGAAGCCTCTCAAAAGTTATGGGAGCATTTTAACGCTGCTGGATATATCAATAAAAAAGGCAAGGTTCAGGATTTACTTAAAAATGACTTGCAAAGCGGCGAGCTCAATATACCTGATGAATTCAAGGCGCACACACCTCAAATCGCCGCAGTCCTTAAGAAGGTTGCTGGTAATCTCAATATCAAAAACCGAGATGATAAGAAGAAGGTTACACTAAATAAGGCAGTTTATTTAAGTCCAGAGTTTAAAGAGCTGTGGGAGCGTATCAAATACAAGACTACCTTTAGAGTGGATTTTAATGTTGATGCGTTAGTACAGAAGTGTGCTGATGAGATAAAAGCTAATTTGCAGGTTGGCAAAGCAAGGTTTATATACCGTAAAGCCAAAGCTGAAATTGATCGAGGCGGAGTTCATGCCGAGCAGGTTCAGGAAACCGCAAGTGTCTATGACTCACGAGCTTTTCAGCTACCTGATTTAATCACCTATCTGCAAAATGAAACCAATCTAACGCGCCGTACCATTGTTAGAATATTGAGTGATAGTGGGCGCCTTGAATCCTTTAAGAATAACCCGCAAAAGTTTATTGAGCAGGTCACAGCTATTATTCAAAAACAAATGCGCCTCTTTATCGTTAAGGGCATAAAATATCAAAAAATCGGCGACGAACATTATTATTCACAAGAGTTATTTGATGACAATGAACTCTTTGGGTATTTACACAAGAATATGTTAGCGACGCAGAAGTCAGTATTTGACCATGTGGTCTATGATTCCGATGTAGAGCTTGAGTTTGCTCGTTCATTTGAACAAAGCGATGATATTAAACTTTACGCAAAACTCCCTGATTGGTTCAAAATTGATACTCCTCTAGGGACTTATAACCCGGATTGGGCTGTTTTGATTGAGGTTGATGGTAAAGACAAGCTCTATTTTGTGGTAGAAACGAAAGGCTCATTATTTACTGATGCCCTACGCCCAATGGAAAAAGCAAAAATCGACTGTGGGAAGGCTCACTTCAAAGCCCTCGGTAACGATGTAGATTTTAAAGTTGCCAATGATTTTAATGAATTTTCAGGGGAGTATGTTTAATTATGGATATCATGCAGCATTCAAGTAAAGTTCATGATTTTACTCTTGGTGAGTGGTTTGACAATATTATTAATGGCCAAATTAAATTACCAAGATTTCAACGGCATGAGGCATGGGATAGAAAGCGTATTTGTAGCTTTTTTAACACTGTCATTCACAATTTGCCTCTAGGCGTTGTGTTAGTTCATGAGGTTGGCGATACAGAAAAATTTATATCCAGATATGTTAAGACTGCTGAAAATAATAAGGGGCATCGAGTTACTCAGCATTTGTTGGATGGTCAGCAACGTTTGACAGCAATGTGGAGAGTTCTGCATAACAACTATAAAGACTATACCTATTTTGTTCATATCAATGACTACGATGAATCCAAGGAACTAGATGAAGAATCTTCTATTTCAGTTTATTCCAGGACTCGTTATATCAGAAAAGATGGTAGGCGTTACCCGCTGTGGTGTGATGATCCAAAGGAGTGTTTAAAACGAGGCTCTATTCCCACTGACTTGCTAAAACCAACTGATATCAGTAAAGATTTGGACCAGTGGATTGATGAAGCTACAAATCACATGAATCCATCAGATGATGATGAGGATGCAATCAAAAAAGTTCGTCGGCATCTCGCTTTTAAAGAAAAGTTAAAAGAAGATATCAACCGCCTGAGGGACAGGGTTAAGCACTTTAATTTACCATATCTGTCACTACCGTCTTCCACTGAAAAAGATGTTGCTTTGCAAGTGTTTATTAATATGAACACAAATAGTAAACCGCTCTCACGGTATGACATTATTGTTGCGGAGGTTGAAAGCGCAACTGGTCAAAGCTTACATAATTTACAAAATAAACTCATTGAACAATACCCTAAAATAGCAAGATATTTTGATGTTTCGTTTTTGATTTTGGCAGCCTCAGCCTTGCTCCAGGATAGAATACCTAATGAAAGGGGTATGATTGAAATGGATAAGGCGCTAATGGTGGAAAACTGGTCTTTAATGGAGTCCTGCCTGGCAAAAGTGGCGGATTTTCTTGCAACGCAAGGAATTTATGACAAGCAAAGACTACCTACAAACGCTGTGTTAGGTGTTATTGCGGCTAGCTATCAGTATATTCCAGAAGATGGAGATTTTAGAAGCAAGGCAGAGAATCTATTGCAAAGATATTTATGGTCTGCATTTTTTACAGATAGATATGAAAACTCCGCCGCAAGCCGGGCACATGTAGATTATAGAGCTATAACCTCTTTACTGAAGAATAAAGATTTCACAGAAGAAGATCTCAAAGTAGTGCCAGTACTTGATAGGTCAGAGTATCCACTTGCGACGGCTGAAGAGTTAGAAACTGTTGACTGGCCAAAGAGAGAAAACATTAGGGCTCGAGGCATACTTGCTGTAACAACCTATTACGGTGCATATGATTTTGCAGATAATCAGCCAGCAAGTTATGAAAGTCTAAAGAAAAGAGAATACCACCACTTATATCCAGATGCATTGCTAAAAGATATTGATGTCAAAAGCTATCTTGCTCTGAACTGTGCTCTTATTACATGGAAAACAAATCGAGTCATTGGAAGGAAAGATCCAGTCCACTATCTTGGGGAAAGAATTGGCTGGTTTGATAAAGACATGATAGCAAACAGGCTTCAAACACACCTTATCGATTTTGATGACTTAGCTAAAAGTGAATATAAGAATCTAGAAGATGAGTCTGTTAAAGAAAAGCTTATGAATGACTATTTAACTTTTATCAAAAAGCGAGCAATTGTTATAGCAGAAGCGGCCAAGAAATTAGCAGATGGTAACTCTCTAAGGCCGAGTACAAATTAGCCTATTAGTTTTAATTTATCTCTTAACTGCGACAATTTGTCGCAGTGTTTTTTCCTTCCATATCTATACAATTAGCGCCGATTTGATTCTTTTCTGAGGGCGTTATGAATTTCTTTTCTTTTGATTCTTTTCGTGTGAGCGCGGTTGCTGTCGCTGTGTCTGGTTGTTTGTTTTCTGGGGTTGTTCTGGCTGAGGATGTTGAATCTGAGGATGAGCATATTGATGTGATTACGATCAGTGCGTCGCGTGCTTCGTCTGATGATTTGTCGGTGGCGGATGCGGATCCGGTTGAGTCGGATGTGGCGCAGTGGTTGAAGACGGTGCCTGGGGCGAATGTGAATAAGAATGGCCCGGTGACGGGGATTGCGCAGTATCGCGGGATGTTTGGTGATCGGGTTGGTGTTAGTTTGAATGGTCGTACGGTGATTGGTGCTGGTCCGAATGCGATGGATGCGCCTTTGACTTATGCCGTGCCGATGACGGTTGAGGCGATGACGGTGTATCGCGGGATTGCGCCAGTGACTGCCGGAATCGATACGATGGGCGGTGCGGTGGATGTGCATCTAAAGCAAGCGCGTACTTCTGAAGAACTGTCGGTCGAGGGCTCATTGAGCAGCTGGTATTCGGGGATTAACGATGGCAAGACCTATGCCGGGGATATTAATGTCAGCGCTAATGATTTTGGTGTGTATGCCTTTATCAGTGACCAGAGTGCCAATAATGCCGAAGATGCGCTGGGCCGTGACATCATCACGACTGTTTACGATAAGCAGCAGTCGGGCCTGGATATGGCTTATGAGTTTGGTGAAAGCCGCATTGGAGTGCGTTATGGTAAGACTGACACTGGCTTCTCGGGAACGCCTGCCTTGCCGATGGATATTAATTATGTGGATGGCGAGCAGTGGAGTCTTGATGGTCAGCATCAGTTTGAGGGTGCTGTGCTGGAGTGGCAGTTTGGCGCTTCGGATAATACGCATGGCATGGATAATTTTAGCCAGCGTGTGAATCTTGATCCTGCCGCGCATCGATATACTTATGCTGCGGCCAAGAGCTCCGATTATAAGTTTCAACTGACCGCTGGTGACTGGGTGTATGGATTGCAAGGGTATCTGTCTGAGCATGATGTGGATATCAGCAATCCCAATAATATGATGTTCGGCGTGATTAATTTTAATCAGGTTGAGGATGACCGTCATAGCGCTTATGTGCAGTGGGGCCAGCGCTCAGAATCGCGTAGCGATACTGTTGGACTTAGGGTTAAGTATAACCGAGCCAATGCGGGCGAGGTGGCACATTCGATGGCGATGATGAATCCTGCGATTGCCGGTTTGCAGAATGACTTTAATCAGGCGGATCGCAGCGTTAGCGATACGGCTTATGATGTGACCTATCATGGTAAGTCGGTTCTTAGCGAGAGTTTTGTCTGGAACTACAGCGCGGGTATCAAGCAACACGCGGCCAGTTATCAGCAGCGTTATCTGTGGATTCCGATGCAGTCAACCAGCGGCCTGGCCGATGGTAAAACCTACATTGGCGATATCAACCTTGACCCAGAAACCGCTTACCAGATTGATACCGGTTTTGATTACAGCAATGGCGGTTTTAAGGTATCACCACGGGTCTTTTATTCGCAGGTTAAGGATTATATTGAGGGAACGCCGAGTACCGATCCCAGAGCGATTATGGTGGCTGACATGATGGGCGATTCGGCGCCATTACAGTTCACCAATGTTGATGCCACTTTATGGGGCTTTGATGCCAACTGGCGCTATGACATGCCATCGGATTTCTTTATGTCCGGGGTGGTGAGTTATGTGCGTGGTGAGCGCGATGACAGTGATATTAATTTGTATCGGATTGCACCAATGAATACGCGATTTGTGTGGGGCTATCAGGGCGTTCAGTTCTCAACCCAGTTTGCCGCGCAGATATATGCGGATCAGGATCGGGTGTCGAGTATCAATAATGAAACTCAAACCGCTGGGTATATGGTTTGGGACTGGATGGCCGATTATATGTTTGATAATGGCCTGACAGTGCGTGCCGGTGTTGAGAACCTGTTCGATAAACAGTATGTGGAGCATCTGGGTGGCGTGAATCGAGCTGCTGGAAGTGGGATAGCCGTTGGCGAGCGCCTGCCAGCCAATGGGCGGAATGTTTATGTCGGGTTTGAGTTTAGGTTTTAGGAGGGTGTTGTTAGGGATAAGTCATAACTTGTCCGTGCATTGATGGGGGGGTAGGGACAACTCATGAGTTGTCCCTACGTCCGTACGAATTGCTCTTGTCCGTACGTTGGCGTGAGGTTGTTTGTAGGGGCGATTCATGAATACCCTATGGGGCAGACCCTCGCCTGTACTAATGGCGAGGGCTTGGTCCACCGATTCATATCTTTTTGAGTGACCACAGGTCAGCCTAGATCTTTCTTGCTATTTCTTGATAAGCTTTTTTACTTTTATAAAATGCAGCTCATGGGTTGAGTCACTTTTCTTGGTTCATGAATAATAGCAATAACTTGACGCACAATGAGATTGTGCATAGAATAATTAATATTGAGTAGTAGATTATGGCAATTACGTTCAGGGATGATTGGCTAGAAGCTTTTTATGAAGACGATATTTCCCACCGGAAAATCCCTAAAAATATTCAAAATGCTTTATATAGAAAGCTACAAATCATCGATGCAGCAACTGAAGAAGCGGATCTGAGAGTACCTCCTGGTAACTGTTTCGAACATTTAAAAGGTAAGTTAAAAGGTTGGTGCTCCATTCGAGTTAATAAGCAATATCGGCTTATTTTTAGATGGGTCGATGGAGCTGGAGAAAATACTTATCTAGACCCTCATGTATATAGGGGCTAGGGGAGATTAGGAGTTTATGAGAAATACAAAACGACGCCCAGTGACGGTTGGTCAAATGTTGGTGAGTGAGTTTATGGAGCCAATGGGTATTGAAATTAATGAATTGGCTGAGGCTATGGGTGTTCACCGTAATACTTTAAGTCGAATCGTTAATGATAAGGGTTCCTTGACTGCACCGATGGCGATTAAGCTGGCGGCCGCTTTAGGGAATACCCCTGAGTTCTGGCTCAATATTCAGCATTCCGTTGAGTTGTGGGATGTTCGCCATAAGGCTTATGCAGATGAAGCCAGAAATGTTAAAAGAGTAAAGTCCCATACCGAACCTCATCAAACTGTTTGTTAATTCTTGATTTATTTGAGATCTGCTCTTAGTTGATGGGTTACGCTCTATGAGCTAACCCATCCTATAGCACTGTGTGGTAGGGACAAGTCATGACTTGTCCGTACGAAGGGAGGGGGGGATTCCTTGATCAAAAAGGGCGACCAAATTGGGTCGCCCCTACCGAGCACTCGGATTTTATTCACCCGCTAAAGAAGGTTTGCTAGGGCACACCCAACGGTAAGAATGAAGCTATTATTCGACACGAATAACGCGGTAGCTTTTATTGCGGCCTTTAACGTTCATGTTGTAGCTGCCCATGAAGCCTTTTTCGATGGTTACTGTTGGGTTGGTGACTTTGTAGTAACCAGGGCGGAGGTCGGTGATTTCCCAGACTTGACCATTATCAAGTTGGATTTTCAGGCCTTTTTCCCATTCCGCAAATTCACCCAGCGCGGTGGCTGTAATCTTATCCAGAGTTTCCTCTTCTTTAATACGCTCGCTACCAAACTCATCAACTTTATCTTTTTTGCTGACAACTTCAGCTTTCGGGGCGGGTTTCTGAGCTTGCTCAGGCATGGCTGGTTTAGCTGGTTCGGCTGGCTTGGCAGGCTGTGCAGCTGGTTCTGGTTTGGCCGGTGCTGGTCTGTTTTTCAGAAACTGGTCATAGCAGGCGAGGCGTTTGGCGTCGTCGGTGATGGCTGCGCAATCTTCTGGTGTTGAGGCCGCTGTGGCGAAGTTGGCCCATGCGGTTATCCCAAATAAAATGCAGATGTGCTTTATATTCATATTAGTTCTCATTCCTGTTCTAACTGTGCTTGCTATATTAAAGCAATTTCATAATAATTGAACCGCTATTTTAATCAAAAATATAAAAGTGTTACTGAGGTTTACATGATAAAAGTTTTGCTGGTGGATGATCACGATTTGGTTCGCATGGGATTGGGCCGTTTACTATCCGATGCTGACGGGATTGAGGTCGTTGGCGAAGCTGAGTCTGGGGAAGAGGCGATAAAAAAGGTCAAGGAGTTGAACCCTCACGTAGTGATGATGGATGCCAATATGCCGGGCATCGGTGGTCTGGAAGCGACACGACGCATGTTGCGTTTTGAGCCAGATTTGAAAGTTATTGCTTTGACGGTGCATGGTTCCGAGCCTTATCCCAGCCAGTTTATTGCTGCTGGTGCCATGGGGTATTTAACCAAGGGCACTGATATCGATGAGATGGTGAAAGCCATTCATTCTGTTAATCGAGGTAAGCTTTACCTGGCTGCGGAAGTGGCGCAACAGATGGCTCTGAGCCAGTTCAATAAATCCGAAGACAATCCTTTCAGCACCTTGTCCGAGCGTGAAATGCAGATCATGCTGATGATTACGCGTGGTGAGAAAGTCCAGGCCATTTCTGACAAATTGCATTTAAGTCCGAAGACGGTGAACAGTTATCGCTATCGTTTATTTGAAAAGCTGGGTGTTGAGAATGATGTAAGCCTGACTCACATGGCGCTACGCTACAAAGTCATTGAAGCTCAATAGTTGGTGAGTAATAGAGAACCTGATGAGTCCAGTGGACGACAATACTTCCTCAATCAAGCCCCAAATCAAGAAAATCCTTGCTCACCTGAGTAAAAAGCCCGGTGTCTACCAGATGCTGGGCAAAGACGGCGAAACCCTATACGTCGGTAAAGCCAAGAACCTTTCCAATCGTGTTAAAAGTTATTTCGTAAAGCAGCATCAGTCGCCCAAGACTGAATTGCTGGTTACCTATATTGAAGATATTCATACCACGGTTACGGAAACTGAAACCGAAGCGTTGCTGCTCGAAAATAATCTGATAAAGAAATATAAGCCGCGCTTTAATGTTCTGTTTCGTGATGATAAGTCTTATCCTTTCGTCTTTTTATCGGCGGGAGACTTTCCGCGACTGGCCTATCATCGTGGTGCTAAAAAAGAGAAGGGCGATTACTTCGGACCTTTTCCCAGTACTAGCGCGGTGCGCCAGAGTTTGTCGCTGATTCAGAAAACCTTTCAGATCCGTCAATGCGAAGACAGTTATTTTGCCAATCGCTCACGCCCCTGCCTGCAATATCAGATTAAGCGCTGCACCGCGCCCTGCGTGGGCTATATCTCTAAGGAAGAGTACGCCAAGGATGTTGAGAACGTAAAGCTCTTCTATCAGGGCAAAAGCGAGCAGGTTATCAAGCGGTTGCAGAAAAAGATGGACGTTGCCAGCCAGAATTTAGAGTTTGAAATTGCGGCACGCTACCGCGACCAGATAAAACAGATGCGCCATGTCATGCAGCAGTCAGTGATCAGCGGCAATGCAACCGATATGGATGTGATAGGCGTGGCCTATGCTTCCGGTATCTGCTGCATCCTCTTGGTGTTTATCCGCCAGGGCATGATTGTTGGTAATAAAACTTATTTCCCCAAAGTGCCCAAGCATAGTGACCTACAGGAGATCGTATCGACTTTTCTGGGTTTCTATTATTTATCCGGTGCTGAAATCCCCAAGCAAGTTGTCATTGAGAATTTGCCCGATGATTTAGAAGCATTACAGGAGGCTTTCAGCCAGCAACGTGGTTCTAAGGTCACTCTTCGCCAGGCCAGCAGAGGGCAGGTTAAGGAGTGGCAGACCTTCGCTAATAAAAACGCTGACCATTCATTGCGCGCCAAACTTAACAGCAAGTCTAACTTTACTCAGCGACTGCTGGATCTGCAAAAGGTTTTACAGATGGGGCAGATGCCAAAGCATGTAGAGTGTTTTGATATCAGTCATACCCAAGGCAAGCAGACGGTCGCATCCTGTGTAGTGTTTGATGAGAATGGGCCCAAGAAAGCTGACTATCGGATTTTTAATATCTCAGGAATCACCGGTGGTGATGACTACGCTGCCATGCAGCAGGCGCTGACACGACGCTATAAGCGTCTTAGAGACGAACAACAGGCTCTGCCAGACTTGGTAATAGTTGATGGCGGTAAAGGCCAGCTGGGGAAAGCTGAAGAGGTCTTTAATGAGCTTGAATTGAAGTCCGTCAATTTAATCGGCGTTTCCAAGGGCAGTGACCGTAAGGTGGGCATGGAGCAGATCTGGTTTCCAGGACAACATCAGCCATTACTGCTTGAGGATGACTCGAAAGCGCTGCACTTTATTCAGCACATTCGGGATGAAGCGCATCGTTTCGCCATCACCAAGCACCGCCATCAGCGTAAGAAGTCCGCGACTAAGTCCATGCTGGAAGAAATACCGGGCGTTGGTGCCAAGCGCCGACAGGCGCTGCTGAGGCATTTTGGTGGCTGGCAGGAAGTGGAGGGGGCCAGTGTTAAGGAGATTGCGGGGGCGCCAGGAGTCAGTCTATCGCTGGCTCAAAAAATTTATGATTATTTGCATAGTTAGCGGTATTTCTGAAAAACAATCCGCTACAATGAGCCCGTCAATAACAATCAATCAGGAATCTAAATTAAGCCATGTGGAACTTGCCTAACGTATTAACTGCTTTCCGAATTTTGCTGGTCCCAATGTTCGTGATCTTTTTCTATATTGATGATCCTGTCGCACGTTGGATAACACTCGGCATTTTCTGTTTTGCAGCAGCTACTGATTGGTTGGATGGCTTTTTGGCGCGACGCATGAATATCGAATCGCCATTTGGGGCTTTTTTAGACCCAGTCGCTGATAAGCTAATGGTAGCAATCACCCTTATTCTACTGGTTGAGCGAGAGGGTAGTTTGTGGCTGGCCATCCCAGCAATGATTATTATCGGGCGTGAAATAACTATCTCTGCATTGCGCGAGTGGATGGCTGAAGTGGGCAACCGAGCTGTTGTTGGTGTTTCTTTTATTGGTAAAGCCAAAACGGTCTGTCAGATGTTCGCGATATTCCTATTTCTGCTGGCACCACAAAGCGTATTTGGTTTGCCGAAGACCTTTGGTTTCGTCTTTATCTGGTTAGCAGCACTATTAACATTGTGGTCAATGTACAGCTATTTAAAAGCTGCCTGGCCGTACTTGACAAGCTCGGAGAATGACGCATAATAACCAGCTCCTGACGCGGCACCAGGATTAAAGGCTAAAAAAACAACACATTGTTCAAGCCTTAATCAGCATCAGGAAGCGTGCTAAAAAAATTGATTTTTTGTGTTGACACATTAAGATTTCACAGTAAAATGCACGCCATCAAATGACGCGGGAATAGCTCAGCTGGTAGAGCACAACCTTGCCAAGGTTGGGGTCGCGAGTTCGAATCTCGTTTCCCGCTCCAAATTCAAAACCTCGGTGCTTCTAGGCCGAGGTTTTTTATATCAGCACCAGTAAAACTGATTTATGGCTGAGTGGTAGAGTGGCTATACAGCGGATTGCAAATCCGTGGACGTCGGTTCGACTCCGGCCTCAGCCTCCATAATCAGACCGAAGCTATAAAGCAAGGTGCGAGACAAGTCATCTGCCCAGGTGGCGAAATTGGTAGACGCAAGGGACTTAAAATCCCTCGGTGGCAACACCGTGCCGGTTCGACTCCGGCCCTGGGCACCATCATTTTCGAATTACACCATCCTTATTCTTTTTTTCTCATTTAGCCCTAACCCATAGTTTTACTCCAAAGTAATTTTAAATCTTTTGATAGATTCACCTGAAAATTAGTTTTTGATTGCCTATAATCATGCGAGAACTCACCGTCAGGATAATCAGCGTCCTTCATGATCCAATATCAGATCGTCCCCATAAATCCACACGCACATCTTTTTGAAGTTACATTAACTCTGGATAAGGTCTCTGGCCGAGAAGTCGAACTCTATCTTCCTAACTGGATTCCTGGAAGTTATATGATTCGTGATTTCGCCAAGCACATTCAGTGGCTAAAGGCTGAATCTGCAGGGCAGTCCCTCGCGGTTAAAAAGCTGGATAAAGCTCGTTGGCTGGTAGACAGTTGCGGGGGCGACGACAAACCCATTGAGGTACGTTATCAGGTCTATGCCTGGGACTTGTCAGTGCGTGGTGCGCACCTTGATCAGACGCATGGTTTTTTCAATGGTACTAGTGTCTTTTTAGCGGTTAAAGGTCAGGAAGAAGTACAGTATAAAGTTAATATTCAGCCGCCAGCTGGTGAAGCCTTCAAGAACTGGCGCGTGGCTACAGGATTGCAGCCTGTTGATGGCACCAAAGAATTTGGCTTTGGCTGGTATCAGGCTGAGAACTATGATGAGCTTATTGATTGTCCGGTTGAAATGTCCGACTTCAGACTTATCAGTTTTGATGCATGTGGGGTTCCACATTATATGGCGCTTACCGGACAGCACAAAGTTGATGAAGCTCGGCTAAAAAATGATCTGATTAAAATCTGCGAGCATCACATACGTTTCTTTGGCGAGCCGGCACCAGTTGAACGATATATTTTCATGACCTATGTGCTGGGCAAAGGTTTTGGTGGACTTGAGCACCGAAACTCAACCGCACTGCATTGCAGTCGTGAAGATTTACCGCTACCCAGTGATGATCCGGAAAAAGTAAAAGACTCGTATCAGACGTTTCTAGACCTTTGCTCGCATGAGTATTTCCACACCTGGAACGTAAAGCGCATAAAGCCTGCCGAGTTTTTGCCTTACGATACTCAAAATGAATCACACACAGAGTTGTTGTGGGCTTTTGAGGGTTTTACTTCCTACTACGATAACTTGGCTCTGGTACAGACTGGTATTATTCCCATCAAGCAATACTTATTGACCATTGCGAAGACGATAACTACGGTTCAGAGAGCCCGCGGGCGTTTAATTCAGTCAGTTACAGACTCAAGCTTTGATGCCTGGACCAAGTTCTACAAACAGGATGAGAATGCACCGAACGCGGTGGTCAGTTATTACAGTAAAGGTGCTTTAATTGCGCTTTGCATGGATTTGCTGATTCGTAAATTGACTGATAATCAGAAGTCGCTGAGAGATGTTATGGTGCGACTGTGGCAAGAGTTTGGACAGCCACAGATTGGGGTAAAGAACGATTCAATCCAAACTATCACCATAGAAGTTTGCGGCCAGCAACACCAGAAAGAGTTAGATGACTTTTTCCAGCTGGCACTGTATTCAACTGATGACCTACCTTTAGTTGAGTTATTGAAAACAGTTGATATGGAATTGGTTTTTCAGCCAAGAAATGATCGCAATGATAAAGGGCAGGTTAAAGATGAAATGCCCCATAATAAACCCAAACCCAGTTTAGGTATCGAATATCAGGGGGCGAACCTGGGAATAACTGTCAAATCGGTGTATTGGGACTCAGCTGCTTGTGAAGCAGGTATATCCGCAGGCGATCAGTTGATTAGTATGAATGATCTGAAAATTGATAATGATGAATTTGCAAAGCGCCTGGCAGAGTGTGAAATCGGTGAAACAGTGGTTATACGGGGTTTCCGCCGAGACGAACTAATGCGATTTGAAGTAACATTGAAGGCCAGCGTTGCCGATACTGCCTATTTAGTTTATTGCAATGACGAAAAAGACGAGTCATCTAAACTAAAGCAGTGGCTAACACATTAAATTATAAATTCATACTTAGAGAAATCTTAGTCAGTTGAAATTAAGTTAAATTAAGAACGGGATATTATGAAAATAGTAACTTTTAATATTAACAGTATACGTACACGAGTACATCAAATTGAAGCGCTGGTCGAAAAACATGATCCGGATATTATTTGTATTCAGGAAACAAAAGTTCACGATGATGCTTTCCCGTTTGAACTGTATGAGCATCTTGGCTATCACATAGAAATTCATGGTGGAAAGGCGCACTATGGAGTAGCAACTTTCAGCAAGCAGAAGCCTCTGGCTGTAGAGAAAGGATTCCCCACCGATCCAGACGATGCTCAACGTCGTATGATCATTACCAGCTTTCAATATGGGGATGAGGTGATTAAGGTTCTTAATGGTTACTTCCCGCAAGGTGAAAATCGTGATCATCCGGTGAAATTTCCCTACAAGCAAAAGTTTTATGCGGATTTATTAACTTATCTGCAAAATGATAAAGGTGATCATCGAACTATCGTATTGGGTGATATTAATATCTCACCTGAAGACATTGATATTGGCATTGGTGAACCGAATCGTAAACGATGGTTGCGTGATGGTAAATGCAGTTTCTTACCGGAAGAGCGCGAGTGGCTGCAAAAGATATTGGCAACGGGTTTACATGATACCTACCGCACCATCAATCCAGACGTCGCAGACAAGTTCAGCTGGTTTGATTATCGTAGCCGTGGTTTTGAGCGTGAGCCAAAACGCGGTCTTCGAATTGACTCTGTGTTCGCCTGCGACTGGCTAAATGATAGAGCCATTGCGTCTGATATTGACTATGAGATCCGCTCCATGGAGCGTCCATCCGACCATGCACCAGTGTGGACAGAGTTTGACTTAAATCGTTAGTAGCTGTTTTAATTTAAGCATTAATTTCTAATCGAAACAGGAAGCTTATGACCAAGTTATGGAAGTGGGGTAAGAGATTACTCTGGGTTTTGGCAGGATTGATTATTCTGCTGGTGATTTCTGTTTCGATAATTGTTTACCTTATCAATTCTGAGGCCTTTTTAGAAAGGCAGATTCAACAACGGTTGGGCATGAGCTCTCAGGTAGGAGAGCTCGATGTTTCGTTATTTTCTGGCACTATCAGTATCTCTAAAACTCGTATTGGTCCAGAAGACAATCCCGCAATTGCTTTTGAAAAACTGACTGCAGAGCTTTCTTATAGCGGCCTGTTTAGCAGTTTATTAATTGATAGTGTGGAACTGGATAAAGCTACGATACGTTATCCTTTTGATTATCAGTTAGCAGAAACAGCTGGTGAGAGTTCAAGCGAGGAAGAGCCATTCTTTTTTGAAAAGTTAAACGTTTCTGAAATTCGAATCATTGATTCAAGCTTTATATTTGACGATGACGTTTATCTTGAAGCCAATGGTATAAACCTGATAATTTCAGATTTGCCAGTCGCTCAAAGTAGCACTTTTCTTTTTGCCAAACTCAATGAATTTTTTACTCAAAGCAATACAACCATTGTTGCAGATATAAAACAGTTAAAGACCGACAAAAGCAGCTTGAATGGGGTGAATTTAAAAGCCAGTGTTCAAGACAGTAACGTCATAATTGAAGAACTTTCTTCACAATCTGCTGACATTAATATTGAGCTTGCTACTAATCAACCAGTCTCACCCAATATACCTGATCAGCAAACAAAGCTGGAACACTTACCTTTTGAAGACCTGTTTGTCGAAACGGTCAAATTAGGCAATACCAACATTAATATTGAAGGGAGTTATCAACTTGCAGTTAAAGACTTTACTGCTACCTTTAGTGAACTTATCCTGGTTGAAAGTAAGCGACCTTTATGGGATGACTGGGAAGCTTTTTATTCAGAACAAAATAGCCAATACTCTTTATCATCTCAGTCGTTAAGTTCGGATATACTTAGTTATGATCATCTTGAGCTCGAAGGGGGATTATCTAACAGTACCTTTGATGTTAAGCAGCTGTTAATTGAAAATCCATACGTTAATTATTCATCGTTACCTCAAGACAGTAATCCACAAGATGAATCCAATCCTGTGTCAGATGCATCCGCTGAAGCTGAACAGGTGGACATTCGATTCCCATTTGCGGGTGTACAGGTAAGTCAACTGACCATAACTGATGGACAGCTTAACCTCGAGCTTGGTGATGCTTATCAGGCACAGTCTATTAACGCCACTGTTAAGCAGCTACCGGTCATTCTAGAGCATAAGCTTGTTATTGCAGAACCAGGTAGTTGGCCCTCAAAGGTTTCTGCTAATGTTGAAGCTTCTGAGATAAAGGTGCCTCAAGGTGCTATGGCTACATTCGCTACGGAGTTGTCGAGTGACTCTGGCAATTTGACTGCCTCCACACTTCGATTAATTGGAGTCAATCTTGACCTTGATTTAAGTGATGCCGGTAAATCTGATGAAAGTACTCAGAATTCTGGACAAGCAGCAGCGATACCTTTCCAGTCGATACGCTTAGCAGATATAAACATCGATCAACTTTCCATGCTGGCTACCCTAAGCGATGACGAAGTTAAAGTGGATAATGCCAGGCTCGACGTTGGTGAGTTTCCATTGGTGCTTGAGCAATCACTCTTTACATTAGATGACGTCAGTAGTCTGAATACTAGTTTCAATATGGCTGCCGATAGTCTGCAGTCTAAGCAAGTTTCTATTCGAAATCTTTCAACTAGCGGTGCCATCAGTGAAAGTCGTTTAGTATTAGAGCGTCTTACTAATCAGTCAGGTAAGATTTCTTTGGACCTGACCGAGCAGTCAGGTGAGCAGGCTGATACTTTATCGGATAATAGTGAGTCTAAATTACCTTTAGAATCCGTATTGGTAAATAATCTTAATATCCGTAATTTTAATGGTGATATTTTACGCCTGGTTGAAAGGCTTGATGTTGATGGAAAACCTGTTACCAGCAAGGAGTCACTGGTGATTACAGATGTTGATCTGACCGCCGCTAATTTATCACTGGTAAAAAATGGGCAGTTAATTAGCCAGTGGTATGACTCGAAACTTCAAAATGCTTTCACTAATATAGAATTGAAAATTGCCAAAGCTCAGCAGGACGAAGATGTATTCTCTGACATTGATATAAAAGCTACCCAAAGAAATCAAAAAGTAACTGTGACTCCTCTTAAGGTTAGGGTTAATGATACTAACCTTGACGCTGACTGGGTGATTGATTTGTCGCAACCAGGTTATTTTTCTAACTTTAATTTTAACTTTGAGAATTTAGAGCTAAGCCAGCTTGTTCGACCCGATAGCGAGGAGTCTGTTGCTCTGCGAGGCAAGATTAATGGTCTTGCTGAACTGACTTTTACTGGTTTGGCTCCTGAGTCAATATTCGACAGTTTAAATGGCCAGGTGCTGCTCACCAATACCGAACCTGTTCAGTTAATTAATTTGAATGTGAATAAAGTATTAGAACGTTTCCTTGAGAGTCAGGAGTTTGGCTTATTGGACATTGGCGGTTTCGTTCTTGCCGGACCAGCTGGTCTATTGTTGTCTCAAGGTGTCAGTATGCAAGGTGTGCTGAGCAACCTTGGAGCAAATAAAGGTAATACCATGTTTGGTCAAATAAATATCGACATGGTTGTCGAGAATGGCGTATTAATAACTCGCGATGCGGCTGCTTCAACTCAATATTATCGTTTTGCTTTTGATGGCAATATCGACCTGTCCATAATGGCCTTCAATGATTTTGAGTTTATGATTCTCAATGAAGAGGGTTGCAAGGAATATAGTCAAACCTTAAATGGCAGCCTTAGCTCTCCTGAAATCGAGACTTTCCGTACCGCTTTTGATGCCGTTACAGGTTCTGTCGTTGGTTTACTCAAATCTGGTGTAGGTTTGTTGACTGGTGGTTATTGTGAAAGCGTTTATGATGGCAAGGTCACTCACCCTGAAGAAGGTGTTGAAATACCGCATCCAGAGATAAAACCAGAAGAGCCAGAGGTTATAGGTGAAGGCGAGGGTGAGGCCGAGGGTGAAAGCAAGCTTGATGTTGAAAGTGATGCTGAAACTGAGTCGGATGATGAACCGACTCAGTGATTGGTTGGTATTAACTTTTAACTAAATGCTATTGCACCTTTGTTAAAGCCTTCGAAGGCTCGAACTTCAATCTCGGATTTGGGATGCTTTTCTTTAAGTTGATCTGCAATGTGCTGTGCGATTAATTCAACTGTAGAGTCCTGCTCCATGATATGACATCGTTCAGCGGGAATAACTAAAGAAAACTCTCCTTGCTCACTTCGGTAGGCGAATTCAAAATATTGAATAGCGTCATCTTCAAAGTCTTTCTGTAAATCTTCAGCGGTACCAATATAAATATCGCGCCATAATTCACACCAATAGGCTTCGAGGTCTTTATTTCTCTGCCCATTCTCAAAAATATGAATCTGCGAGCGGTGTCCGTGAGCAATTCGTTGGCAATCACCTAAATGCTTTTTCAAGCCGTGTGCGTAATGATAATAATCACCAGAGATTTCCTCCGTGCGCAGATTAAGGAAAATCTTTTTTACATTATCCGGTACAACTTCAGAGCAGGCTTGGTGCAATAGAGGGAGTGCACTTTCTCGAGTAATAATTTCTGTGGGAATAAGAGCTACAGCTTGTCTGGGGGATTTATGTTGGTAAAAGCGGCCTTGCTTATCGCGCATATCGAGGGTTAGCTTGTCACCGTCTTCCGTAATCGACAGCTCGGCGTATTGACTTGGAACCGCAAACTTATGGTCAAGCGTGGAATCTATGGCTTGTTTGATTCGCTTTTTAACATCCCCGAAGTCAAAAACCATACCTTGATCATCAAGATCACCCTCAAGAACCAGGTCAACTATCCAGCTTTCACCGACTATCCCTCGGACTGGGTCAAAGAAAGCGAAATCAATAACGGTTAGCTGGTCAACAAATAATGCAGGCATAATGATTGGTTCTTAAAAGGCATTCAATAATGATCTGAATTATAGCATAATCCCTGCATCGCAAAATTAACTTTTATAAGCATTAGTATTTTATGAAGCAATATGATTTATATGCCCTTGGCAACGCGCTGGTTGATATTGAAATAGAAGTCAATGAACAGGAACTTGAGCGTCTTGGGGTCGAAAAGGGCGTTATGACCCTGGTTGATGAAGAGCGTCATGATTATCTGTTAAGCCATCTGCACGGTAATATTCACCAGCGTGCATCCGGCGGCTCTGCGGCCAATAGCGTGATTGCTCTTGCACAGTTAGGCGGTAAGGCTTTTCATTCATGTAAAGTCGGGCGCGATGAGGCCGGTGTCTTTTATGCATCAGACCTTAATTCAGCGGGTGTCGACAATGGTTTACATCAGCTGGAAGATAATCACGGTAC
The DNA here is from genome assembly GCF_002838765.1 of Kangiella profundi. Taxonomy (NCBI): domain Bacteria; kingdom Pseudomonadati; phylum Pseudomonadota; class Gammaproteobacteria; order Kangiellales; family Kangiellaceae; genus Kangiella; species Kangiella profundi. The sequence continues at coordinate 1,685,962 of NZ_CP025120.1, read as the reverse complement.
CACAGGCAAGTGTCTGGTGATGGTGACTCCTGATGCTGACCGCACCATGAACACATTCCTGGGAATTAGCAGTGAGCTTAAAGAACAGGACATACACTTCGATGCACTGGCAGACAGTCAATATCTATACCTTGAAGGCTACCTGGTTAGTTCGCCTGAAGCGCATTTGGCAGCTTTAAGCGCTAAGAAACACGCTCAGGCTAATGGCGTAAAAGTTGCTACCACTTTATCTGATCCCAATATGGTGCGCTTTTTCAAACCTCAGATTGAGCAGATTCTTGAAGGTGGCGTCGACCTGTTGTTCTGTAATGATGATGAAGCGCTTGAGTTTACAGAGCAGTCTAATATTCATCAGGCTATGGATGTTTTGAAGCAGTCAGCTACGCAGGTTGCCATCACCCTTGGTAAAAAAGGTGCGCTCTTCTTTGATGGTAATGAATTACATACTATCGAAGCTCACCCGGTTAAAGCGGTTGATACCAATGGCGCTGGCGATATGTTTGCTGGGGCATTTCTTTATGGCCTAACTCAGGGATACTCATTTGCTGACTGTGGCAAACTTGCCAGCTTTGCCGCGGGGCACCTGGTGACACAATTTGGCCCTCGTCTTTACGGAGAGGCGATTGATGAGTTGAGAGCCTTTAATCAGCGGAATTTTGCGAAGTAATTGTTTGGACTTAGTTAAGGACAGATTCAATAAATTATGAAAGTATGGATTATGAGGCACGGTGATGCTCCTTATATTGATGGGGAGCGTCAACTGTCTGAATCGGGTAAGCAGGATGTTGCACAAATGTCACAACGGCTTGCAGATATATTAAAGCAACAGGAGTTGGAGCTTGAGCTGATGCTGGCCAGCCCTTATTTAAGAGCCCAGCAAACTGCTGATATCGTTGAGCAGGAACTGATGAATGCAAAAGTTCGTCCATTCTTAAGAGAGCAGGAACCGCTATTACGTTCTGAGTCAGATCCAGCTATGACCGCATCCTACGTTGAAGCTTTACCCCAATCCACCATCCTGTTGGTCAGTCATATGCCATTGGTTGCCAACCTGCTGGCCAGCTGGCTGCCGCACCAGGGACGCTATTTCCCAACTTCAGCCATAGCAGAGATAGATTTTGAAGGCGATAAACCAAATCTAAGCAGTTTCTATGAGCCACAGTAGCTTATTGCGAAAACAATAAGCTACAAGTTTATACTGGAAGTTCGGTTAAAAAGTGGCTAGCATTGCCACTTCATTGATGATTGACCAGCTAGCACCTTGAATTCTACAACTCAAACAGCATCGCAAACTGATAAACAGCCAAGACCAGCTGGTTTCCTGCGTGCCCTATGGGTAATCACCTACTCTATTGCGGCAACCGCTAAATACAGTCTTAAAACCCTCTATTTTGCTTTCTTCTCGAAAAAGGATTTGCGCACCAAGGTGGACAAGATCCTGGTTGACTGGTCAGGTCGGCTGATTCGAGCCGCACGTATAAATTGGCAGGTCGAAGGGGATTTGGAACAGCAGGTGCAGGAAGGGCGCCGAGTCATCATTATGTGCAATCATTCCAGCGCTTATGATATTCCATTGGCATTCACAGCTTTACCCGGCAGCATTCGTATGATTTCCAAAAAGGAACTGTTTAGTGTGCCATTGCTTTCAAGTGCTATGAAAGCTGCAGAAATTCTTTCCATTAACAGACAAAACCGTCAGCAGGCCATTGAAGATTTAAAAATTGCGCGTGAGAAAATGGAGAGTGGCATTCGCATCTGGATGTTTCCGGAAGGCACTCGATCTAAAAATGGTGAGCTGATACCGCTTAAAAAAGGTGGCATCCGACTGGCCATTGATACCAACGCATTGATTATTCCAGTCGTGATGCAGGATATCTATAAAGTCTTGCCTAACAAGAAGTGGTTAAAGATGCGTCTGCATCAACCTGTGAAGGTTAAGGTTGGCGAGGCCATTGATTGTCGTGAGTTTGATGTAGAACATCGCCATGAGCTGTCTGATTTGGTATATAATTCAATGAAAAGGATGCTGGAAGAGAGAAGCTCATGACGTTAAGCCCAATTTACCAAGAAGCAGAGCAGTCCTTAGAGACAGTTGCTGACTTCATTCGCTTTGCTGCAACGCAGTTTCACCAGTCTGACCTATACTTCGGCCATGGCACTGATAATGCCTGGGATGAGGCTGTTGCCATAGTGCTGCAAATGCTGGACCTTCCGCAAGATTATCCGCAAGGCATGTTAACCGCCAAACTTTTGGCGGATGAAAAGAAGCATCTGGTTCATGCCATCTTTGAGCGTGTTGAACATCGCAAGCCTTTGGCTTACATCACCAATAAAGCCTATTTTTGCGGACTAGAGTTTTATATTGATGAACGTGTGCTAGTTCCACGTTCGCCAATCGCCGAGTTGATAGAAAACGATTTTTATCCCTGGCTGGAAGCGGATAACCCTAGAATTCTTGATTTATGCTGTGGCAGTGGTTGTATCGGTTTAGCTATTGCTGCCTATATTGAAGATGCTGAAGTTGTTCTTTCCGATATTTCCGAGGATGCCATAACCGTTGCTGATATTAACAACGAACGCCTGGGACTCTATCCTAAAGCACAAACTGCCATTTCTGATCTATTCGAATCACTGACCGATGATCAGTTCGATTTGATTGTATCCAATCCACCTTATGTTGATTCAGAAGACTTATCCGATATGCCTGCCGAATATCAGCACGAACCTGAAATCGGTCTTGGTTCCGGTGAAGATGGTTTGGATATCACGCGTCGAATTCTTGAACAAGCTGCGGATCACTTAACCGAGCAGGGCTGTCTAATCGTCGAAGTGGGTAACAGCTGGCCGGCTCTGGAAGAAGCTTTCCCAGATGTGCCCTTTACTTGGATTGAGTTTGAAAAGGGCGGTGATGGAGTCTTCCTGTTAACTCGCCAGCAGCTTGTTGAGCACTTCTCATAACTCCTGATATTAGATGATATATAGCCAAGACTTCCACAAAGTTGAGGACCTGGTTGCACTCTTCAATAATGAGTTTGCTGACTGCAATACGCATCTGCAGTCGGGTGCTGAAGAGCCATTCTATCAGGCTTCCGTTGAAGGCAAGCCTGCTATCATTTATTCAACCCATGACTATTTTGCCAGTGCCTTACATGAGTGTGCCCACTGGTGTATCGCTGGTAAAGAGCGTCGCCGGCTTGATGATTATGGGTACTGGTACGCAGCAGACGGGCGTACTGCCGAACAGCAGCAAGAGTTTTTCAAAGTTGAGCAGAAACCACAGGCATTGGAGTGGGCATTTGCATTGGCTTCCAATTTGCCGTTCAGAGTGAGTTTGGATAACCTTAACAACCCATCCGGTGATGCAGAGGCGTTCAGAGAGCAAGTTTACGCACGCTTAATTGAATACTTTGAGTATGGTTTTCCAACTCGTGCTCTACGTATGATTCAGATACTTTGTCGCTATTATCGACAAGGTCAACCCATTCAAATTCCAGATATTTCATCATGTTCCATTTAGGTTTCATTATTAATCCATTCGCTGGTATAGGCGGTAAAGTTGGCCTTAAGGGCAGTGACGGCGAAGCCATTCGTGCAGAAGCCTTTGCCCGTGGCGCGGTGAGTCAATCGGCTAATCGTGCGCGCATTACTTTGGAAATTTTAAAGCCTTATAAAGATCAGCTGATTTTCTTCACAGCATCAGGTGACATGGGCGAAAACCTCCTGAAGGAATTGGGCTTCAACTATGAGTGTGTTTATTCCTACCAAGGAGCATCAACAGCACAGGACACAATAGAAGCAGCCAATAAAATCGTTGCAAAAAAAGCTAACCTGTTTCTCTTTGCTGGCGGCGATGGAACAGCCAGGAACATTTATGAAGCGGTCGGCGAAGAGCTTCCAGTGCTTGGTATTCCTGCGGGTGTTAAAATCCACTCTGGAGTTTATGCCGTGACACCAAAAGCAGCAGGTTTGGTCATTGAGCAGATGCTCAATAATGAGCTGGTTAGCCTGCTGGAAACCTCGGTCATGGATATTGACGAAGAAGCTTTCCGTAAAGGTAATGTTCGTGCCAAAAAGTATGGTGAGATGCAAGTTCCGGCTGAGCATCGCTACGTGCAGTCCACAAAATCAGGTGGCAAAGAAGTGGAAGCTTTGGTAGTCCAGGACATTGCAGACTATGTGGTGGAGCAAATGGAGGATGATATCCATTATCTGATCGGTTCAGGCACAACCTGCGCAGCTGTCATGGATTCGCTTGGTCTAGAAAACACTCTATTGGGTATTGATCATGTTTTTCAGCAGAGGCTGGTTCAGCAGGATGTCTATGAAAAGCATATCCTGGAGCTGCTGGATGCTCATCCTGAAAAGGTTAAGGCTGTGATAACTATCATCGGCGGGCAGGGACATATCATTGGTCGTGGTAATCAACAGTTAAGTGCCAAAGTTTTGCGTCAACTGGGCAGGGATAATCTGATTGTGATTGCCACCAAAACCAAATTACAGCAATTAAATGGTAAACCTCTAATTGTCGATAGCGACGATCTTGCTTTAAATGAAGAGTTTTCGGGTCCTATCAAGGTAATTACCGGTTACGAAGACTCGGTTTTATATCCTGTCGGCAGGATATAAATTTAGTACTTTGGGAGATTGTCTTGGATCTTTGTGCGAGATCTCTTACAAGCTTCTGGGAGATCGCTGAAAAGCCCCGGGTAAAACAGCCTTAAGAATACATGCATTAAGTTTAACTCATTGATTTTAAATGATATTAGCAGTATTGAATGTGATCTTGCTTTAAGAAATTTCAATTTTGACTTGTTGTGCAAAGCGATAACTTTGGTAAAGTAGCTCGCGTAGTCAGGGAGATTACACAATCTACAAATCGAGTCTGGAAGAATACAGGAACATGGAAACGAGTATATGGATATACCACCCAAGGTAGGGAATCAGGGGATCTAACGATTCACAGTTGAAAGCGGCTTCGGCCGCTTTTATTTTATCTATTACTTTTAGCTGTAATTTATATTTTATCCAATCTTGTGTAGACTCAGAGCATAGTCGGCCATTTCTGGCAACTTCAGGAAAAACTATGCAAAACAAGGTGTTAATCTTATTCGCTCATCCAGCATACGAACAATCGGTGGCAAACCGTGCTATGGTTTCCGCTCTGCGTGATCTGGAGGGAGTGACTTTTAACGACCTCTACGAAAAGTATCCAGACTTCTTTATTGATGTTGAAGAAGAGCAACGTCTGCTTAAAGAACATCAGATCATTATTTTCCAACACCCTTTTTATTGGTACAGCTCACCTTCCTTGCTTAAGGAATGGCAAGACGTCGTGCTTGACTTTGGATTTGCCTATGGTGATGGAGGTTATCAGTTGTCGGGAAAGTCTCTGATGAACGCTGTGACTATTGGTGGCAGTGAAAGTAGTTACGGATCAACAGGCTTTAATCATTACCCAGTTGAAGAGCTGCTAAAACCATTCGAGCAAACGGCAATTTTTTGTGGCATGCGTTATCTAAAGCCTTTTGTACTTTTCGATGCATTAGCGTTGTCAGATTCTGAGCTGGCAGATGAGGCTCACCGCTATGCGCAGCTGATACGATCATTAAGGGATGATGATTCACTGCAGTCAGGGGAGAATTTGTAATGGAAATGCAAGGAGCCTTATACCAGACATTTATCTTTTTGCTGGCAGCGGTAATCGGAGTAACACTTGCCAAGCGTATGGGACTGGGTTCAGTACTCGGTTACTTAGGTGCGGGAATTATTATTGGGCCTTTTGCTTTGGGCTTGGTCGGTAATGATGTTGCAGACGTTATGCATTTTGCCGAGTTTGGCGTTGTCATGATGTTGTTTTTGATTGGTCTGGAGCTTGAACCTAAAAAACTCTGGAAACTGAGGGTTCCGATTTTGGGACTGGGTGGGCTTCAGGTTGCGCTGACTACCTTATTAATTACTGCGATTTCTGTTTCAATCCTTGGCCTGCACTGGAAAATGTCTTTAGCTATCGGCATGATGCTGGCGTTATCTTCTACCGCCATCGTTCTGCAAACCCTTTCCGAAAAAGGCTTGCTCAGGACTCACGGCGGAAAGTCTGCATTTTCGGTATTGTTGTTCCAGGACGTTATTGTGATTCCTATGATTGCAGTAATGCCTCTCCTTTCGACATTGCAAGTGGATGCAGCAACGTCCGTTGGTCATGTTGAAGAGCTGGGTTTACAACAAACCTTTTTGATTTTGGGTTCAGTGCTGGGGATTATCCTGGTGGGTCGCTATCTGGTTTCTCCAATTTTTAACTGGATTGCTCGAACAGGTCTTAGAGAAATTTTTATTGCAACTTCGTTGCTACTGGTGATTACCATCACCCTGGTCATGCAGAAGGTTGGTCTATCACCGGCTCTTGGTGCTTTCCTGGCTGGTGTGGTTTTAGCAGAAAGCCAATATCGTCATGAGCTGGAGGTTGGGCTAGATACCTTTAAAAGTTTATTGTTGGGGCTATTTTTTATTACAGTTGGCGCCAGCATTAACCTTGATGTTTTGTCTGAGTTTGTCTGGGTTATCATTGGATTATTGGTATTGTTGTTAGTCGTCAAGATTGTGGTGTTAGGCGTATTGGCAGCACAGTTTAAAATGCCTTTGCTAGAAAACATTATCTTTACCTTTTCCTTGGCACAGGGTGGTGAGTTTGCCTTCGTTCTTTCAACTTATGCAGCACAAAATGGTGTGCTTGATCAGGACACCATTTCTATTCTGACGGTGGTAGTTACTCTGAGCATGTTGCTAACGCCATTATTGATTATTTTTGCCGAGCGGGTGTTGCAGCCGCGCCTGAAAAAAGATATTGAACACCGTGATTTCGATGAAATAGATGATGGAGAAACGCCGGTTATCGTGGCGGGTTATGGTCGATTTGGTCAGGTGGTTTCGCGTTTACTTCGGTCACAGGGTTTTAACACAACACTGCTAGAGTATGACGTGATGCAGATTGAGCTGGTTAAAAAGTTTGGCACAAAGGCATTTTACGGTGATGTCACTAATGTGGATATTCTCAAGGCTGCCGGTGCAGAGACAGCAAAACTAATGATTATTGCGGTGGACAATCAGGATAAGTGCTTAAAGGTCACCAGGTTGTGTAAGGAGCATTTCCCGCAGCTAAAAGTGTTAGCCAGGGCCAAAGGTCGCAGAGAAGCGCATGAACTCAGGAAAGCTGGTGCTGACTTCGTGGTTCGAGAGACTTTAGGTTCAGCTTTGCTCCTCGGGCAAGAAGCTTTAAGTGCGCTAGGGTTCAGGCATTATCAGGCCCATCGTGCAGCAAAAACTTTCCTTCATTATGATAACAAGCATCTTGAAGAGTTGTCTGACATCTGGGGTGATGACAAGCAATATATTCTTGAAGCCGCCGAAAAAGCAGAACTATTAGAAACTGTATTACGCGCGGATCAGGAAGCTAATAAAGTAGAGCAACGACAACCTTGGATGGCGGACTGGACATCTGAAGAAGGTGCTGAAGAAAGCAAAAAAAGTGAGGAAAGCTGACTTTGACTTTGCCTGATATTGGTTATCTTGAACTGTGTTACGTTCTTTTGCCGGTGGTGTTGGTTGGGATCATTTTTTATCGTTGGTCTATAGGATTGTCCGATTTGATCATTGCAACGGTACGAATGGTGGTGCAATTAATCGCTATTGGTTTTGTATTGGTCTATCTATTTACCAGCGAAAGTTGGCTACTTGGACTGGCTGTAATGTCTTTTATGCTATTGGTATCCGGCTGGATAGCAATGCGTCCTTTAAAGAATAAAAACAGTCAACACTTCATGCAGTTAGCGACTGCTTTGTTTTTCGGATGTGGATCGGTTCTCGCTCTGATAATTGTTGCTGTGTTACATTTAGAACCATGGTATCAGCCACGATATGTGATTCCTTTAGCTGGCATGTTGCTAGCAAATACGATGAATAGTTTGAGTCTGGCAGGGGAGCGTTTAGATAGCGAACTGTCAATTTCTCAGGCACAGGAGCAGGCGCGTAATAAAGCCTTTAATACTGCAATGATTCCGCAAATTAACAGTTTGTTAGCAGTGGGCCTTGTGGCATTACCGGGAATGATGACCGGACAAATTTTATCCGGAGTATCCCCTTTATTAGCAGTGCGTTACCAAATTGTCATTATGGCAACCATTTTGTGCTCTGCGGCATTTTCGGTAGCGATATACTTAAGTTTAAGACTCAAAACTCAGTTAACCAACCAACAGGATTAGATGGTTATCAAACGTGAGTAATTGATGCTTGTGACGTGATCTTCACAAGCAATGTTGAAAATAGATTGTGTAATACTCTGATTTGGAGACCTTATGAATTTACGCGGCATTTTAATGAAAGTGCGGGCCGTGGAACTCATGGAAGGTGGCGGCTTTAAAGTTCGACGTCCATTCCCTGGACAAATCCCCGACAGGATTGTTGATCCTTTCTTATTAATTGATGAAATGGGACCTGCTGTGTATGGCCCAGGCGAAGCCGTGGGTGCCCCAGATCATCCCCACCGTGGTTTTGAAACTGTCACCTATATGCTGGATGGTGTTTTTGAGCATAAAGATTCAGCAGGGCATAGTGGTCGAATTGCACCCGGTGATGTGCAGTGGATGACTGCCGGTAGTGGTGTTGTTCATTCTGAAATGCCTTCAAGCCTGATCATGGAAAAAGGCGGTCGTGTGCATGGCTTTCAAATCTGGGTCAATCTTCCGGCCAAGCATAAAATGGATCCCCCTCGATATCAGGAGATCCCTGATGAGTCGATTCCAACAGCTACAACCGAGGATGGCCGTGTCTCGGTAAAAATAATTGCTGGTGAAGCCATGGACAAGAAAGCAGTTATTGATACGCATACTCCTATTACTTTCCAGCATTGGATCATCAACCCTGGTAGCTCTTATACGCAAGAAGTTAAGTCAGGTCTTAATGCAATGCTATATGTATTTCATGGCAATGGGTTGAGAATTGATGGTCTGAAGGTGGATGATGGAGAAATGATCATTCTTCATGATGGTGATGGAGTAAAGTTCTCACTCGATGCAGATGCAGAAAGTCACGTTGAGTTTTTATTGCTGGCAGGTGAGCCAATTAAAGAACCGGTTGTTCGCCATGGTCCTTTTGTCATGAACACACCTCAGGAGATTAAACAGGCAATTCTTGATTTTCAAAGTGGCAAAATGGGTCGAATCGAATAATCGATGTAATTAATAAAAGCCTGTAAGTCACAGGCTTTTATTATAATCACCGTGGCTTTAAAGAAACATATTAATTATTTAAAACTTACTTAAAACTTCTAAAGCTATTTCATCAAACTTTGCAGTTATTTCTTCATCGGGAAGTCTGATACTCTGTGCTTCAACCATAACCGCCCCCTGCTCAAGAGGAATATAAAGTCGCTTTCTCTCTCTAAACACATTGTACTGCTCAAGTGTATCCGGTGTTCCATTTTTTGCAAAATGACTGCTCCAACGCTTAACACCATCTTTGCCTAAATAAGTCACAATGACGTAACCACGACGATTACTGCCATAAGTACACTCCACCCCATCTTCCTGTGGGCGTTCTTTCATTGATGGAGTGTGGTTTATTTCAATTCCGGGGATTGCCCAGGCAGTATCACCATCAAGTAACTGATAGGGTTTGGCTGGTTGGCTGGCCGCGCAGATATCAAGTGATGGTCCGCCGACAAGTTCGGCATTTGCCGATTGTGGTTGGGTGCTCTCTGATATTGAAGCGAGCCGAGATAGAACTTTCTCAGCAATCCAAATATTGGATTCCATCTCACTGCGCTCATTAAATGGAATTTGAGTGGTGACCATCAACAATCGATTTCCAGTCTTTACGATTAACTGATCTCTACCACTAAAAGTTCCTTTCCAGGAAACTTCACCCAGGCCGAAGCGCTCGTCATCTTGAGGCTTAACATCACCTTCGATATGTTGTACCTGAATCCAACCCACTGGCGTACCCTCATCAACTGAGCGCCATTTACAAGCTATAAAGGGAGTTATAGGGCTATGGTTTGGAATTTGTCGAGTTGAACCATATTGTGAATGATACTGATCCGTCGGCAGCCCAATAGTCGTTAGCTCATCGTTAGAAAGCAATTGGCAGGGATCAAGATTGATGGTATCAGGTAAGTTTGATAGTTTGATTAAAGCAGGTTGAATTTCTGTATTAGTCTGCGTTGTTTGTTCAAGCTGGTTAGATACCTGTGTTGGGCGTTGCACTGTGGTATCAGCTTGCTCATCGCTACAACTTATAGCGAGTAGAAGCGTTACTCCTGATGCAAGTAGCACTTGTAGGCGGTTTCCAAAAATCATGACTCTCTCCTTTATTGTCCTTTAGGCATCATGACAAAATTAATTGAGAATCTCAAAAGAGGGCTAATTAAATATCTCTAAATTGATAAGTAGCGCATGATTAGTTGGCAATTATTAGCTAAGAAACTTACGTATTTTGAGTTAGTTTTATTAACAATATATATTACGTTTTATAATAGGAAGACATCAAAAAACTCTTTAAATAACAAAAAGATATAACTCCTTCGATTTTAATTGACCCTCTGAAAATCATGCATTAGAATCCGCGCCGCACTTTATAAACACACGGAGACTAACAAAGTGAAAATTAAATTAATTACTGCAGCAGTGCTTCTTTCTTCAGCGGTTTCAGCTCAAGCAGAAGAGTACACGATCCTTTCTGATATTAACTGGAGCAAAGTTGAGATTGGTGGTAGCACTTATCACGCTGCTGGCTTGTCTGGTACTTACTTCTTCGACAATAAAGAAGCGCTTGGTCCATACAACGAATTTGAATATATCAACAAAGTAAGCAACGTTAATGCTAATTACTTAAATGTTGAGAGTGGCGAATACTATACTGCTGCTATCGGTGGTGAGTTATTTGTTGAGAACTTCCTGGTTGGTGCTGGTTATTCAGAAGATAAATTCGATAACGATGCTAGCCTATTTACTTTAGGTTACTTGTTTAATGATGACTTTTTAGTTCGTGTCGATGCAGTAGATGCTGATGGTGTTGATACTGTTTATAACATTTCTGCTGCCTACAACCACCAAATCAATGACACTGATTACATCGGTTTCACTTTGGCAACTGATGACAATACAGATTACGTGACTTTGTCTTCTAAGTACTTCACACACTTAGGTGGTGACCGTTACTTGACTGCTAACGTATCTTTCACTGACTTTGATGGTGACAACACTTGGTCTGTTGGTTCTAGCTACTATTTCACTAAAGCAACTTCTGTATTCGCTACTTTAGCTGAAGACGACCTGTATGAAATTGGTGCGCAGCATTTCTTCAACGAAAACATCGCTGTTTACGCTGAGTTTGCATCACAGGACGATATCATTGAAACTGAAACTTATACGATTGGTTTGAAAGCTCAGTTTTAATTGACGCTTGTTAAGCACGACTCATTTTCGAGTCTGTTAGTCATAGAGGCCGTGAATTCTTTCACGGCTTTTTTTTATTTTTGAGTACGCTGTGGGCTGATTCTTTGAAGAAGATATTTAGGAAGTGGGATTACCTCATTATTGATGGCGCTGGCAATAACTTCACCACACAGGACTGAGAGGCACAGGCCTCGAGTTCCCATACCATAGTTAGTCCAGACCATGGGGGATAAATCGTTATTATCCTTAAGGGGACCGCAGTAAGGAAAACGGTCGTAAGTTGTAGCACGAATCCCCACCCAGTCTGTACAGTTTTTCTGCTTTAATTGTAGCCCAAATCGCTCGTTAGCCTGCTCAATATTTTTCACTCTATCTTCCAAGTTGATAGTTTGATCCAGACTCATGTCAAAGGTCGCACCGACTATCAATTTGTTTTCATACTCAAACAGGTGGCCATCATAATTGATTGGGTAATCTAAACCCAGCCGTTTCCCTGGGTGCTGTTGCAGCTCGGTAAGTTGTCCTCTCAGTGGAGATAAACTCGGTTCATCATCGGCCAGTTTAAGTAACAGGTTGCCATGTCCAGTTGCCAAAACGATATGGTCAAACTCTTTTAACTCCTCAAGCGATTTAACTTCATGATTGAGATGTATTTGCTGTTTAGGGATAGATGCTACTAGCGCTTGGCAGAACTGGGAACCGTTAACTAAAATACCGGGCATCAAAAGCCCTCTATGGTCTTGATTCACGATCCTGGTCTTGGTCCACTGAAACAAATCCGGACTCCAATAGCGCTGACGGTAGGTTTCTACATAATGTTCTAGCTGATATTCTGAATATTTCTCGCTACCAAGCTGTAAACAGGTTTTGCTATAACTGAGCTGTGGGGAATCATTTTTATGCGTGTGTAAAAAATTCTCCAGCTGCGACATCCCTAAAAAGGTCAGCTGACTGAACGCATTATGGTCCAGTGAGATATTGGGAGTTGCCAATAGTGCTGGCATCTTGGAGGCGCCATTGGCTAAACTATTACCACTTTCAAATATATGAACCTCAATATCTCGCTGATGCAAACTATGAGCTGTGGCGCAGCCAGCCAGACCTGCCCCGATGACCGCGACTTTAGCCTGTTTTGGAGTTTTGCTTTTGAAGTAGCTATCAGCAAGTGTTGGATGTGGACTTGAAATAGTCTTTTCCTGGAAACTACCGACCAGCATCTCGCGCTTAAAGCCGAATCCTTTTTGCTTAGCAACCTCAAACCCATAATGACGCAGTTGCTTACGAATCATGGAAGCCGCAGTAAAAGTAGCAAAAGTGGTTTGGCGCTGTTCACTATTTACCCCATGTAGGGCCATAAAATGTAGCAAACCTTTGGACCACATCTCGGGATTTTTGCTCGGAGCGAAGCCATCAAGAAACCAGGCATCTATTTTAAACTCTGAACCAGCAGAAAATTCTTTAAGCGCTTTATCGATGGGGCAGAGTATTAAAGTCAACTTTATACGGTAGGGTAGCTGAATAGTATAGACCCCAGGCATTGCAGGAGGGTATTGTGTTAACAGCTCCTCGGTAAACTCTGATTCAACACCAAGTGCCAGATACATTTTCTGCAAGTCATCTGGAGAAATTGGATACTGCTCTATGCTGATAAAGTTAAGTATAGCTTTCGACTCTTGCTGAGTCTTCCGCCATAGTTCACAGGTACGTAACAAATTTAGTCCTGTGCCAAACCCTGTTTCAACAATGGTAAAGCTTCCTTCAGTTAATGCTGCGAAACGCTGTGGTAGTTTATTGCCATCAAGGAAAACATAATCCGTTTCTGATTTTCCATCACGGCTATCGAAATATATATCGTTGAATTGTTTTGAGTAAGGAACCAGAGGAGGGGATTCTGTTGAGCCCTCTCGAATTTTGGCCGGGCGCCATTCGATGTTTGCGGGCTCAACGCCTAAAAATGCATTATGCATTGCAGGGGTTATCGTTTATCGTTTATCGTTTTTCGATCAGGGTTAAGAATTCGTTGCGCGTGTTTTGTGAGGAGCGGAACTGACCAAGCATAGTTGAACTGGTCATAACAGAGTTCTGCTTTTCTACACCACGCATCATCATGCACATGTGCTTAGCTTCGACGATAACACCAACACCTGCTGCGCCTGTAACATCCTGAACGGCATGTGCAATCTGCTTGGTCAGATTTTCCTGAATCTGCAGACGTCGTGCGAACATATCAACTATTCGAGCAATTTTAGAAAGGCCAATCACTTTACCGGTTGGTAGATAGCCAACATGAACCTTGCCGATGAATGGCAATATGTGGTGTTCACACATGGAATAGAGTTCGATATCTTTAACAATAACCATGGCGTCATTGTCGGAATCGAAAATAGCGCCATTAACCACTTCATCTAAATCCTGCTCATAACCATGAGTCAGGAACTTCATTGCTTTAGCAGCACGCTTGGGGGTATCTAAAATACCATTTCGGGATATATCTTCGCCAATCTCTACCAGGATTTCGCGGTATAAGTTTTCTAGTTTATCGGACATTTATCTTACTCTGCGGTCGTTTCAGTCGTAATTCTAATAGATATCGCTACAATACCCAAATAATTATGAGTTTTGTGTGAAGGCCCTGCAGTTGAAATGAAAATTGTTGCTGATGAAAATATGCCTTTGGTACAAGAGCTGTTTGGCTCTTTTGCTACAGTAGTAACTGTGGCTGGACGAAAAATAAACAAAGAGCATTTACTGGACGCTGATGTTTTATTGGTTCGTTCGGTTACTCAGGTTAATCAGGATTTGTTGCAGGGCACCAAGGTTAGATTTGTCGGCAGTGCAACGATTGGGACTGATCATATCGACCAAGGTTATCTTTTAGAGCAGGGTATCGAGTTTGCCTATGCTCCAGGCTGTAATGCACAAGCGGTAGCTGAATATGTTCTGGCTGCAATTGCCTTTTGGGCCGATCACAAACAGAAAGACCTAAGACAGTGCACGGTGGGAATCATTGGCGCGGGGAATGTCGGCTCCAAAGTTGCACAGATTTTGGAGCTATTAGGTATTGAGTATCTATTGAATGACCCACCTCTGGAAGAGCAGGGTGACTCTCGTCAGTTTGTTCCGATACAGGCTATTCAGCAATGCGATATCGTGACCTGCCATGTCCCTTTGACGAATCGTGGGCTACATGCAAGTCATCATTTAATTGATGAGAAATTTCTTTCTGTTATGCAACCGGGCGGACTGTTGATTAACAGTTCACGTGGAGCTGTTGTGGATAACACAGCGGCACTGCACTGCAAACAGGCCGGTAAAGATATTGATTTTGTTCTTGATGTCTGGGAAAACGAACCTGATTTGAATGTGGAACTGTTCAAGCAGTCCTTGATTTCAACTCCTCATATCGCTGGCTACTCGCAGGAAGGAAAAATTCGTGGCACTTATCAACTGTACCAGTCAGTGTGTCAATGGCTGGGTATGGTGCCCAAATTTGCCCTGAGGGATTTATTGCCTGAAGCTCCGAAGTGGAATCCTCCTGTTAAGTTGAGTTCGGATACAGGCTTTCTGTATCAAAGCTTACGCAGTTTTTATGACATAAAAAGTGATGACCAGCAGATGCGTCAAAAACTGGAGGAAGTATTGAGACGAAGTGGGGCGACTATTGCTGAGGAGTTTGATAATCTGCGAAAAAACTACCCGCAACGACTAGAGTTCTTGGAGTTATCGTGAATCCAATCGAGTATATCATCACTAGCAGAATGCCTCGCGGCTGGAAAATCATAAGTTTAAGTTTCGCCATGTCGTTATTTATTGGGCTGCCACTGCTTTGGGGTTCTGCTTATTTGCCGGAAGGTGGCTTTCAGGTTTTTGCTGGTTTGGTTGCACTGTTTATCGTAATTGCTGGATTAATCAGTATGATAGGTGGCTTTATTGTCTTGCTGGTCGATATATATCGAAGTTGAAGTGTAACTATTTTTGAAATAAAAGCAGCATTTGAACGATATATGTTGACAATAGTTCAAACTACTATAAGCTGGCCACAGCTAGAAAGAATGACCTAAGTATTTATACACTCCAAATCGCAGTTTTATTCGTAGTACTCCGTTCTGTAGTTTCAAAATTCTCAGCCAGTATTTCACGCTATTCATGCCTCATGAAGGCACCATTATATCTGGGTAAAATACCCAATTTAAATTACAGGATATTTATTATGTCTAAAACAGTTAAAGGAACCGTTAAATGGTTCAACGAAGCTAAAGGTTTTGGTTTTATCGAGCAAGAAAACGGTCCAGACGTTTTTGCTCATTTCAGCGCTATTGCTAGCTCTGGATTCAAAACTTTGGCAGAAGGTCAACAAGTTGAGTTTACCTTGACTGACGGCCAGAAAGGCCCACAAGCTGAAAATATTACTGCTCTTTAATTCTGTTAAATAAACAGTCTTAAATCGTAATACAGAAAAGCAAGCACTTGGTGCTTGCTTTTTTTTTGCCTGACTTAAAGGTGTCAATAATTGGCTAAGGCATTAGCCGTTCGATGGTCCAGCCCGTTTCATTTTTTGTATAGACAAAGCGGTCATGTAGGCGATGTGCGCCTCCTTGCCAAAACTCAATGCTCAAAGGCTTCACTCTATAGCCACTCCAGAAATCAGGTAATGGCACTTCACCCTTAGCAAAACGAGCTTTCATCTTCTCAAACTGTTGTATTAATAGATCGCGACTCTTGATAGGGCGGCTTTGTTGTGATGCCCAGGCTGCAATCTGACTTTCACGTGGCCTCTTAGTAAAGTAAGCCAGTGTTTCCTTGATACCCAGTTTTTCCGCTGTGCCTTTAATTGAGATTTGGCGGTCCATTTTATGCCATGGGAAGTGCAGGCTAACATTCGGATTCTCTGTAATCTGTTGCGCCTTGTTGCTTTGGCTGTTGGTATAAAAAACAAATCCTTTATCACTGACATCTTTTAGCAGCACAATACGCTGGCTGGGGCAGTGATCTTTATCAACCGTGCTGAGAACCATTGCAGTAGGATCATTCAGATCGAACTCGATGGCCTGTTGTAACCAGAGTTGAAACTGTTCAATGGGGTTATCCGCCAAGTCCGAACGATGGAGTTTGGTTAGCAGGTATTCACGACGTAAATCATCTATTGCCATAAAACGTTCCAGAATCTATTCTATTCTTTAAGTCGCTCAGGACTTTTTCTTCATAGGCGATTCGCCTGCATCAACCATGACAGCACCGAATTTCTTTTTCGGTTTATTTGATTGGGCCGGAGCTGCTGATTTTTTGCCCTGTTTCTTTTCCAGTCGTTTCTTCTCACGAGCGGTTAATTTCTTTGCGCCATCTTTTTTCTTTTTAGTGCCAGCCGCTTTGCCGCTTGCTTTGAGTTTCTTAGGACCTTTGTATTTTCCCTGAAGCTCTTTGATGGTTTTTAACTGAAACTTACCACTAATGGCTTTTTCAATAGTAACCATCAAGTTCCATTCTCGATGACTGATTAAAGATATTGCTGTACCCGTCTCACCAGCTCGAGCCGTACGACCGATGCGGTGGATATAATCTTCTGCGTTGTGTGCCATATCGAAGTTAATTACAAGATCAATATCTTTAACATCAATCCCGCGAGCAGCAACATCAGAGGCGATTAATACCTTAATCTTACTGTCTCTGAATTGAGTCATTACATGGTTACGAACGCTTTGCGAAATATCGCCATGTAGCGTTCCGGCAGCAATTTTATGATAGCGGATCAATCCACCTAGACGATCAACCTGTTCTTTGGTATTACAGAAGACAATGGCCTTACGATACTCTTCGTTGGCCAATAACCATTGTGTGAGCTTTTCTTTATGGTTTAAGTCATCAGCAGTGATGATGAATTGCTCAATTGCGTCGTTCTTAGCTTCAAAGGAGTTCAGGACAATGGCTTCAGGCTCATCCATCAAATAATCCGTTAAATGCCTGATGCCTTTTGTTTTGAGTGTAGCCGAGAACAGCAGTGTTTGTCTTTCTGAGTTACAGTAGCCTGCTATTGCCTGTACATCGTCGGTGAAGCCCATTTCGAACATTTTATCTGCTTCATCAATGACCAGATATTCGAGATCATTCAGATCAGCGCTTTCTTTTTCACAATGCTCAAGCATACGGCCAGGTGTTGCGATAATGATTTCTGGATTGTCGCGGAAAATTGATTGCTGATATTTGTACTCAGCTCCACCGATGATTAAGCCGGTTTTTATTGAAGTAAATTGGGTGAGATCCTTGGCATGCTTGTTGATTTGGCGTGCTAGCTCGCGCGTCGGAGCTAAAATCAATACTCGTGTACTGGTGTGACGAGATGGTTTTTCTAATAATTTATGAATAATCGGGAGCAAGAAAGCGGCGGTTTTGCCTGAGCCCGTTTCGGCA
Organism: Kangiella profundi; assembly: GCF_002838765.1. Classification (NCBI taxonomy): domain Bacteria; kingdom Pseudomonadati; phylum Pseudomonadota; class Gammaproteobacteria; order Kangiellales; family Kangiellaceae; genus Kangiella; species Kangiella profundi. Next base: position 1,668,110 of record NZ_CP025120.1, on the reverse strand, counting down.
CTAACCATAACATCCTGCCCATCCAGAATGGGTTGAATGGACTGCTGTTGAACTTCAGTTGGAGTATGAAGCTTTAATTTTTCTAACGCTTTTTGAAGGCCAGAATGAAGGCTCTGGAATATTGATGTCTCAGACACTTGAATAACCGGTTGAAAATAACTGGCGCTATTTTAACACTGATTGTAATTAATAGTGGTAATTATTTGGCCTGTTTTGCTTTAAGTAAGGGCTTTAACATTCCTTCAAGTCCATTAAGTTTTACCTCATAAATCAGCGCTAATTGACGACCTAACTTGTTTTTTGGGAATCCTTCTTTGTGAAACCAGACCAGATAGGGTTCTGGTAGCTCAAGCAGGCGTCTACCCTGGTATTTGCCGAAGGGCATCACTTGATTAATGGCATCGATAAGCTCTTGCTGGGACTTCTGTGGGTGTTCTTCTAGGGGCATTTATCGCTCTGTAGATTGCATTCTGAATACGAGTGTTTATGATGCTATAAAGTTTTAAAGTCAAGCAAAGTATAGAGAGAGCCCATGAAAAAGACATTTCTGAGTACATTAGTCGTTGCGATTTCGTTGAGTGCTTTGACTGCATGCCAGCAGGAGGAGGCCGCTGAGCAGCCGGTAAAAACTGAGGTTGTTGCTGAGGTAGAAGTTGCTGAAAAGCCTGTTGATTATAGTGCTAAAGCAGAAGAAATTAGTAAAAAATACATCATTGCAGATACTCACATTGATGTACCTCATCGATTATTGGAAAAATATGATGATGTCAGTCAGGCAACAGAAGGCGGAGACTTTGACTATCCGCGTGCTGTTAGAGGCGGATTAGATGCACCATTCATGTCGATTTATACACCGGCTGATCTTGAAGAGAAGGGCGGTAGTAAAGAGCAGGCTGAACAACTGATCGATATGGTCGAAAAAATGGCTGTTGACTCCCCGGATAAATTTGCTCTGGCGATGTCTCCTGGTGACTTATTGCGCAATTTTAGACAGGGGTTGATTTCATTACCAATGGGTATGGAAAATGGTTCTCCGATAGAAGGCGATTTAGCCAATGTCGAATATTTCTTTGACAGAGGTATTCGCTACATAACCTTGGCGCATTCGTTGAGCAATCATTTATCAGATTCTTCTTATGATGAAGCACGTCCAAATGATGGCTTGAGTGATTTTGGTCGTGAAGTGGTCAAAGAAATGAATCGTCTTGGCATGATGGTCGATGTGTCTCATTTATCGGACAAAGCCTTCTATGACGTACTTGAAGTGTCAGAAGTCCCGGTCATTGCCAGTCATTCCTCAGCGCGCCATTATACGCCCGGTTTTGAGCGGAATATGAGCGACGAGATGATAAAGGCACTTGCAGATAACGGCGGTGTTATCTTCATTAACTTTGGCTCAACCTTCGTTTCGCAAGCTTCTCGAGATAACTATGATGCTTACAAAGAAGCCCGCCAACAATTTATGGAAGAAACGGGCGTAACCGCAGAACATGAAAGTGTGATGGAATTTACCAAGCAATACCGCGCAGAAAAACCATTTGAGTTTGCCGATCTTGAAGTTGTACTTGATCACTTCGACCACGTTATAAAACTGGTTGGTGTCGATTATGTCGGTATTGGCTCAGATTACGATGGCGTTGGTGACAGCCTGCCAACAGGCCTAAAAGACGTTGCTACCTATCCGAATTTAATAGAAGGTCTATTGGTTCGAGGCTATAGCGAGGAAGAGATTGCCAAGATTCTATCGGGTAATTTACTGCGCGTATGGACCCAGGTTGAGAACCACGCCCAGCAACAATAATTGCTTAGTTAATAAGTTTCATTATGATGGGTATTGGAAAAACGTTATTTATCAACACAAAAGGGGAAAACAATGAACAATAAAATTATTTCAGTGGTGGTTTTAGTTGCCGGTATTGCTCTATTTTTCTGGGGCTACAATATGACTCAAGGCGCTGAAGAGCAAATCCGCGAGGCTTGGACCGGCTCTTTCTCTGATAAAGCTACCTGGCTAATGATTGGTGGCGGTATTCTTGCCTTGGTTGGGTTGTTACAGTTAGTGTTTGGGAAGAAGTAAGACATAAATTAAAAAAAGCCCGCAGTGCGGGCTTTTTTTATTCGTTCAATAATTTGGATAAACTATCCACCTGTTGCTGCAAAACTCCGTTGACCGCTTTCGACCAGTCTTCTGTTTTCTGATTAACAAAACCTGTGACTCTGTAGGTTAGGGTGAGTGTGGTATTGCCATCTTCAGTGGACTCGAATTTCCAAAGCATATGCCCATTTACGGCCAAAGATTGCAAAGGCCCTAAGCCACCAGTCATTTGGATGCTTATCTCAGGATTGATATTGGAGACAGTCATATGAAGTGCTTGTTTATCACCATTCCGCTCGCAGAAACAGCCTCCCGCTTCAGGTTCAATGGACATTGCTGAGGCATCACCAAACCAGGTGTGGCTATCCTGCCACCAATCGCCGATGTGTAGGAACTGCTGATAGGCTTGCTCCTTGGGAGCCATTAAAGTAGTTTTTATTGATACGATGAAGTGTTGATCTGACACTTCCCTAACTTCGGCTTTGGCGATAAACGATGCCAATAATAGAATGATAAAGGCTGTTATTTTCATAAGTATTCCCTCTAGTGTTTGCTTACTAGATTACTGCTGCTGGTGTAATAAATCCACCAGTGCCTGTGCCGCATTGGAGAGCGTTTTATTGGTGCGGTAGATGATGCCCATGCTACGAACCGACAGGTTTCTTTCTTTGCTGATAACCGTTAATGGTTCACTGACCAGTCGCTCGGGGAGCAGAGTCCAGCCCATTTTGCAGGCGACCAATTTAGCGATGACTTCCAGGTAATTGGCCGTTTTCACTTTGCCAAGATGTACTCCTAATGCATCAAGCTGCTGCTCAAACAATTCTCGTGGAAAGGTATGGGCGGGCGGTAGAATGCAAGGATAGCGGCTGAGCTGGCTGGTGGGGTTGTCATGATTCAGCAGCTCATAATCTTTATGGCAGACCATTTGTAGGGCTTCTTGCCAGATAAGCTGATGATTGAGTCTTGGGTCTGCCTGATTGGGGAAGGTTAATAGCGCCAACTCGAGATCGCCTGTCAATACACGCTCATAAGCGAGCTCTGAGTCAATGAAGTCAATGTTGAGATCCACTTCGGGGTAGGTATCGATATAATGCTCAAGGTAATTGGGAAGCAGGTGCAGGCCAATATAATGGCTGGTTCCGATGTGCAGCTGGCCACTGACTTTGCCGGTAAGATCCCGTATTTCCTGAAGTGTGTTGTCAATGCCACCGAGAATAGCGGGTGCTTGTTGGCGTAACAGGCGACCGGCCTCGGTTTCAATAACATGATTGCCAACCCGGTCAAACAGGTTAGTGCCTACAATGGCTTCCAGCCTTTTGATGCGTTTGCTCAAAGCAGGTTGGGTCAATTGCAACTTTTTGGCAGCCAGTGTAAAAGAGCCAATGCTGGCAACGCTGAGAAAGGTTCGCAGTAGGTCCGTATCCATGCCATTCCTATAAGTTATCGATTTAATGAAAATAATGAATTTGAGTTATTATAGGCGAAGTTCTATCATGCTCAAGTGATAGTTGTTGCTGTCAGGACACTCTCATGCCTCTATTTGCTCTATCAAAGCAAAAACAGCAAGCCTGACTTCAACCATTAACCTAATCGATACTCTTTATCATAAATACTAGAGGTACCAAATGGCTGGTAAAACCCTTTATGACAAGTTATGGGATGACCATCTTGTCGCGCAAAATGACGACGGTTCAGCGCTAATCTATATTGACCGTCAACTTCTCCATGAAGTCACTTCGCCACAGGCTTTTGAAGGCCTCAAGCTAGCTGGCCGTAAGCCACGTCGTATCGACGCCAACCTGGCCACCCCTGATCACAATGTACCTACTACCGACAGAACAAAGGGCATAGAAGATCCGATTTCACGTATTCAGGTGCAGACGCTTGATGATAACTGTGATGAGTACGGTGTAACTGAATTTAAAATGGACGATATTCGTCAGGGTATTGTTCATGTGATAGGCCCAGAGCAGGGCTACACATTGCCGGGTATTACTATGGTTTGTGGTGACTCTCATACTGCTACTCACGGTGCATTTGGAGCCATGGCTTTCGGTGTGGGTACATCAGAAGTTGAGCATGTTTTGGCGACTCAGTGTTTACGGCAAAAGAAAATGAAGAACATGCTGATCAAGGTTGATGGCCAGCTTGGTCTTGGCGTAACTGCAAAAGATATCGTGTTGGCAGTGATCGGCGAAATTGGTACAGCCGGTGGTAATGGCCACGCGATGGAATTTGCTGGTAGCGCAATTGAAGCTTTATCCATGGAAGGTCGTATGACCATCTGTAATATGGCGATTGAAGCGGGTGCGCGTATTGGTCTGGTGGCTGTTGATGATAAGACCATCGAATATGTGAAAGGTCGTCCATTTGCACCGAAAGGTGAACATTGGGATATGGCTGTTAAAGCCTGGCGTGAACTGAAAAGTGATGCCGATGCACACTTCGATAAAGTGGTTGAGCTAAAAGCTGAAGATATCATCCCTCAGGTCACCTGGGGTACCTCACCAGAAATGGTTAAGCCTGTGACGGGTACCATTCCTAATCCAGCTAACGAATCAAATGCCGTTAAGAAAGAGGGTATTGAGCGTGCGCTTAAGTATATGGACTTAAAAGCAGACATGCCGATTACTCAAATCCCGGTCGATAAAGTCTTTATTGGTTCCTGTACCAATTCACGTATTGAAGATTTGCGTGAAGCAGCTGCAGTTGCCAAAGGTCGTAAAGTAGCAGCCAGCGTCAAATTGGCGATGGTGGTGCCGGGCTCTGGTTTGGTTAAACAACAGGCCGAAGCTGAAGGTCTGGATAAAATCTTTATCGAAGCAGGTTTCCAGTGGCGCGAACCTGGTTGCTCCATGTGTCTGGCCATGAATGCCGACCGTCTGGAGCCTGGTGAGCATTGTGCTTCAACTTCAAACCGTAACTTCGAAGGTCGTCAGGGCCAAGGTGGACGTACGCATCTAGTAAGCCCTGGAATGGCCGCAGCCGCAGCTGTTTATGGTCACTTCACGGATGTTCGTGAATTAGAATTACAACCGATTACTGGAGGTGCTAACTAATGGAAGCTTTTACTCAGCATACAGGTTTAACGGTGCCATTAGACCGTGCCAATGTGGATACTGATGCGATTATTCCAAAGCAGTTCTTGAAGTCCATTAAACGTAGCGGTTTTGGTCCAAACTTATTCGATGAATGGCGTTATCTTGATCATGGTGAGCCGGGTATGGATAACTCTAAGCGTCCGGTTAACCCTGATTTTGTTTTGAACTTCCCGCGCTATAAAGGGGCGTCAGTATTACTGGCTCGCGAAAACTTCGGTTGCGGTTCAAGCCGTGAGCATGCTCCCTGGGCTTTAGAGGATTATGGCATCAAGGCGGTAATTGCGCCGAGTTTTGCTGATATTTTCTTCAACAACTGCTTCAAAAACGGTATCTTACCGATCGTTTTAGATCATGATACGGTTGATTTGCTGTTTAAAGAAACTGAAGCAAACGAAGGCTATAAGCTGGATATCAATCTTGAGCAACAAACAATTACGCGCCCGAATGGTGAAGTGATTAATTTTGAGGTTGAATCTGATCGTAAGCACAGCCTGTTGAATGGACTTGATGATATTGGTATCACCCTGCAACAGGAAGCGGCGATTACAGCATATGAGAGTGAGCGTAAGAAACGCGCTCCATGGCTTTTTAACGGGTAAAATTACTCCAGTGCTTTGTTATTTAGAATTTTTTCTGGGTCATTGGCTAAAGTGCCAACTCCCCATTAAAAAAGTTCTAAATGCCTCGCCCTGAAGCAATTTTCCTCCGTTAAAATGAAAATGAATTGACAGTAGGGTGCGTCGCGACGCACCGTTTTACAAAACTCAAAGAGTAGAGTAACAAGATGACTAAGAAAATTTTGGTATTGCCGGGCGATGGTATTGGTCCGGAGATTGTGGGTCAGGCGACGCGTGTATTGGACGCGCTAATTGCTGACCATGGCTTGGATATGACTTATGAGTCTGCATTGGTGGGCGGTTCTTCTTTTGATGAACATGGCGTGCCTTTGACTGATGAAGTGCTTGAGAAAGCGCGTCAGGCAGATTCGGTTCTACTGGGCGCCGTTGGCGGTCCTAAGTGGGAACAATATGAAATCGCGGTTCGTCCAGAAAAAGCATTGTTAAAACTTCGTTCTGAACTGAAGTTGTTCGGTAATTTACGTCCAGCTATTTTGTACCCCCAACTGGCTAGCGCATCAAGTTTAAAACCTGAACTGGTTTCTGGACTGGATGTATTGATTGTTCGCGAATTAACCGGCGGTATCTATTTTGGTCAGCCACGTGGTATTCGTACAAACAATAATGGCGAGCGCGAAGGTTTTAATACTTACATCTATAGTGAGAGTGAAATTGAGCGTATCGCACACGTTGCATTCCGTGCAGCAATGTTGCGTGATAAGCGTTTATGTTCAGTGGACAAAGCAAACGTACTTGAAGTAACTGAACTATGGCGCGAAGTGATGACTCGTGTTGGTAAGGAGTATCCAGAAGTTGAGTTAACGCACATGTATGTGGATAACGCGGCTATGCAGTTGGTTAGAGCTCCTAAGCAATTTGATGTGATGGTTACTGGTAATATGTTTGGTGATATCTTGTCTGACTGTGCGGCAATGTTGACTGGTTCGATTGGTATGCTTCCTTCCGCTAGTTTGGATGCTAATGGTAAAGGCATGTATGAGCCAATCCACGGTAGCGCTCCTGATATTGCTGGCCAGAACAAAGCCAACCCGTTAGCGACTATCCTTTCTGTTTCAATGATGTTGCGTCACAGCTTTGGTGAAGAAGCTTTGGCAGACAAAATTGAAAATGCCGTTTCTACTGTCTTGGATCAAGGTTACCGCACCGGTGACATATATACTGACGGCATGAAACTGGTATCGACCAGTGAAATGGGCGATGCAGTATTGGCTGCTCTTAAATAAGGGGCACTAAAATAAGGATCACTATGACAAACAAAGGCTTATCAGCCTCTGATTTGACCATATCGCGTGCTGAGCACGTTTTGTTGGAAGGCGCTGAACTTGAGTTGGCGCCTTCAACTATTACTTATCTTTATGGTGAAAATGGTGCGGGTAAAACCAGCCTGATGCGTTGTCTGTCCGGCCTGTTACAGGCAGATAGCGGCAAAATTCACTGGAATGGCCAGCTCATCACCAGTCTAGATTCTGATTACTTTCAAGATCTTATCTTTCTGGCTCATGCCTTATCAATGAAGGCGGAACTGACCATTTTCGAAAACTTGAGCTTCTATGCTCGATTGAGAGGCGTTAAAGATCCAAAACCTCTGATTGATAAAGCAACAACTGAACTCGGAATTGGACAGCTACAGAATCGCCGTTTTGCAGAGTTGTCGGCTGGTCAGCAACACAAGGTTGCTCTTTGTCGCCTAGTGATTGAGCCAGCGAAAATCTGGATATTGGATGAACCCTTCGTCAATCTGGATAAGGGCACACGCCATTGGCTGGCTGAGCTGATTCAGCAGTTTGCCAGACAGGGTGGTACGGTTCTGTTTACATCACATCATGAGATTGAAGAATTGGCCATTGATCAACGGATAGGGATTGAGCACTAATGTTTAGCGCCTTATTGAAGAGAGAGTTGATGGTTGCGCGCCGTAACTGGATCGGTATCGTCATTCCTTTGTTTTTCTTCGTGATGGTCGTCAGCCTATTTCCGTTTGGGGTGAGTCCTGAAGCCCCGGTTTTACAAAAAATTGCTCCAGGTATTATCTGGGTTGCTGCATTGCTTTCAACTTTGCTGTCTCTTGAGCAATTTTACCGCAGTGATTATCAGGACGGCTCGCTTGAACAGACCTTGTTGATTGCTGGGCCAACTCAAGTTGCAAGCGCTAAAATTCTTGCGCATTGGCTATTAACAGGCCTGCCATTGGTAATTATTTCGCCTTTGCTGGGTATTTTGATGCAGATCAATCATGGCTTTGTCGAATCCAATCATACTTGGGTCCTGATGTTGAGCCTTCTGCTGGGAACGCCAACTCTGTGTCTAATTGGCGCAATTGGTATGAGTCTGGCTTTGGCCGCCAATCGTAACGGCATGTTGGTTGCCATTCTAGTGTTGCCTTTGTATGTACCGATTTTGATTTTTGGCACTTCAACAGTTACAGCATCGCTGGAAAATTTCAGTTATAATGGCCAACTTGCGATTTTGGCTGCACTTTTGATGATTGCGCTGGTAGTAAGTCCCTTTGCAGCGGGACGCGCATTGAAAATTTCGGTCAGCTAGCAGATTGTCGCTAGTGGCCAGCTAAATTAAAGACTGACTGACAATAGGTTTACAATTAATGGCTTCTCGTTGGCGTTGGTTTCATCAACTCGGTTCCCCTAAATGGTTCTTTGAAAAATCCTCCAAATGGCTTCCGTGGATCTGGGCAAGTACCCTGATTCTATTGGCGATTGGGCTTTATTATTCCTTGTGGGCTTCGCCAATTGAGGCTCGTCAGGGACAGGGGCATACCGTCCGTATTATGTATATCCATGTTCCGGCTGCAGCTCTTTCGATGGTTGGTTATGTGGTTATGGCAATTGCCTCAATCATTGGTCTGGTCTGGAAAATGAAGATGGCATTTGCTGCTTCTCGTGCCATTGCGCCAATTGGTGCCGCCATGACCTTCATTGCTCTATTCACCGGTGCGGTATGGGGTAAGCCTACCTGGGGCACCTGGTGGGAGTGGGATGCACGATTAACCTCAGAATTGCTATTGTTATTCCTATACTTAGGTTTTATCGCACTACATTCTTCTTTTGCCGAACGTGCCAAGGCCGACAAAGCCGCATCGGTACTGGCCATTGTTGGCGTTATCAACGTGCCCATCATCTATTTTTCTGTTAAATGGTGGAACACTCTGCATCAAGGCTATTCGGTGACTCAGAAAGGAGCCTTGGCGCCAGAATTTCAGGTGCCGTTATTTATCATGATAGGCGCTTTCTATCTATTATTCATAGGCTTAGTCATTATGCGCTTACGGGTAGAGGTTTTAATCCGCGAACAGAAATCTCGCTGGGTTTCGGACTGGGCTGCTTCTCATCCATCAAAGCAAATGCAGAAGGGAGGTTAAACAATGAATAGCTTCCACGAATTCATATTTATGGGTAAACATGGCGCTTATGTCTGGTCCAGCTATATCGTCACTTTTCTGGTGTTATTAGGTTTATTCTATTGGTTCCGATATTTATTGAAATCTCTGCGTAGCCAAGTAAAATCTGAGCTCAATTCAGGTGATTCTGATCGTAGTCAGGTTAAGGCTCGCAAGCTTAAAGTTGATAAAGCCGAATCACGAGATTAAAGATTTATGAAAGCACATCGTCGCAACAAACTTATTGCTATTCTGGCCGGTCTGGCTCTACTGTCTGGAGCTGTTGCTCTGATCCTGTTCGCTCTGAACGAGAATATTAATCACTTCTATGCTCCTACCGAAGTTAAAGAAGGCAAGGCACCACTCAATAAAACTATTCGTGTCGGTGGTTTGGTCGTTCCTGGCTCAATTGAGCGCTCAACAGAAAGTCTTTATGTAGAGTTTAAAATCACTGATAACCAAAGTCAGATGATTATCAGTTTCGATAATATTTTGCCTGACCTGTTTAAAGAGGGGCAGGGTGTTATTGCAGAAGGTCAGTTAGTTGAGCCAAATAAACTAGTGGCATCAAAGGTATTGGCAAAACATGACGAGACCTATATGCCACCAGAGGTAGAAGCCTCTCTGCAAAAGTATGGTCATCCAATGCAGCCACGTGATGGTGACGAATCTAAACAATCCTCAGACAAATATTAGTAGGTTTTCCCTTGATACCTGAACTCGGAAATTTCTTTCTAATCATGGCGTT